>JBKQUU010000039.1:0-18594 GCA_052325485.1 Acidimicrobiales bacterium | reverse complement strand
AAGGCGAACTTCGCGGCGCCCGTACCCCTCTGCGCCGTCTCCCTGTACCGTTTTACCAAGCCGCCGAGAAGTGTTCACTTTGCCGCAACACGGCCGTCGCAGCGCCGAAACCTCGCTCGGGTAACTTAAGAGCGACCTCGTGAGGAAATGAGGTCCTCCCCCCAGGGAACCCTCGCCCCTGGGCTTGCGCCGGTCACGTACCCCCGCACCCCCTTCCGGGGTTCGTGACCGGCGCCCGGAGCTGGCCCCGATGCCCGACCACGCCTCGACCACAGCCCTAGGGGGCCGGCCCGACCATGGGGGAGCTCCCCGCGCCCGTCCGCCTGAGCACTATCGCCGCCGAGTGGGGCCGGATCGGCTGCACCGGCTTCGGCGGGCCCCCGGCACACATATCCCTGCTCCGCAGGTTGTGCGTGAGCCAAAGGGCCTGGTTGTCCGCCGGGGAGTTCGAGGACGCCATTGCCGCCACGAACCTGCTGCCCGGCCCGGCCTCCACCCAGCTGGCCATCTACTGCGCCTGGCGGCTCCGGGGGTGGCGGGGGGCTCTCGTGGGCGGGACGTGCTTCATCCTTCCCGGGCTGATGGCCATCCTCGCCCTGTCCGCCTTGTTCCTCGAAAGCCGCCCGCCCCACTGGGTGACGGGCGCGGCGGCGGGCGCCGGCTCGGCCGTTGCCGCCGTGGCCCTCAATGCCGCCCTCGGGCTGGTCCCCTCGAGCTGGGCGCGGGCCGGTGCCCAGACGCCGGCGCGGCTGCGCTGGGGCGCCTACGCCCTCGCCGGAGGGGTCGCGGCCGCCACCATTGGGCCCTACCTCGTGCTCGTGCTCCTGGTCGCCGGGCTGGCCGAACTGGCCTGGCGAGGCGTCCGCGCCCCGGACGGCCCCGGGCCGAGGGCGACGGCGCTGGCCTGGCTGGCCACCCTGGCGCCGCCCGTGGGCGGCATCGGCGCCCTCGTCTGGGTGGCTTTGAAAGTGGGCGCCCTGTCCTACGGGGGAGGCTTCGTCATCGTCCCCCTCATGCAGTCCGACGCCGTCCACCATTACCACTGGATGACCAACGCCCAGTTCCTCAACGCCGTGGCCCTCGGCCAGGTCACCCCTGGACCGGTCGTCCAGACCGTGGCTGTGGTCGGCTACGCCGCCGCCAAGCTGGGAGGGGGCCTCTTGGCCGCGCTCATAGCCTTCGCCCCTTCGTTCTGCTTCGTACTGCTCGGGGGCCGGCATTTCGGCCGCGTCCGGGCCAGTGCCCGCGCCCAGGGCTTCCTGGCCGGTGCCGGTCCTGCGGCCATCGGGGCCATCGCCGGCTCCGCCGTCCCCCTGGGCCTGGCCCTGGCCCACCTCTGGCAGGCCGGCGTGCTGGGCGCGGCGCTGGTCTGGCTGGTGGTCCTGCGGGGCAACGTGGTACTGGGGCTGTTGGGCGCCGGGGCTATCGGGGTGGTCGGCTCTTTCCTGGGCCTACCGGTCACCTGAGTGCGCCCGCGTCCACGCCGTCCACGTGCGGTACCCGCCGTCCAGGTTGCGCGTCTTCACGCCCAGCTCCTGCAGTAGGGCAGTCGCCGTGTGCCCCCGCTGTCCGACCTCGCAGTACACCAGCACCGGGCCCTGGCCGAGCAGGTCCACGTGGTCCCGGAGCTGGTCGACAGGCAAATTGAGCGCTCCCGGGATGGCTCCTTCGGCGTACTCCTTTTCGGAGCGCACGTCCACGAGCAACGAACCCTGCGCCACCAGGGCCTCGAGCTCGCCTGGGCTCACGACGTCGCAGTCCCCGTTGAGCACGTTCTCGGCCATATAACCAAGCTGGTTGACGGGGTCCTTGGCCGAAGAGAAAGGCGGGGCGTAGGCCAGTTCGAGATCCGCCAGGTGGTCCGCGGTCATGCCCACAGCCATGGCCGTGGCGATCACGTCTATGCGTTTGTCGACCCCGTTGCCCCCCACCACTTGGGCGCCCAGTACCCTCCCGTCGGCCGGGTCGAACAGCAACTTCATGGACATCCGAGTGGCACCGGGGTAATAGGTGGCGTGGTCAAAGGGATGTGAGTGGACCGCTCGGAAGGCGCGGCCGGCCGCGGTCAGCTGGCGCTCGTTCCAACCGACGGTGGCCGCTACTACGTCGAACACCTTTACGATGGTTGTCCCCAGAGAGGCGACGACGTGCGCCGGCCGCCCGGCGATGTGGTCGGCCACCCGGCGGCCCTGACGGTTGGCCACGTTGGCCAGCGCAATGAGCGAGGTGGCGTGGGAGACGGCGTCGGGCTTTTCGACCGCGTCCCCCACGGCGTAGATGTCGAGGTCGCTGGTCTGGTTGGCCTCGTTGACGGCGATCCCGCCCCGGGGGCCGAGCTCTAGGCCGGCCAGCTCGGCCAGCCCGACTTCGGGCCGGGCCCCGATGGCCCCGACCACCAGGTCGGCGGGGAGCACACGCCCATCTTCCAAGGTGACCGTGAGGTGGCCGATCGACGTGACCCTCGCCCTCAGCCTCACGTCGACCCCGTGGGCGATGAACTCGTCCTGCACCAGGACGGCCAGCTCGGGGTCGAGCGGTGACAGCACCTGCGCCGCAGCCTCGACCACCGTCACATCGACGCCCTGACCAACCAGGTTCTCCGCCATCTCCAGCCCGATGAAACCCGCCCCGATGACGACGGCGCTCGACGGCGCCGACTCGAGGTCCTCGACCAGGCGGGCACCGTCCTCGACGGTGCGTAAAGTCCGCACGCGCTCATATCCCGGGATGGGCGGCCGCACCGGCGCTGCCCCCATGCTGAGGACGAGCTTGTCGTAGCCTACGACCGTCTCCTGGCCGGTGCGCACGGAACGGGAGGTGACCGTGCCCGCCGCTCGGTCGATGGCGACGACCTCCTCGTCGACGCGGACGTCGAGGCGAAACCGCTCGAACAGCGAGCGGGGGGTCTGGAGGGTGAGGTCCTCCTCCTCCTCGATAACCCCGCCTACGAAGTAGGGCAGCCCACAGTTGGCGAACGAGATGTGCCCGGACCGCTCCAGCACGACGATGCTGGCCTCGGCGTCGAGGCGGCGCAGGCGCGTGGCGGTGGACATCCCGCCGGCGACCCCGCCGACGATGACAACAGATTGCGGCATGGGCCTACCACCTAAATCGTCGGGCCGGCGTCAGCCCGGGCGTCTCGGAGAGAAGTGCTTACCGACCTGGTTAGCGGGGTCTGCCTGCCCGCCGTCGCACTGGCAACGCTCAGCGGGCGGCACGTGGGCCAGCGCTTGCTCGATATGAAGACCACACCCTTGCCATGTGGGACGCCCGCAATCGGGGCAGGTGATCGCCGTGCACATAGTCGTGTCAAGTTACCAGACACTGCGCCGCGGACAGGCCACTCTCGCCAGGGGTGGTCCTGGCCCCGCCATCTGCATGCCGTCTTCATGCCGTCTGCACCCCGGCGGTGCCCGCTCTAGACCGGCGTGCGCGTCAGCTCTCCGGCCGTGTAGGTGCGCCACACGCTGTAGCTGTCCGCCTGAGGTTCCTGCAGAGGATGGATGCGCTGGCGGAGTACCAGCTTGAGCCGGCGGTAGACGTCGTCCACCCGGCCGGGGCGCCCCAGCCGGCCCAGGGCGTGCATCCACAGGCGGAACATTTCCTCCCGAGTCGGTTCGAGCAGGAGGCCCTTTTCGACCGCCCAGACGACGGTCTCATAGTCTTCGGCCTCGAGCGCCAGTTCGCCCAAGTCCTGGGCGACGTCCACGATCTTGGCCGACAAGGTCAGGTCGAGGTGTTCGCTCGCCACCCACTCAAAGAACTGGCTTGACAGGGCACCGCTGAACGGCTCGCCCCGCACGAGCTCCAGGGCGCGGCGCAATGCCGTCATCGCCTGGTGCGGGGGACGGGGACGAGCGCTGCTGACCAGCTTCTCGAACCTCGCCCAATCCGAGCTCACGTCCGGCGCCAGCCGGTACCCCTGCGGAGTATGCACAAGGCGTTCGTGGCCGCCAGCGCTATAACCGAGCATGGCCCGGGCCCGTGAGATCACGTTCATGACGGTTTTACGCTGCGGGCCGGCCACATTGTCTTTGGTGGCACCCAGAGGCCACAGCGAGCCCGCCAACTGGTCAGCGCTGACCGGCCGGTCGTGCGAGGCCATGTAGGCCAGCAGCCCCAGCGCGGCCATGCGCCGGGACGGCTCAACGGCACCAATTTCGCCCCCGGCCATGTCCACCGGCCCGAGGACAAGTATCTCGACGTCCCCACGCTGTGCCTCCGGTGGTCCTTGGCCGGCGGTACGGGTAGCGAGGACCTCGTCGATCGTCACGGCCGGGCCGGGGGCCGCGGCCACTATCGCCCCGGCGCGGTCGCTAGCCGTCCCCAATGCTTCAGCCACTAAAGCAACCTCCTCGAGATCCCAACCCGTCCTCAGCGCCCACGAGACCGGGCGGCCTTCGACATTGCCCTCCAGCGACGCGTCGCCGCCGCCCAGTACCAATCGCCAGCGAGCGCCGGTAATGGGGCCGGCTCCGACCAGTACGACGCCACTGCGCTCGGGGAGCGCCGCCTCGGCCAGGCACTGGCGCGCCCCGTCAGGCGTCCCGGAAAAAGCGACGACGACGTTGGGAAGTGCCTCACAGGCGATAGCCCGGAGGGCAGAAAGCGATAGGTCCCCGGCCACTTCCGCCCGGGCACCGGCGATGTTGTCCAGCTTCTCGGCCAGGTCGATGGCCTTGTCGGCGGGCACCTGGTGCACGGCCGCCAACCGCTCGTCCAGCGCTGGCTCCCCGACCGAGTACAGGCCGGCCAGCATTTCCTGAGACCACGGTTGGCTGACCAGTTGCAAAAGTACGGCACCAAGCGCCGCCCGCACGGCCCGGTCGTCGCCTTCGACCGACAGCGACCCGGCGTACTCGAGGTTCACCAGGACGGTCCCCTCGTCGCTCTCGCCCAGGCCCACCACGACGGGCCACGCCGGCCAATGGTCGGCCGCCAATAACTCGAGGTCCTCGATCTCGAGGTCCGAGTCGAGCACGAGGGCGGCCCCGTCGGCGGTGGGCGAGAACCAGCCCAACCGGCCTGGGGGGCAAGGCGACAGCACGATCTCCAAGCCCGCTTTACCCACCTTGATAAGTACCAACGAGGGAATGTTGTTGTGGTCCTCGCTGGAGAACTGCTCGACCAGCCCGCTCAGGTAACGCAGGCCGAGGTCCACCCAGCGCATCGCCTGAGTATCGGCCACGGCCCTCGAACGGCGCTCCGCGGCCTCCACTTTGGCCCTGTTCCGGGCGATCGTCCAGCCTCGGGGGCGATCGTGGCGTAGCTCGCGACGCATGCCGTCGAGCCTCCACAACGCACCGGCGGCGGCCACAGCACCTATGGCCAGGGCGGCAACCGCGCTGTCCTCGTGGCCCTTGCTCACGTCGGTGCCCCTAGTGCTTGCCGGTCTCACCGCGGCATGCGCCACCGGTCCGGTTGGTGCCCCCAACCGAGGTAACGGCGCCACTGCGGTAGTGGGCGCCGTCACCGGCACTGCGGTCGCGGGCGCCGTCACTGCCGGCACGGGGGCGAGCGTGGTCGCCACCGGTCCGGGCCGAGAGGCCGAGACCACCGGAACGGGGACCGCCCGGCCTCGGCCGGGCACTAGGGGTGCAGGAACTGGTGCGGGGACGGAAAATTTTGGGGCGGGAGCCGGCTTCGGGCTCCCCCCTACCACAGTGGCCCCTGAAGCGTTCGCCGGCATGACCAGGACCCACCCGGGATAGATCCAGTGGTCATCGACAAGGGCCCGGCCGTCCGGCTGAGGCCGGCCATAGTTGAGCGTTTCTATCTCAGTATCCAGGCGCCAGTCTCCCAAATGGCGTTCGGCCAGCACGGACAGGCAGTCGCCGGGCAGCACGACGATCACCTTGGTGCCCGCCGCCAATCCGGCAAAACCGTTGTCCGGGCTCGGGACTTGTTCGTCATTCGCCATACCGGAGGCGGCCGCGGGGAGCCCATGGGGCACCTGGCCCGGGTGGGGGAAATGGCGGCCTAGTGCCGTAACGCTCACGCGCGCCGGTGCCGGCGCTATCTGCGAAGCGAGGACCTTGCCCGGTGGTCGCGGGCCGCCTACAGGCCGTACGGCGGCGACGATATGCGCCGTGCTGGTGGCGCCCGCCATGGCTGCGGTGCCCCCGATGGAGGAGGCCGCCACCGACGCCGCCGCCAGCGTGTCCAGGATGCGCCTGACCAGGGCGGGCGTGATAACGCCCGAACGCTCGAGGAGCCGGCGGCTACCGGTCAGCACCCCTACCCCGTACAGGGCCGTGGTGGCAAGCAACCAGGCGGAGACGCAGGTACCGAGCAGCCGCACGAGCGCGGTCAGGGCGAGCTCCGGACTGGACTGTTGGGCCCAGCTAATGAAGTGGGCCAGGTCCACAGAGCCGAGAAGTCCTCTGGCCCGCACGAAGAAGACGAGCAGGACGATCTCGCCCACGACGACGCCGGCGGCGTCGAGGTAACCGCGTAGCCGACCTGGTGGCCGACGTGGGCTCACGAGCGGCTCCCCCGCCCGTGCTGAGGCTGACGCCACATGCGCACCTGTACGGTGCCGTCCGGCATCCTCACCGCACCCCCCCGAGCGAAACCGAACTTGGCGTAATACGCGCCCAGGCTCTCATTGCCGGCGTCTAGCACCAGTAGCCAGCCTTTCTGGTCGGCCTCGCCCGCCAAAGACGTCATCAGTTCGGCGCCCGCGCCGGGACGGGTGCTGGCCACCGAATGGACATAGACGTAACGACGACGACCGGGCGGGCCTACCCGCCTTAACCGCCTTCGGGCCGGCAACGCCACGGTGGCCCGGACGGCGAGGGGCAGGAGCACAACGGCGGTCAACACCAGCAGCGCCCCGCCGAGCGGCGGCCAGACGGCCCCGATCAGCCCGGCCAAAACGACAGCGCCGGTGGTGGACGAGACCAAGCGCAGCCACCGGGGGGCCAACAGGCAAACAGCTTGCCCCGACGGATGTACGCGACGGTCAAAGGCGCTCAGGGCAATGAGCGTCGCCGTCTTGAAAGCGAGCCTCGACGTCACGGTGCCCCCGCCGTCGCCCCGGAAAGCCAAAGCCTCGACGTCGGCCAGTTGCCACATTGACGGGACGGTCGGCACCGTCAACCACCCCCTGTGGTCAGGAGCACCGACCGGACTTCTTGGACCGTGTACGACGTGTTGACGGGCGGCTGCTCGTAATCCCCCAGACTGCTCGACCCCGTCCCGGCCGGCCCGGCGAAGCTGTAGCGGCCGGCGTACTCCACCGCCAGGCTGACGGGGTAGGTGCCCTTCTCGAGGTAAGTGTGGGTCACCGACGGTTCACCCTCGCCGCCGGCGCTGGCGCTCGTGGCGCTCGAGCCGTCGCCAAAGCTCCACTGGTACGCCACCGGGCTGGCGGTGGCCGTAACGGTGTAGGCCCCGATGGTCACCGCCACTGTTACCGACCGGCCCGCACCAGTGACCCAGAACCAGCTGGCGAGTTGAGTGACACCGGCGCCGGCGGGATTTATGGCCAGGTCCGGAGCGGGTAGAGGCACCTCGGCCCAGACGTCCCCGGCGGAAGGCGGTGGCGGGGGTGGTGGAGGCGGGGAAGTCGACGCTGTCTGCCCCGACGGGCAGATCACCGACCTCGACCCCGTCGGCACCCCACCCGGGCCGTACTGCCTCGCAGAGAGCTCGGCATTGGACCCCGCCCCACTGGGGCAGGTCAGGTAACCCCAGGCGTTGGGAGGTGGGGCGGACGTCGGCCCTGGGCCACTGCTGGCGTGCCCGCTCGCCGGTACTACCGGCGTCGTGGTGACGGTGGGACGCCCCGGCGTCTGGGTAGCCCCGGGCGGCCCTGGGCAACCGAGCCGGGCTCCCACCGAGGCACCGAGGTGGGCCGAGCCGCCACAACTTAGGCTGTTCGCCGGCCCGGCCAGGGCCCCGGCCTGGGCTCCCCCGGACATCGCCATCGCTAGTACTACGACCGCGAGCACCGGCCTCGTCGGCCCACGGGCCCAACCTCTCGCCCGCGCCCCTGTCTGCGTCGTTGCTTTCTTCACGCGCACCCACTTCCTGACACCGAGCCCTCGGGCCCGCTCGAGGCCGTCGCCACCACCACAAGAGGCTTGCTGCCCTCAACCCAGGAAAGAAGGGTCAGGTGCACGTCCTGTTGCAATATGACCGATATCTGGCGCCGGTCGTCACTGATGGCAATGTCTGTCCCCGCCAGCGGTCCCAACCCTGCCTGCGAGGCGATATTGGCCTCGGCCAGGGGCACGGCGACCAGCGGGTCGAGGACAAGGCAGCCATTTTGGCGGTACTGCCCCACGTCGATGCCGGACGCACCGGCTAACGCGGCGTCCTCGGCCGCCGATTGCAGCTGGCGCTGAACTTCGATCCCGTGCCACAGGTCGACCGAAAGCCCGCCCAGCGGGAGCAACATCACCGCGATCAGCAAGCACCAGACCACCATGGCGTCGCCCCGGTCATCGTGGGCCCCGTCCCCGTGGCGGCGCACGAGGCGGTGCTGGAGGCCGGCCCGGCCGACGCCGCTCACGTGGCCGAGTCCCGGTAGGCGTCCACGTGCTCAGTGGAACTGGCCGTGTAGTGGAGCGTGCCGATGAAGCCGAGGCCGGGCACGTTGCCGGCAGGCACGAGCACTGTCACCGACGCCGTCACCGTGCCGCCCGGCCCCAAAGAGCCGGCGAGGGAAAGACTTACATCGGCGGCGACCAGGCCATCGCTGCTGACGATCTCGGACACGGCCTGTTCCGCGGCCGCCACACCATCGCCCCAATCGTCCGCCTCGACCAATGCTCGGGCGGCGTCGCGGGCGGCATCCTGAGCGTCGACGGTCCTTTGTTCCCAGGCGGGCAGCGTAAGTACCAGGACGAGCACAGGTACGACGATCAGGCCCACGCCGAGCATAAGGCTGAGCGGGGTGGCGCTTCCCTGTTCGGTCGGGGACGGCCGAAATGACCTCACTGCGCCGGCGCCTCTTCAATGAGCGACAAACCGGTAACGGAGATGCCGACGGGAGGCACCGGGGGCGAGAAGCCCCTTACGGTCCCTACAAAAGAGGCCATCATCTCGTCGCCTTGAACGAGGCAGTTGACGACGAGCCCCGACCCGAGGGGGCCTGGTAACAGATCGGCGCGCACCTCGGCTGCCTTGTCCTCGCAACTGGCTACAGAACCTCCTGCGGTGGCCCCGGCTTGAGCGGCCTCGTCCACGGCGGTGCGGAGCGCGCCCTTGGCATACTCGTCGACGACCACGTTGAGGGCGCCGATGAAGAGTATGAGAAGCAGCACGATCCCGATCACCCCGCTGACCAGTGCTGAGCCCGCCTCACGATGTCGCCGCATGCCCGTAACGCCCTCAGCCCAGCCCGAGCTGGGTCGTGACCCATTTGAAGATGGTCGTGTCCAGCCCCGAGATCAGGCCGCCTATGGCCACGACGGCCACGATGCCGACCACGATCAAACCGAGGTTGTCGGTGATCTGGCTGCCTCGTTGGTCCCGGAGCAGGCGCCGGAGGTGGGCGACGGCGCGCCGGTGCAGTGATGAGCGGGAAGGGATCGGGGCCGGAACGGCCCGGGCAACGTCTGCCATCGTGTGTCCTTTCATTTCAGAGCGTTTGGCTCATGGTCGGGATTACTTTCCGAACAACAATTGGGGAAGGGGCGCCAACAGGAAGGCGAACAGCACCGGCGCCATGAAAACGAGGTTGGGGACGATCAGCGCCATCTGACGCTGGGCGGCGCTGCGTTCGATCTCCTCGCGGCGCTGCGCCCGTAGTTCGTTGGCCTGGTCCAGTAGCGCCTTGGCCAGGTCCAAGCCTCCACCGGTGGCAGCGGCCAAGAACCGGTAGAAGCGAGACGCCGCCGGCTCGGCGGATTCCCGGGCCACGAGCTCAAATGCAGGCGCCTCGCCGTACCCGGCATTTATAAGGTGCACGGCCCGTCCCAGTTCCTCGGCCACCGGTCCGGACCCTTGTGCGGCCACATCGGAGACGGCCACTACCAGGCTCTTATTGTTTTCTATCTTCAAAGCCAGCATGGACGCCACCGTCGGTAGGTCGCTGCGCACCCGGTCGGAGCGCCGTCGGGCCTGGGCCTTTAGCCGCTCGGGTAGGCGCCGGGCACCGACAAAGACGCCGGCGGCAAAGAAAAAGACCACGAAGCTGGCCTTGCCGGTCAGCGCCCCGACCAGCCCCAGTACGAGCGGTGTGCCGATCAGCCAGCGCAGGTACTCCCGCCTGTAGGCCTCCTGCGTGAGCTTCACACCGGCCTGGCGCAACGACAGCTCCAGGTTGGCCGCCGGACCGAGGCGGCCCACCCTTGCCACTCGGGACACCGCCCCGCCGACCAATGGCCCCAGGACCCGGCGAAAAGCCTCCCCGACCAGGAGCGGCCCGGGGGCGACCACGGGCCTGCCTCCCAGACGGGCCCTAGCGGCCTCCAGGTACAGCGACAACCGGCCCATCGGTGACCGCCGGGGATGGGCCAAGCGCGTCGCCGTCCAGAACACAGTGCTACCACCAAGCACGGCGCACAGGGCAGCGTCGACCATTACCGGGCCCATGGCGACGCGCTCTCCACGAAGACCCTTTCGGTGGCCGCTATCGGGCGGACCAAACGGCGGGACGCGGCCAGGCCGACGACGGACATGACGGCCCCCACCACCACGAGCACCAGGCCCACAGGTTGAGAAAAGAAGCTCCGGTACGACGGGTTCGTAGCGCACAAGAAGACCAGGACCCCGTACGGCATGGCAAAACAGCCCCAATTGGCCACCCTCGACTGGGTCTGGATGGTCCTGATCTTGTCGGCCAGTTGGATATCAGCGGCGATCTGCGAACCGAGGTCGGCCAGGACACGGAGCACGGTCTCGGTCCCCTCTTCAATGGCACCGGCAAAGGCCAGGAGGACCGGGTCCGATATGGGGTCGGCCAGTTCGGCTCGCACTGCTTCGAGAGCCGGGCGGTCCCCCAAGCGGGCCGACATACGTACGTAACGAGCCATCGGTGCTCGCAAAGGCTCCGGCCCTGAACCGGCCAGCTCCTCGAGACCGTCATGAAGGGTGGCGATGCCCGCCCCGAGCGCCCCGACCAGGTAACGCAGCGCGTCGGGCCACGCCCCGCACCGCGCCGCCGCCTGCTTGCGACGTTGCGCCGACCAGTAGGAGTACGGTACGGCGGCACAGCCGCCGGCGGGCAAGGCCGAGACCACCGTGGTCCGGGTAATGGCCAGCAGCACCATGAAGGCAACGGCGCCCACGCCGGCCGAAACAACCCAGAACTGCGTCGGCGTAACGGCGGCGCCCGCTTGAGACAGCCACACCTGGAAGCTCGCCCGGCTCCGCCGGCTCACCCGCCCGCCTCCGAACAGCAGTTGCCGCAACGCCGCCCTTTCTTGGGCCCCCACGCCGGTGCCGCCCACGCTCAACTGGCGCGCCATGGCCCACGCCAGGGCGCCGAGCATCACAGCCGCCAGCAGTTTCACCAGCGGACCTCCGCGCCTTTCAGGACCTTCGCCAGGTTGAGGCCATAACGGGCCAGGAGCCGGTCGCAGCGACGTTCCAGACGCTCCCCTACGGCACCGGTGCGCAGTTCCATGTCCTCGCCGATGTCGGTGCGGCTGAATATCGGGGTAACCGCCACTCCTCCCGCGGCCGTGGTCAATTGGGGCGGCACGACCGAAATTTCCGTCACCTGGCGCTGAACGGTCTCGCCCGAATCGTCGACGTCGCAGTAGACGACCACATCGAACATGGCCGCAAAGCGGGCTTCGAGCTCGGCAAAGGGCGTCGCCGGGACCGCCTTGGTGGCACAGACGGCAAGAGCCTCAAAGGCCCCGGAGGTGTCCTCGGCGTGAACCGCGGCGACGACGCCGACACCCAAGGTGCCGGCCATGAGCAGTTCCCAGGCTTCGGCTCCTTTGAGCTCGCCCAGGACTATGAGCTCCGGCGAAGCGACCCGAGCAGACCGGATCAGATCGGTCAACGTCTCGACCTTTGAGCTCTGCCAGTACTCGCCGTTGAGGAGCGGGGCGTTCAGTTCTCTTTGCTCCTCGGCGCATATGACACGGCGGCGGGCGGGAACGGCTCGCAGCAAAGCCTCGATCAGCGTCGTCTTGCCCGCACCCGGGGGTCCTGCCACCAGTACCCGTGTACGCCTGATTTTCATAAAGGTCTCCAGGCAAGTGGCCGCCGCCGGCGTCATGGAGCCGAAAGACACGAGGTCCGAGAGGGTCGTGTTCCGCTTTTGCGGTACCCGTAAGCTGAACGACACGCTGCCGTCGATGCGGGGCGGTATGGACACCGAAAGCCTGGCCCGGCGTCCGCTCGGCAGCACGACCCGGACACCGTCCACCTTTGGGTGCGACGCGTCAATGCTCTCCGCCGCCGCCGCTATCATCCTCTGCAGCACGGCCAGGACGGCCTCGGGCTGCGCCGGGCTTTCGGTGCACCTCGTCTCCCCGCCTACCAGGCGCGCCGTTATGTCGCCGTCGACGCCGTAGATCTCCTCGACCCGGGGATCCGAAACGAGCTGGTCGAGCTGCGCTCCTATGCCAACGAGCTCGCGCATGAGGCGGTCGACTACGTCAGGCGGGTCTGAGAACGGCTGCAGGCCGTGCTGCATGCCCCGCATCAAATCTCTTTGAAAGCGTTCGGTTTCGGACTCTACGAGCTGACGGGCCAGGGCAGGCTGGGCGGGGACGTCCATGTCCCGGGCGGCGACCAGGGACAGGACCCGGGACCGCAGTTGGTCGAAGGCCGTCATGCTCATACGGCCACCGCTCCCACTTGAGCAGGGCTGGCGTAGCCTCGTGGCGTCGCGTAACTGCCCTGGTGCCCACCGCCCCGAGCGGCCGCCGCCGACGCAGTGGAGGCCGCCACCAGCTCGGTGACCGCCTTGAGCCACCGGCACCGCCACACCATTTCGGCGTTCCAGCGGGCCCGGGCCACCGTCTGGTCTTCGGGCAGGAACGACAAACTGGCAAACGGCTTACGTCCCGTGTTGGCCAGGACGACCCGAGCCAGGTGGTCCCGTTCGTAAGAACTGTCCCGGGCCCGGCCGAACACGCCCACGCTGGGGCCGCTGACCCCGGCCGTCTCCGCCGCCGCCTTCCATTCCACCAACCGCGCCGCGCCCTCGGGATCGGCTGACGCCATGACCACGACGCAGTCCGCACCGACCAGCACGTCGCGGACGGCGCCAAAGCGCTCGCGCCCCGAAGACGTAGCCACCAACCACCCTGTTTCGATGAAGACTTCGTCGTACACGCCCAGCGCCTCAGCCACCAACCGGCCCAGATGAGCCGGGTTCAGCGCCTGGGGGGCACCGGGGGAGGCGCAGATCACGTCGAAATGGCCCACCGGCGAAGTGGCGTCGTCCCGAGGCCCCGATAGCCCCTCCGGAAGTGCTCGCAACCCTTGACCGGCCCGGGAGACGGCCCAGGGCAGGCCCGTTTCCGGGGACCGCAATAGACGGGACACCAGGATCGGAGAGAGCTCCTCGGCCTCGATGAGAAGGACGCGAGCCTGCCTGGACATGTGCTCCGCCGCCGCCACCACGGCCTCGGTCAACCCACAGCCGCCGCTGACCTTGGTCCACGCGTTCAACTTCCCCCGGCGCTCGGCCGGCCGGCCCAGGGCGGTAGCGGCGGCAAAATTGGGCCGGCCCGGGACCGCCGTCCCGGGCTCGGGGCGGCGTTCGCGTTGCAGGAAATGAGCGGCCAGCTCGGCGGGGGCGGTGGTCGCGGGCAGAACTTCGTCAACTCCCAGGCCGGCCAGGTACTGCCGGCCCAGGCCCGGGCCGGGGTCGAAGACGCCCACCACGTGAGCACCGCGGTCCTGAGCGCGGGCTATGTCCGAAATAGAGAAGGTGCGCATGACGTCGTCGAGCACCAGGATGTCGAAGCCGGGCGCGGCGCGCTCGAGCTCGGTCCTGTCCATGACCACCCGCAGCGTGATGCCCTGGCCGTGATCTCGCACGTAAGACCTAAAGGCGCTGCTCCATGGTGCCTTTGTGGCACCCAGCCCCACGGACAGGTTCGTCATCAAGCTCCGTTCGGCACGGCGCGGGGACCGGGACTGGCGTCGTAACTCACCTGGGCCGTATCACGCTCGCCGGTCGAGCGGACTATCTCCAACTGCCCGCCGGTCCCGCCCGCGCCCTGGACGCCCAGCGCCGCGGCCACTCGCAGAGCCGTTTGTTTGCCCACGGCGACGAGCACGTAGTAACTCGTGGACAGCCCGCCAAGCACTCCGGCGGCGGACGTGGGCGCGACGGCAATTACCCGCAGCCCTTGGGCCACGTAATGGGCGCCGCTGTCCCCGTTCGGCGCGATGACGTCGACGAGGTCGCCGGCGCTGATCTTCCCCCCGGCGGCCTGCTGCAGGGGCACGGCGATGCTCATCTCCCCCAGGACAGGTACCCGCGACGGCCTCATGACTTCGCTGTCGGTTATCGGCTGTCCAGTTCCCAAAGCCACGGCGGCGACCCAACCCTCAGCCAACGACGACGGAGAGAGGACACCGTGGACCAACGCCGTGTCCGAGGAGTGGACCGTCACGGTACGCGTGTTGCCGGCGTTCACCGCCGAACCGGCAGGGACAGAGGTGCTGGCGACGACGATCGCCGTCATTGCCGAGCGGTCCTGCAAGGCGGCGTAGCCAAACCCGGCCGCCAGCACGGCCAGCACAACGGGGACAATGCTGCCCGTCGTCCAGCCCCGAGGGCGGCGCAATTTAGCTATTTCTCCGCCCGAAGAGGACGGGGCCGCGCTTGGCGCTGGGCCCGCTGACCGCTGCTCAGCACGCATGGGCCATCACCACCGCTAACCCACCAACAGCGAGGAACGGCCCCAAAGCCACCGTTGCCTGTCCCGCACCCGGGTCATTCCTCAAGCGGTGCTGGCCCACCAAGCCGGCGGCCAACGGAGAACACGCCAAGGCCACCAGCGAGCCCAGCGGTGACAATGCGCCCGCGCCCAGGGCGACGAGCGAGGCCATCCGGGCATCGCCGAAGCCCAGACCTCGCGGGTTGACGGCGCTCCACGCCCCGAAGGAGCAGGCCGCGATGGCGGCGCACGCCGCTCCCTGCCACAAATGGCGCCAGTCGCCGGTGCCAAAACTTCCAAGAGCAAGCAGAGAAATCGCGGCCACGACCGCAGCCCGTACCAGTTTGGTCGGTACGACGAGGCTTTCGCGGTCGATCAAGGCCAGAACGACCAGAGCCAGCGCCCAAACGGCCAGCGACAAAAGGGCCAAGACGGGCAGGGCATGTGGCCCCCGGGCCGGCACGCTGGCCACTACGGCGCCGGTAGCGAGGGCGGCGGCCAAGGCCCAGCGGGCACATGAGAGCCGGCCCGGTGGCGGCTGGCCCTCTGGTCGCTGGCTCGTGGCCGGCTGGCTCGCCCCGCGGGCCGCCGCCGTCCAGCCCGCCATTGTGGCGCTGGTACGGCAGTACCAGCCCCCAACGCCCGCGGCACACGCGGAGACAGCAATGACAGTTGTGTGCATGGAGCTTCGAAGTCCACCTTTCTGTCTGGTACCGGCCCGCGACATAGCCGAGGTTCAAAAAATTCTTCGGAACGCGTCCCCGCCCGCGACAGCTCGCGTCGAAGGACGCGGACCAGCAAGGAATTTGGGAGCCCAAAATGTTCCAGGTCTTATCGCCGCTGCAACGACGACCAACCTTGCGCCAGACTGTTTTGGCCCTGAATTAATATCAGCCCGAAGGTACCCGGTGCCAACTTCCGGGCATATTACAACCATGTTTTTATCCCGGCCCGGTGCCCTTCACCCGTTCTACCAGCCGAATTATGGATTTAGCCCCAGCACCTAGCTCGGAGCCGCCGGGCTTTCCTGAAAGGCAATGGTCACACTGCGTGCCCAGGGGCACACAAAGTTGTCCCCGCCGATATCCTGCGTCCAGTTCCCACGGGCCCCGCCGAGGGCGCGGCGGCCGACCAGCCGGGCGCACGCTGCGGACCGGCCCGGCTCAGGGGGACAACAGGGGCTCGTACAGCTGCAGGTAGCGCCGGGCCAGCGCCGCCATGGAGTGCTCCGCCGCCCGCCTGAAGCCGGACTGGCGCACGGCCTCGATCTCTGGGCCGTCGGCCAGCGCCCGGAGCAGGGCAGCAGCCAAGGCAGACGCGTCCCCAGGCGGCACGAGCAGGGCGTCCTTAGACGGCCGGGCGACGTTGGCGTAGCCTGGGATGTTGCTGGCCACAACCGCCGTACCTGCGGCCATGCCCTCCAGCAGCACCACGCCAAAGCTCTCGCCGTGCAGTGAAGGCGCGGCGAGGACGTCGGCGCCGCGCAGCCGGCGTCTTTTCTCTTCCTCACCCACCGTGCCCAGCCATTCAAAGCGGGGGTCGCCCAGGGTGGCTTCCCGAAGGCTGGCCGTCTGGGGGCCCTCTCCGATCACCCACACGTGGGCGTCGACGTCGTACCTGACGACCGCTTCGACCAGGACGGCCAGGCCCTTGCGGGGCTCGTGCCGGCCGAGGAACAGCACTGTCGGCCCCGAGGTGGGCCACGGTTCGGCGGCCATGGCCAGGTCGACGTCTATACCGTTCCAAAGCAGCTCGTACTCGCCCCCCAGAGCCTGGCGGGCCGTGGCCAGGGCCAGGGTCGAGACGGCGCAGCGCAGCTTCAGCCGCCCCGCCGCCCACCGGGCCGGCCCGCGGATGGGCCGGTACCACGCGATCTCCCCGGCGCGATGGAACGTGCCCACCAGCGGGGCATCGCTGAAAAGAAGGGCGGTCAGGCACGGGGCGGGGACCAGGGGTTCGTGGAGATGGACGATGTCGAACTGTTCGTCCCTCAAGGCACGAATGGTGCGCAGGGCGGCCGAGGGGTCGGGGGCGATAGGCGCCACCGAACCGTTGCCCGCCGCCGGTACCGACGCCCCCAGCGGGGAGACCCAGGGTTCGGGGGGCGGGCCGTCGCAAGGCGCCAGCACCTGGGCCTCCACGCCCATGGACCGCAGGGCCCGGGCCAGCCCGAGCACCTGGTGCTGCACGCCGCCGGGGATGCTCAGGCTGTAAGGGCAAACGATGCCTAAGCGCACGCTCGCCCCACCATCGCTCGCCGTCCGGGGTCTTCCGGCATCACTCGCTGTCCGGGGTCGTCCCGGTCCGCCGCCCGCTCTCGCCTGCCCGCGCCCGCCGCCGGTACAGCTGCGGGTCGTCGGGCCAATTGGGCTGTACCAGGTGCCATTGGGTGGGGGCGGAACGGATGAGGTGCTCGAGCTCGACGGCCATCACCTGCGTGCCCGTCTGGACAGACTGCCTGAACCCGGCCGCTGTCGGCAGCTCGAACGGCGGCCGGAAGACCAGCGTGTGGGCCGTGGTCTGCTTGCCGTAATAGATGGCGGCCGTCATGAGCGGCGCTCCCGAGCGCAAAGCCAGGGTCACCGGGCCGGCCGGGAGCATCACCGGCGCTCCAAAAAAGCTCACTTCGGCGGCGGAGACGTGGGCGACTATGCGGTCCGACAGCAGGCATACGACGTGGCCGTCCTTCAAAGCCTGCAATATGGCCCCGGCCGCCCCGGGCCCGACCGGTACGACCTGCATCCCGAGCTCCTCCCGGAAATGGGCGAACCATTCGAAAAGGTCGGGTGGCCACAACGGTTCGACGGCAACGGTCACAGGCACCCCGTTGGCGATCAGGTACATGGCGCCCCATTCCCAGCCCCCCAAGTGTGGAGTGGCCACAATGACGCCCTTCCCGCCGGCCAGGGCCGCCACCAGGTGGTCCCAGCCGAACGTCCTTACCCCGCCCAGGATCTCGGCCTTGGTACGCGACGGCAGGCGCAGGCTCTCGGCCCAATAGCGCCCGTAGTTGGCGAACACCTCCGCCACCATGCGCCTGGATTCCCGGTGCTCGAGCGACCGGCCCAGCACCCGGGCCATGTGGGAAGCGACGACGGCTCGCCGGCCGTCGTAGTCGGGCAGTCTGCCCATGAGCGCGCCGGCGCCCTGGGCGAGGGTACCGGCGACCTCTCCGGGCAGGGCCGAAGCAACGACCGCTCCGGCGCGGTACAGGGCGAGCTCCTTGCTCAGCACTGCGACCCGACCCTAGGGCACAGCCCGCGAGCCCGCCAGGTCGACAGCGGGGACGGCGCCGACCAGGCGCCCTCAGCACCGGCCTCGCCGCCCCGTCGACGAGGCCGTGAGCGCCGCGTCAAGGCCTAGTCAGCCCGAGCGCCGGCACCGCACCCAGCGGGGCACCATGAGCACCGGCTCAGCTCCGAGGCCGGCCTCTGCGCCCTTCGGCGGTGACCTGGTCCCGCAGGTCGGCCGCCACCCCGTCCTGCGTATGAGGGGCCGGTGAGCTCTGTTCCTCGTTGAGGCGCAGGCGCCGTTGCAAGCGCCGTTCGTGCCACCGGCCCTCGGCGGCACCGGCCCCGGGCCGCCGGCTGCCCGAGAAGAAGCCACCGCCGGCCGGCCGGCCCGGGCCCCGAGGGGACCGTGCCCAGGACGTGGTGTCCCGCCCCGCCGCCCGTTCTTCTCGCCAGGCTCGCCAGCGTAGGACCACGGCGGCGGGCTCGACGGGTAGAGGGGCCGGCGGTTTTTCGGCTTGGCGCCACACCTTTACAAAGCGCTGGCCCGCCGTGAG
>JBKQUU010000038.1:0-6317 GCA_052325485.1 Acidimicrobiales bacterium | reverse complement strand
TCGCCGTGGCCGTGCGAGAGGACCCCGTTGTACCGCCCGATCTTGAGCCCTTCCGCCGGGAGCTGACCGGCTACTGCTACCGCATGCTCGGCTCGGGTTTCGAGGCCGAGGACGCTGCCCAGGAGGTGATCCTGCGTGCGTGGCGTAGCGCGGATGGGTTCGAGGGCCGCTCGAGCCTACGGTCGTGGCTGTACCGAATCGCCACCAACGTGTGCATCGACATGCACCGCAGCCCCCAGCGCCGGGCCCGGCCGATGGAGCTGGGCCCGGCCTCGCCCCCGCGAGAACCTCTTCTCGGGCCGATGCTGCCCGAGGACCGCTGGGTGACCCCGGTCCCCGACGGCCGCGTAGCCCCGGAGCTGGCGGACCCCGCCGAGATCGTCCAGTACCGGGCGTCGGTCCGGCTCGCTTTTGTCACCGCTCTTCAGCATCTCCCGGCCCGCCAGCGTGCCGCGCTCATCCTCTGCGAGGTGCTCGGTTGGCGGGTGGCCGAGGTCGCCGAGCTTCTCGGCACGAGCGTGGCCGCGGTCAACAGCGCCCTGCAACGGGCCCGGGCCACGCTGCGGACCTTGCCGGCCGAGTCCCACCCCGAGGCCCTGGACGGCGCCGACGCCGAGCTGCTCGAACGTTACGTGGACGCCTTCGAGCGCTACGACATCGAGCGATTGGTGTCGCTGCTTCACAAGGACGCGGTGCAGTCGATGCCGCCGTTCGCCATGTGGGTCCGGGGGGCGGACGACATCGGCCGCTGGATGCTCGAGCCTGGGCCGAGCGGCTGTCGCGGCTCGCGCCTGGTGCCCACCTCGGCCAATGGCTGCCCTGCCTTCGGCCAGTACCGGCCTGACCCCGCCGGTGGGTACACGCCGTGGGCGCTGCAGGTGCTCGAGATCTCAATGGGCAAGATCACCGGGATGGCCTTTTTCCTGGCCTTCTTGAGCCCCGAGCGGCTCTTCGGCCAGTTCGGCTTGCCCCTCCACCTCGACGGCTAGTCCGGCCAGACGGAGGAGCGCATCGAGTGCGGCCGAGACCTCGGCCAGCACGACTCCACCCCCCAACCTGCCCGCCAGCAGCGCCAGGCGGGCCACCTCGCCCACCGCTCCGAGGTCCGGCGCGCCTTGTCCTTCGAGCAAGATGTCGGCCAGCTCGGCGCCGTCGGAGCTCAGGACCTTGACCCGGCACCACAGCTGGACGTCATCCACCACAGGATGGACGGGCGGTGGCCGGCGATCTCATCTACGGTGCCAGGTTCCGCCGGCTGGCCTTGCCCATCACGTCAGTGACCACGGACTCCAGCTTGATCCGGGCATCTTCGAGGAACTTTTGGACGCGCTGGACCTCCTTGGCCCGGTCCTCCACCAGCTTTTTCCGGTACCGCGTGAGGTCCCGCAGCCGGGCGATCACCGGCGGAGGCACGAACATCCCGCATTCGCCCCGCTGGGCTAACCAGCCGCCCAGGAGGGCCTTCGGTCTTTCGCCCCGGCAGGTTCTTCACGTGCCGGGCGTTGACCAACATCAGCTCCCAGCCCGGCCCATCTCCCAGGGCATCGGTCGGCGAGGTCGCGTGGATCGTTGGCGAGCCGCACCAGGGCAAGGGCTATGCCTCGGAGGCCGCGGAGGTCCTGGTGCGGTGGCTTGCCGGTGAATCGGTCCGCCGGGTGCAAGCCCACATACTCGCCGGCCACGCAGCGTCGGAAGGTGTAGCTCGCCGAGCCGGCCTCCACGACACCGGCACCGAGGCAAACGGAGAAAACCTCTGGCCCTCGACCCATGACGACACTGTTTGGCGTGCCCTCGGCCTCCCTTGCAGCTTCGGCCTCGTGATGACCAACCTCGTCCAAATGTGCTTTGCATGGGCGCGACCTGGCGGCACTCGGTGCCGTTGGATGTTCAGGTCACGAGCGCTCGGGGCGGACGCGCGTTAGATGGCGCGCACTAGGGCCGGGATCTCGACATGCAGTACGGTCGGTATGGGCGGGTTCCTATTAAAACTCAAGCGTGTTTCGGCCACGCTTAGCGAGTCGATCTGTGGAGAGCCGGAAGCCCCGCTTCTGCGGACGGCTCAACCCCTCGCTTGGCTCGGGTCGCGACCGAGGAACGCCACGAGGCGCTGGACAGGCCCCGCACCACTTTGGACAGCGAGCTCCGGCCCGAGCGGCGGCGGGGTGTTGGACCGCACCTCAGAGTTGACGGAAACGTACTCCGGCGACGCGAGCAGCGCCTCGGCAATGTCCGCGCCTTCGTCGAAGGGCTGGCCCGTGGCGGCAGCGAGGTCCCAGGCGTGTACGAACCGCTCGCTTATGGCGATCTGGAGGCAGAAAGAGGCCGTCGGGGACCCGGCGAGGATTACCATCGGCCGGTCCATCACCCCCGGGGCCCGGAACGCCGCCATCAGTCGGCCAGCGTGGCGGCGGTAGGCGGGCACCAGCTCCTCAGGCGAATAGCTGGGCCATTCCCGGTCCTCGGCAACAGAACCGCGCTCGGCGGCGTCGGCGAAGAAATCGGTCGAGGAGACCATATGCTCCATCAGCTCCCGGACGGTCCAGTCGCGGCACGGCGTGGGGCCTCCCAATTGGGCGGGCTGGACGCCGCTCATGACCCGGTCGGTGATGTCGCAAGCGCGCTGGAGCATGTCGACATCGAATGGTGCTGTCATCGGTCAACCTTTCTCCTCGCGTCGTCCCTGTCGAGACAGACGGCCCATCCTGTCCCATTGTGCGAGCAGACATACGGTTTCTGTGCCCGAGCCGGCCGGCCTCCCTCAGCGTGCTCCTCGGAGCCCGAAGGGTCTTGGCGGGCCGGCCGCTCTTGCTAGGCACCCACCAGAGAACAGCCCACGACCGGCGTACCAGATGCGGCCCAGCTATCCGCAGCGGATTGCACGGCGACAAGCGGGGCGCGCAGCACGGGCACGCGAAGGCTCTTGGCATCGAGCTAGGAAGAGCTCACTTGGCCGCGGCCTTCTGGTAGGGGACATAAGAGGTCAGCACGGAAACACGATGATCCCTGCAGACCAGGGCGAGCGACACCCAGGCGTCGTGTACAGCGGCGCCGCCCTCGATTTTGCGCGGCGACGGCTGGAGCCTTGTTGCCCGCCCGGAGTCATTTCAGCGTCGCAGTGCCCCGTGGCGGGCAGCAACAGAGCGAGTACCTGTCACTGTTCTACTGGCTCTCGATCTGCCTCTGTTGCCGTGCCTTGTCAGCTCCTTACTTGCTGGGCGTTAGAGCTGGTGGCCCTGCTCCCCCTCAGGTGGGTCTTGAAGGCCCTCGCAAGGAGGAGACCAGTGGGGTTAGTTGCTCGATGTCGTAGCGCGCCCGCAGCTCTGTGATGGCCCCCTGGTCAGGGGGCCCCGAGTGGCCGACTAGTTGTGCGAGCTCCCCTAGGTAGCGCTCGTGGCCCGGCGGGGAAACCACGAAAAGCATTCGAGCGGGCCTTGTCCCCCGGTTGGCAAAGGCGTGCGGGCAACCAGCAGGGACGAACATCATCGTCCCGGGACCTCCACGCGCCACCCTGGCACCCGAGCGCGACGCCCATTCAGCCCAGTTCCCACCCGACCTCGTCGCGGGCTCGAAGGCCAGCAGGTCGAGCTCGCCTTCGAGCACGTAGAACAGTTCCTCAGCGTCTGCATGCCGGTGTGCCCCTACGTCGAAGCCAGGGGCGACCTCGGTTTCGAACACCGACCACTTCTCCGACTGGTTGGCGCCGACCTTCAGGACCATCCCAGCCCCCGGCACCGGGTGACCTGAACCTGGCGGGAGTACGAGCCCGTCGCTCATCGCGTCTGCCTCGGCGGGCTCGCGCTATTCAGGCCACTAGAGCGCTTCGAAAACCTAGGCACTGACGGGGACCGCTCCGGCACCCGTGCTGGCCCCGTCCAGGGACACCAGCGGCCCGTCGTAAACCTCACGCTTGGGCCGGCGAGGCAACAGCGCGCCGAGCAACCCCGTCAGCGACCAGAAGCCGACTTGCAGGAACAACACTGTCTCGGCTGAGCTGACGAAGTCGTGCGCGGCAGCAGAGCCGCCCGCTCTGCTGAGCGCTCTGGCGACCGGGCTGGCGTGCTTGGGCGACGGGCAGCCGGCGGGGACCTGGCTCGGGTCGCTCGAGGAAGCCTGCTCCTTGAAGCACCGGGCAAACGTAGCCTCCAGGGCGCGTGCTTGCGTGGCAGGGACATGGGCCGCCGTCAGGCCCGCCCGCAGGTCCGGGGATGCCGCCGAGACGCCTCCCTGGGCGCCGCCCGAGAGCAGGCTGAAGAAAACCACCCCCACCACTGCGACCCCGATGGCACCCCCGAGCTGCTGGAAGGTGGTGAGCACGCCCGAGGCCGAGCCGGCATAGCGGGCAGGCACCCCCGCCAGGATCACGTTCAGCAGGGGGGCGATCACTGTCCCGAGGCCGAGGCCTGAAACGACGAAGGCTGGGACCAGGTCGAAGCTCGTCAGCTTGACGCCGCGTAGGTTGAGGGTCCAGATGACCCCGAGGGCGCCCAGAGCCAGTAGGGCGGCCCCGATGACGATGGCCCACTTGCCGAGCCGGCCTTCCAGGCGGCTCGAGATCGTGGATGCCACTGCCACCCCGGCCGTCCAGGGGATGGTGGTGAGCCCCGCATGCAGGGCGCTGTAGCCGAGCCCGTTCTGCAGCACCAGCACAAAGACGAAGAAGAACGAGGGGATGCCGGCCAAGAAGGCGGCCGAGATGAGCACGCCGAGGCGGAACGCGGGGATGGAGAACATCGACAACTGGACCAACGGGAAGCGCTCCACCGCTAATGACCGCTCGTAGAGCACGAACGCCCCCAACACCAACGGGGAGGCGCCCATGCACACGAAGCTCCAGGCCGGCCACTGGGCGTTCTGTCCCTCCACCAGCGGGTAGACCAACAACAAGAGGCCCATCGTGGCCAGCGCGAAGCCGGCTGTGTCGAGGCGCGTGGCACCAGGCGCTTTGGACTCGCTCACGAAGCTGGCGGCAGCAATGAAGGCCGCCACTCCCACCGGTACGTTGACCAAGAAGATCCAGCGCCAGGCGGTGCCGGTGATGTCGCCGCGAATGATGAGCCCACCGACGAGGGGCCCCATGATCGTGGCGATCCCGATGACAGCCCCAACCAGGCCAAAGACCTGGGCGCGCTCGCGAGGCGGGAAGCTCACCTGGATGACCGAGTAGACCTGCGGGTACATAAGGGCGGCCATGAGCCCTTGGGCCACCCGGGACGCATCGAGCATGACCGCGCTCTGGGCCAGCCCGCACAGCGCAGAGGTGGCCACGAACCCCGCCATCCCGAGCATGAAGAGACGTTTTCGCCCGTAGAGGTCCCCAAGCCGCCCCCCGGTGATCAGCATCACGGCGTAAGCCAGGCCGTAGCCCGCCACGACGAACTGGATGTCGGCGTTGTTGGCCCGCAAGTTGACACGGATCGCGGGGAGGGCGACGTTGACGATAGAGAGGTCCTCTACGCCCCGCTACTCCACACAACCACATAGCCGACGTATAACCGCAGGCCAGAGGCGATGTGTGTTCCTGATTTGAGGCCGACTTGCATCTTCTCCACATGGCATCTACCATGACGGTTGGAGCTAGTGACGCAGGCAGTAACAGGGCCAGCCCCTCCTAGCCTGAGGGACCACCGGCAGGCCGGACCACAGACCGCTACGCCGGCACGAGGTTGGGCGCCTTTGCAAGCCGCAGGGACCGGGACGCTAATTGCGTGAACGTCGAGACTCTTCCGAGTGCTCCGTCAGCGCCGTTGCGTATTGCCCGGTAGACCTGCTGGCGTCGAGGGTCGCAGGAACATAAAACCCTAAGTAGTGCAGCTTTGGCGGGCGAGCACTGCTGTTGTGGTCAGGTGGTAGGTCCCACCTGGTCCCACAATAAACGGCATAGCTGCAAGGCCGTGCCGTTCACTGTGAGACTCACACAAGGAGAAAGCCCAATGTACCACCGTCCTATCGACCCCGACGACGATGTACTTGCCAAGTGGTTGACACCCGTCGCGATTTACCGCTGGTTCAAGCGGAAGGCAGAGAAGAAGCAAAGACTGCAGAAGATCACGCAGGAGAACCTACCAGAATGGCTGAAGGACAAAAAGGGAAAGTAGATGTACACCGTTTACTACTGGTCGAACACTGCCGAGGGTCCCGGCTGGCAGTATTACCGGGACTACCAAACGGCTAGGGCTGCCCACGATGCGTGCAACCGGCTGAGGCAGCGTTACCCGCAAGTGAAGTACGTAAACAACACCACACACCGTGAAGAGGTTTGGGAGGTTTGACAATGAGCATCAGCATACCCGGCGTCATCGGTGGTGTCCTTGTAGCAC
>JBKQUU010000037.1:0-7094 GCA_052325485.1 Acidimicrobiales bacterium | reverse complement strand
CCTAGGCCGGTCGCCGTGGCGGTTCGTACCTTGGCGGCTTAGGCCTCGGATGTTTGCCGCATGCCCCGGGGGTTGGTGACCGGCGCGCTGGTGTCCACGGCCGCCTCTGCGCCCACCGCCTCAGGTGCTTCACGCTGTAAGCCTCGCTGCAGGCCGATGGCGCCGACCACGGCGGCCACGGCCATTATCCCGGCCATGGCGTAAAAGACGGTGCTGGTGGCGTGGGCGAAGTCGAGGCGGAGGAAATGGGGGATCCCGGCCGTGCTGCCGGGCCCGCTCTGGGACTGCGAAAACCGGGACGCCTCGACCGCCGCCCGCGCCTTGGGCACTCCCTGCGCCACGAGCGAGGTGGTGACGCGCGAACGCATCTCGGTCACCAGCACCGTGCCCAGGATGGCCAGGCCCAAACTGGCGGCAAAGTTACGAACAGTCTGGGTGATGCCGGTGGCCTCGCCATAGGAGAACCGGGACGCCCGGTTGACGGCGTCGGTGCTGGCCGGCCCGAGCATGAAACCCATCCCGGCCCCGGCCATGATTATGTAGTCGACCTCGGCCGACAACTTGAGCTGGTCCAGGGTCCCCGCCCATAGGTAAAAGCCCACGGCGGCCAGGGCGCAACCGAACACCACGGTGGGCTTGGCCCCCCGACGGTCGAGGATGCGCCCGCCGACCTGGGCGGCCACGGCGAAGCCGACGAAGAAGTACAACAGGATAACGCCGGTATTTTGGGCCGTTTCCCCCAATGAGACCTGGGCGAACTCGCTGGCGAAGAAGAACACCGGGACGAACACGAGCATGGATATCCCGAGGACCACGTTCTCGACGAAAAAGGCCCGGATGCGGAAAATGCTCACCTGGACAAGCGGCGACGGGGTACGGGCCTCGGTATAAGCGAAGATGACCAGCAGCACCACCCCGGCGGCGATGCACAGCCCGATGGCCGGGTTGTGCCAGCCCCAGATCGACGACTGCTGGAAGCCGAACACGCTCAGGGCCACCCCCGCCGCCACCAGGACCAGGCCCCGGTAGTCGAGGGGCGCCGGCCGGGCTTGTTCCGGTGTCTTGGAGATGGCGGTGAGCACCAGGGCGACGATGGCCACCGGGATGTTGACCCAGAAGATGGCCCGCCATGTCCATTCGGTCAGGAACCCGCCGAGCACGGGACCGATGGCGGTCAGCCCCCCGGCGATACCGAAGAAAAGAGCCAACGCCCGGCCCCGCTGCTGAAGAGGGAACGTCTGGACCACGGCGGCCAGGGCGGCCGGGAACATTATGGCCCCACCGGCTCCCTGGATGGCCCGGAAGCCCACGATCCAGCCCTCGGCCACGCTCCCGGTGGGCGTGAGCCCGCAGGCGGCCGAGGCGCCGGCGAAAATGACGACGCCCAGCATTACCATCCGGCGGTGCCCCAGGGTGTCGGCCAACCGGCCACCGAAGGCAAAAAGCGCCGCCAACGACAATAGGTAGGCGTTGATGGCCCATTGCATGCCCGTGCTCGTCAAGCGGAGCTCTCGTTGGATGTGCGGCGCGGCGATCGAAACGATCGTCTGGTCGATGAAGGTCATCGACACAGCGAAGATCATGGCCGCCAGGACGAGGTTCCTCGACCGGGCGCTCAGGGCGTCGTTCATGCTGGGGAGCTCCTTTCGTTCGTGGCGGACAGTATAAAAGCCCGTGCCACCCTTGAAAAGGTGCTCTCGCCGCTTAAAGGGCGCGGCCCCGAACTATGGGAACGGGACTATGGGAACGGGACTATGGGAACGGCCAATAGACGGCCGACGGCTCCGACCACGAGCCCAGTTGGGCCTCGGCGTTGTCGTCGCGGGGCGAGGTTTCCAGCAGCGACGCCCGCCACCCGTTGACCACCTCGGGAGGCTCTGCGCAAATAGGCGGTGTGACCGGCCTGTTCGTCACCAGGCAGTCCGGCGCCGGGCCCAGGTGAACGACTTTCAAAAGTTCCTGCTCGCGGTCGCACAGCACCCGGTAGGTCTCTTCGGCCTTCGGGCCCAGCGGTCTCAGCTCCCGCAGCTTGACCAGGGAGTCGAGCTTTTTCCTCACCAGGTTGAGGTGCTCGGTCGGGGTCATGGCTGAGGGGAGGGGACAGTCCTGCCTCGGGCGGGGGAAGAACGCGTCACACCTGTGAAATTACAGCTCTGAAGTTCGACAATGGTGGATACGGTCCCTGGCCATGCCGGCACCGCCGGGTACGCTGACGGGGAATGGACGGCGACCCCGGCGCGACGGGGCTGCTGGCCCCGCACGAAGGGCCCGCCGCTCCAATGGACCAGGGCGAGGGACCCCCCACCGGGCGCAGGTACCGCGGCAATGGCCGGTGGCTAAGCGGTGGCGCTTTCTCCCCGCCGTCTTCGGCGCAGGTGTCCACCGCCGTCCACGGGGCCACCCTGGTGGGGGCGTTCGCCTTTTGGGCGTGGCTGGACCGGGGGCTGTGGTTCTTCGGCGACGAATGGGACTTCCTGGTCCGGCGCGGGCTTTTTTACGCCCCCGGGAGCCACCGCAGCATCTGGTCCGCCCACAACGAGCACTGGTCGACCCTGCCCATATTGCTGTGGCGAGGCCTTTTCAACCTGTTCCACCTGAGCACCTACTGGCCCTACCTGGTGCCGCTGCTGCTGGCCCAGGTGGTGGTGATGCACCTCGTGTGGCGCCTGTGCCGGCGGGCCGGCGTCGACACCTGGGTGGCTACGGCCGCCGTGGGCGTGCTCGGCTTCCTGGGCGCCGGCGTCGAGGACCTGAGCTCGGCCTTCCAGATCGGCTTTGTGGCCTCGGTGCTGTTCGGGTTGGTGGCCTTCGACCTGCTCGACCGCCCGGCCGGGGATCCCCCGACGCCCCCGACGGGGCGGGCGCCGCTCCTGGACGGTGGCCGGCGCCAGGTCCTCGCCTCCCTGGCCCTGCTGGCCAGCCTCATGTGCTCGACGGTGGGCGACGCCATGGTCATCGGTGCCGCCGTGCTCGTCTTCGCCCACCGCTCCCCTCGGCGCGCTCTGGGCGTACTGGCCCTGCCAGTGGCCAGCTACGTGGTGTGGTTCGCCTTCCTCGGCCGCCCCTCCGTGAGCGCCCCCGGGGACCAGTTCGCCCTGACCACGTTCACCACCCTGCCGGGTTACGTCTGGTCCGGGCTGTACTCGTCCCTCGACCAGGCTTTCAACCTGGCCGGCGCCGGCGCCGCCCTCCTGGTGGGCCTGGCCGCCTGGGTGCTCTGGCACATGCGCGCCCTGTGGCGCCAATGCCCCTCGTTGCTGGGGCTCGGCGTCGCCGCGGCCATGTTCTTCGTCCTGGTCGGCCTGGGCCGGGACACCACGGCGGGGGCGACCACGGTGGTCACCCGCTACGTCTATGTGGCCGTGGCCCTCCTCCTGCCCGTGGTGGCCAAGGTGCTCGGTACCGTTGCCACCTGGCCGGCGGGGCGGTGGGCCATGGTCGCCCTCCTGGCCGTCACCGCCCTGGGCAACGTGGGCCAGGCCGAGGCGTACGTGCCCGGCCACGCCGCGGTGACGTCGGGCCTGAAAGATCAGCTCGTGGCCACGGCGCACCTGCTGGTGGCGGGCGTGGCGGACGTGTCCGGGCCCGGGGCGTCGCCCATCGGCCTCTACCCGGACCTTTCGGTGGCCAGCATCGAGCACCTGGCGCGCTCGGGCCTGCTCCCCCGTACCGTTCCTACGCCGGCCGACCTCACCAATGCCCGTGCCCTGCTCGCCCTGGGCACCTGGGACGGCTCGAAGACGGCCCTGTTGGCCCAGGCGCCTTTCCCCGGCCGCTTCGCCTTCGTCCGGGCCGTCGACGGCGCCACCTCGGTGCAGGCCAACGGTTGCCTGGATTTCGGCCCGGAGACGATCAGCCCTCCCATGCAGGTGTGGCTGCGGGTGCCGCCCGGCCAGCAGGCGGCTTCGGTGCGCCTGAGCGCGGCACCGGCGTCGCCCGGGGTGGCCAACTACGTCGCCGCCCTGCTGGTGCCGCCCGGCGGCCCGGCGTCGACCAGCCCCGTCCAGTTGCTGGTGCCGGCCGACGGGACGGGCTACCTCAGCGATAACGAGCCCCGCTCCGAAGTGGTCGTCCTCTGGGACGTGGGCACGCCTCTGCAGCTGTGCGGCCTTTCCCGCCGCCCCGGCCCCAGGTAGGGCCGTGCCCGCCGTCGGTCCCGGCGCCACCCCCTAAGGGGGCCGGGCGAGGGGGCGGTCTGGCAGACTTCGTCCATGCGCACAGCCAAACCCCTGGTGTCGGCCGCCCTCACGGCCCTGGCCGGGCTGACCGCGGTCTCGGCCGCGTCCACCGCCTCGGCGGCCGCGCCGGCCCCGGCCCCGGCACCGGCCCCGAAGCCTCCGGTCATCACCGAGCAGTTCAACCCCCCCTTTACCTGCAACCAGCAGTCCAACCTGGGCGTGCAGGGGTGCGCCGAAGGCCAGGTCGACCGGGCCGACGCCCGCATCAATGCCGAGGTCAAGGTGCTCTTCCGCACCGTGTACGACAACGCCTCCCGCCGCGACCTGGTCACCGCCGAGTCGGCGTGGCTGGCTTACCGCACCGCCGACTGCACCAGTCAGTCAGACGTGTACGAGGGCGGCACCGAACAGCCCGTGGCCTTCCTGCTGTGCCTGGCCGAGGACGACCAATCGCGCAGCGCCGACCTGAAAGGCTTCTACCTGGACCTCACCCAGGGGCGCAGCCATGTCCCGCCGTTCCCCTGAAAAGCTGCTATCCGCTTTAGCGCCTGGTCACATGGGCCGCCTTTAGCAAGCTGGTCACACCGGCGGCGGGGGCACGGGCTGGCCCAGGGACAGCGGGGGCACGGGCTGGCCCATAGGCGGCGGGGGCACGCGCTGGCCCATGGCGCTGGCGGTTGGCACCGGCTGGCCGATAGGGCTGGCGGCTGGCACCGGTTGGCCGACGGCGTTGGCGGCTGGGACCGGCTGGCCGATGGCGCTGGCGGCGGGCGGTACCGGCGCCTGTGAACCGTTGCCGACGACCATGGCGGGCGCCGGGGCGGGGGGGCTTCCGGCCACCCGCCGGCGGGCCAGGCGGCTCTGGACGACGAGCTGGTTGAAGAACCGGTCCGCCTCCTCGACGTCCCGGTCCCGCAGTTCCGCCCGCACCCCCCGGCCGGCGGCGTCGGCGTGGACCGTGGCCACGTGGAGGGCACGCTGCAGCGGGCCTTCCACCCGACGGATGCTCTGGATCTTCTCCAACGGGACCCACGTGGTGACCTTTTTCAGCCTGCCCGTCGTCGCCGCCAGAACGGCGCCGTCGCAGCCAGCAGCCAGGAAGTGGTAGCTGAACGGCGCTTTCCACCGGGCCCGGCGAGGGGGCCGGGAGAGCTCGAACTGGCGCAGCCCTAATAAGGAGGAAAAAAGGCGGTCGGCTACCTCACTGCGGCCGACGGGCAGGAGCGACTTGGTCACCCGGCCGGCCCTGGTCCCTTGTTCCTGGCCCGGCGACCCGGCCACGTCGACTTCGAGACGGCACCAGCCCAACGCCCGCCACAACAGAGGCTCGATCTTCCTCACGGCTTGGACCCGAGCGAACGGGACGGTCTCGGAAACGGTCGACAGGAGCCCCCGCTTGACCCTGATCCCATCGGGGGCCAGGCCGACGGCAAAGCCGTACTGGTCCGCCACCCGGCGCCAGGTGAGCCGGGTGAAGCCCACTAGGTACACGACCAGCGTCCCCACGGAGGCGGCGGCCGCCGCGGGGGACACCGTCAAGAGCAAGATTATGGCCACCACCAGGCACAGGGCCACGGGAGCGGCGGGCGAAAGCAGGGCCGACGCCACCAGCTGCCCGGTCGCCACGGTGGCCATCGGTTGTTCGGCAGGCTCGGGGGTGGCCAGGTCGAGGCCGTGGTGACCGGCCATCAAACGAGCCCTCAGGTCAACGGCCACCGGCTCGGCCAGGTAGGCCAGCCGGCCTCCCGACCGGGACGACCCGGCCAACCGGACCCGCAGCTCGGCCAGGCCCACCAGGCGGGCCAGGAAGGGCCGCACGACGTCCACGGCCTGGATCCGGGCCAGAGGCAGCTGGCGGGCATCACGGCGCAGGATCCCGGTCTCTATCCGCAACGTGACCCCGTCGAGCGCCCACCTCGTCACCAGCCACCTAACTACGCTTACGGTCAGGGCCAGGGCGACGACCCCGAGGGCGACCAGGAACGCCACATCCCCGCCCCCGCCCCCCCGGGCGGAGTCTTCCCCGATGACCAGCACCAGTACCACGGCGTAGCGACCGGCCAGGACGACCGGTGTCAACGGGTGCAGCTTCTGCCAGCGAGGAGAGGCGGGCGTCGGTGCCGTCACAACCCGGCTGCCTTTGCCTCCCCGAGCTCCGCCAGCCGGTCCCGCAGGCGCGCCGCCTCCTGGCGCTCGAGGCCGGGGATGCGGGCGTCGCTGGCGGCGGCGGCGGTATGAAGCTTCACCGTAGCCAGCTTGAACAGCCGCTCCACCGGGCCGGCGGTAACGTCGACGAACTGCATGCGCCCGTACGGCACCACCGATTGGCGGCGGAACATCACCCCCCTGGACACGACCAGGTCTTCGTCGCGCTCCTGGTAGGCCCAAGCCCGGAACCGCCGGCGCACCACGAACAAACAGACCACCCCGATCACCACGACGATGGCGGCGACGGCCCCGCCGACGACGCCGTTGCTAACGGCCGTACCTCCACCACCGACGCCGGCGACCAAAAGCGACAGCGCCACCACCTCGAAGCACCGCATCTGCCACAAGCGCGGCGAAGGCCTCCTCCATGTCAGGTCGTGCATGCCCACCATCACGGTTCCGAGGGTACGCCTTTCGGCCGCGCTGCCCGCTCGCCTTGCCCCCGTCGGCGGCTCCGGGGCCACCTCTCGCGGTGGGCAGCGCCGCCGTCGCTCGGCCTGATGGCCGGCCTCTAACGAGCCAGCCCTGAGATCGGCCTGGTCTAGACTGCACTTCGCTCGGCCCCATCGTCTAGCGGCCTAGGACACCACCCTCTCAAGGTGGAGGCACGGGTTCGAACCCCGTTGGGGCTGCCAGTAAAAGGGCACGTCACAGGCGGTAAGATAGACAAGCAGAGGAGCCCGCGGGGAGTTTTGCCCATCTTTTGCC
>JBKQUU010000036.1:0-72452 GCA_052325485.1 Acidimicrobiales bacterium | reverse complement strand
GGCCAATGCTACGCAAACGTTCTTCGGTAGACACGCCGTGCACGGAGCCTGTCACTGGGCTCCAGCCGGGCTGCCCCCGGTGGGGGTGAGCCGCCTCTGTACAGGTCGCACCCTTGGGTGCACCGTCGATGGGGGCCGGGGCGGGGTGCAGCGGCGGCGGCTCGTCGAGGGGGATGCGCAGGTGGATGTCGATTTCCCAGCCCCTTACCTGCACCCGCTCGACGAGCAGGCGCATGAGCCGTTGGCGTTGGTGGAAGTCGAGGTCGTCGAAGGCGGCGAGCACCTGCGAGGCAAAGCCCTCGAGGCGTTGGCGTAGCCGGTTCCCGCTAGCGAGTTCGCGACGCTGGGCGAGCAGTTGGTCGCGCTGGGCGCTTAGTTGGCTGCGGCGTCCCTCGATGTCGCTGGCCCGCTGGGCCAGCTCGTCCGGGCCAAGGACGCCCGCCTGGTACAAGTCGGCCAGGCGCCGGCGTTCAGCTGTAGTGGCCTCGATACGCCGCCCGAGGCGGGTGAGCTCTTTGGCCAGCAGCTCGTCGTCGGGTGCCGGCTGGCGCTCGGCCACAGCCCTCTCGCCGGCGAGGAGGACCTCGGGCGACGACAGAGCAGCGCGCACCTGTCCGAGCACGAAGTCGTCGAGGCCGTCCGCCCGCACGTTGCGGGCCAGGCAGGTGCGGTCGTGACCGGTCCAGATGCCTTGGCGGTTGCGGCACGAGTAGTAGTGGATGCCTCCGGGCTGGGAGGAGCCGCCGCGGTCGACTATCGAGCGGGCCCCGCAGGCACAGAACACAAGGCCCCGCAGGAGCCAGCCCTCCTCGTCGGGGTTGAGGCGCCGGGCCGAGAAGTTCGTGTTGTCGGCGCAGGCGCGGGCGGCCGCCGCGAAGGTGGCCTCGTCGATGATGGCCGGGCAGGGGACTGCTATCCACTCCTCTTTCGCCCTGGGGACCTCGCGGGGCCGGGCCCCAGGCGCTCGGCCCGGGACCGTCTTGGTGCGGTTCACCCACAGGCGCCCTACGTAGGTCTCCCGGCGCAGCACGCGCCCGAGCGTGCTGGTGATCCAGCGCCTGCCGCTCGGCGTGGTCACACCTTCGGCGTTGAGGGCCAGGGTGATCTTTCTGAGCGAGAGCCCGCCGGTGGTGTAGTCGGCGAAGATGCGCCGCACGACCGCGGCTTGGGCCTCGTTTATCACCAGGTGAGCAGGCCGGTCGCCCTGGCGGGGCACGCGGGTGTAGCCGAACGGCGCCTTCCAGTACACCGCTTCGCCAGCGCGGGCGCGAAAGAGCTTGCCCCGGCGGCTGCGCTCGGAGATCTTCGCCCGCTCGTACTCCGCTATTACCGATTGGACCTGGGTCAAAAGCCGCGCTTGGGGGTCGGAGGCAATGTCAGGCGAGTCGAGGTAGCGCACGGCGGCCCCGTGGCGGGCGAGCTCGTCGCTGATTAGTACCTGGTAGGCGTAGCTGCGGCTCAAGCGGTCGGGGGTGAGGCACAACACGACGTCGACCAGCCCGGCCTCGGCCGCGTCCCGCAGGGCGTCAAGGCCCGGGCGGTCGAGGCGAGCGCCGGAGTAGCCGTCGTCGACGAACTCGCCCGCGGGGGCGTGGCCCTCGGCGGCCAGGTGTTCTCTCAGCGCCTCGAGCTGCGAGCCGATCGTCCCCCGGGCCTCTTGGGCCTCGGTCGAGACCCGGGCGTAGATGGCCGCCCTCACCTGGGGGCGCTTCGCCGCGGCTTGGTCGCACAGGGGCCTCATGCCGTCTGGGCCTGTCCACCAAGGCCGGCCAGGTCGGCGCCGGCGAGCACCAGCAAGTAGGCATCGGCCAGGGCCGCCAGGCGGGGGTCGCCATAGGGCGTCCAGGCGGACCGGGACGCCCCGAAGAGCCGGGCGCTATAACAAGCCTCGGCGACGGGGCAGCGGACCAGGCCCCACAGCCCCTCGGCCTCAAAGTGCAGGCCGGCCGGGCCGAGCGGGCGCGTACCGGCCAGCGCCGCTTCCCGCAACGACTCATAGTCGGCCTGGGCTGCCTCGGCCACCGGCCAGAACCGGCTCACCTGGCCCGCGCCCTTTCGATGGTGCGGCGGTGCAGGCTCACCCCGAAGCGCTCCTCGACGAGCTTGGCCACCGCCGCCCCCGACAAAGAGGGGTCGACCTTCCGCACGAACTCGCCCACCTCCCCGTATAGTTTGAGCGGCCCGCGCCGGCCGGGACGGGCATCTACGAGCCCCGCCATCCCAGAGCCCTCGAAGGCACCCCAGGCCAGGTAGAACCCGGCCCTTGAGTACCCATGGGCGGCCGCGGCAGCGGCGACGCCCATCCCATCGACGACGTGGGCGCGCAGCATCTCGTACTTCACCTGCAACTTGTCCTCGGCGAAGAAGAACGCCTCGTTGCTCACGAACAACGGCGCCCTCACAGCTTCGGGGCGTGGGTGCACGAGCCCGTTGGCCTCGAGTGACCGGCGCCTTTCGGTTTGGCCCATTACCTCTACCTCCTTCTTGGTCTGGCTGAGCCAGCGTACACCTATATAAGCCGCATCTGATGCATTGCCCAGCTAATTAGCCAGTGAATTACACAAATCTATGATACCTCAGGCAAACGCTGCGGCTATCATCACTAGATCGAGCGGCCTTCTCCCCTCGACACGCCATCGCTTAACTGCCCTTACTCCGGCCCCTGCCAGGGTGGCCGCGGACGCCTGTAGAGGTCGAGCCCAAAGGCGTTCCGGCGCAGCACGGCACCAAAAACCAACTTTGCGTGGCGTTCATCGCCCATCGTTCCCAGGGCGCCACCGTGGACGTGGCCCATGTCCTGGCCGACGGCGGAGGCCGAGAGCTCGCTTACGTGGCCATGAGCCGGGCCCGGTTCGAGAGCCACGTGCACGTGGTGGCCCAGGACAGCCGTTGGGGCCACGACCACCTGGTCTGGGCCTGGGGCCAGGACCGCCGCCAGGGCTGGGCACTGGACCGGGAAGAGCGAAGGGTCCTGGCCGAACTGTACACCGAGCGCAACGGGCTGGTGCGTTCTGTCCCGCCCGACCGAGCCGCCGAACTGAACGACGTCAGACGTCGACAGGAAGATGCCAACCGCGATGCCCACGATCTTCACGAAGGCATGGGCCGCTGGGCTTACACTCCCGCCGGCCAGGCCGCTCGGGACCTGCGCCTAGCGGCGGCGGGCTACGACGAAGCGCAAAAGGCCCTGGACCAGCCCGGTCTCGGCCGCTGGGCCAGGCACAAAGCCCGAAGACAGTTCCAAGAAGCAATTGTTCGTTTCGACCGCACCGTGGGGACCTGGGAAGTTACCGGGGAACCTTACGCTCGCCGCATCGAAGCCGACCGCCACGACTTGGCTGTCAAGGTCGACCGCCTCGAACAGGCCCAGCAAACAAGGGCCACTTTCTTCCAGCACAACCCCGACATCACCCAGCGCGTGGCCGAGCTCGACCGCACCATCGAGCGCGAGACCGAAGCGGAGCGCCGCCGACAGTGGGAGCTCCTCGTCGCCCGGGAGCAGTCTCGCTCCCTGTCCCGCGGCCATCACATGGAGCACGACCTCGGCCCGGGCCTAGACCTGTAGCGCACCGGGCTGGTCGGCCCAGCGAGGGCCAATTATCCCCTCTCTACTGCCGGTCATGGGGCTTGGCTCGGCCTTCGAGCACCGTGGCACGGGCCGAAGGCGCCCAGCTCCCCTGCAGGGGAGCTTCACCAGGGTGCCCGCTGGCGCTGGCCCGCCCGTCAAGCCGCTGGCCCTTGCCCTCCGCCATCCTGGCTGCGGGCCAGGCCTCGCCGTCCTGGCTCGGGCAGCTTGACCGGCTCGGTTCGCGCCGCCCAGCAGATGGCAGCGCCGGAATAGCGACCGGATAAACCGGGGATATTATGGCCGCGCGGTCGGGGTGCCAAAAAGAGCCTCTGACCAGCGCAGATCGCCGATTCGGCGCTGCGGTGCCAGAAACATCCCAAACGGCCTCAGTAATAGAGATCCGCCAATTATGGGCGGGTTACTATCACCGGTCAGCAGGACCACTTCCCGCGCTTGTCCTTTCTTGAGGTCCTCGATTCGAGAGCGGGCTAGAACCGCCAATCCGGCCGACGACGGCGCCGACCGGCGCCTCTAGGTTGTCGCTGAGCACAGCAACACCAAACGGCCCGCCGGCACGCCCCGCCAGGAACGAATGACGCAAGTGCACAAACTCACCCTCCCTGTCACGGCAACCCTCGCCGCTTCCCTCGCGCCCGTGCGCATGATCGACACCGCTGCGAATGGAACCATCCCACGAAGGCGCCGTCCAGGATCAGCGCACACCCGCGACGGGCTCCCCCCCGCTTCTACAACTACCTTGGGCCAACTGCGCTACCTTGGGCCAACTGCACGCTTGCCACATGGCCTTCGGCAACTCGATGAGCGTCAAGGCTTACTTCTGAGCATCGCGACCACGAAAGGCACCGAGGTCGGGGAGGCGCAGGGCGATGATCCGCTGGGCCTGCCGGGCGGGAAGGCCGAGCAGTCGGAGGAGGTCCTCGGTGACCTGATCGGTGGCCTGGGCATCGTCGCGTTCAGGGTGATCATGGAGGAACTGGCCGAGGCAGAGTGAAGCGCCCACGATGATGGTGAGCGCTAGCTCAGGGTCGCGGACGGTGAACCGCCCTGTGCGAACACCCGCCTGGATATCGCGCAGTGCCCGGAGGGCGAAGCCCGAGCTGGCCATGGCGAGCCCGTTGTTGAGGAAGACTTTGCTCATCTCCGGGTTGCGACGGTGGAGGCGGCCGAAGAGGCGGAAGCTCTGGGCGAAGATCACGGCTGGGTCGTCGATGTCGGCGGTCAGCTCGTCGAGGAGACCGCCGAGCAGCTCAAAAGCGTCTTCCACCGCCGCTTCGAACAGCTCCTCCTTGCTCTCGAAGTGGTTGTAGAAGGAGCCCAACCCGACGTCGGCGGCCTGGGTGATCTCCAGTATCGGGACGTTGAGGTTCCCGGCGGCGATGAAGCTCTGGGCGGCGCTGATGAGGGCCGCCCGCGTGTGCGCCTTGCGCCGGTCTATGCGGTTACTTGTGGCTGTCAGCTCGGCCATCTGTCGCACCTCATCTCGGGGTCCAGTCGAGAGTGTAGCACCTTGTCGTCAGCGATGAAGATTTCCTCGCCACTCGATGAATACTTCATGTATGATGATTTCGTCAGTCCATCAGTCAGTCCATCAGTCAGTCCATCAGTCAGCCCAGAAGGAGGCAGTCATGATCAAGAGCGTCGACCCCCGCGACAGCCGAGCTGTGCGCAACCTAGAGAACGTCATCGCGTGGAACGAGATGATGATCAACCAGAAGCGGCCGAAGGAAGCTATCCAGAAGTACACGCGTCCGGATTACATCCAGCACAATCCCCTGCTCGAGGACGGTCCCCAGGGGATCATCAACTACTTCACGCAGGTCACGACGGAGCATGAGGACGCCCGCCTCGTGTACCACCGCGCCATCGCCGCTGGTGACTATGTGTACACCCACGGCGTGTTCTACAACTTCGTCGACGACGATCCCGACGACCATGGGATGGCAGTCGTCGACATCTTCCGGATGGACGACGAGGGCAAGGCGGCTGAGCACTGGGACGTGCTCCAACTCGTCGGCGACCCGATGTCCAACGTCGCTCCGTCGTTCGGGCCTGCGGTCTTCGGAAAGCCTGTTCCCGCCCAGAACCCCAACGGTATGGTCGAAGGCACAGACGAGCTGTAAACCGACGGCCGCCCCCGGCCGGGTAGGCCCGCGCCCGCCCGGGGGCGAGCTGTTCTGTTCAGGAGGAGCGGAACAAGAGGCGGCGATCGCCTCTGATACCTGCCCGGCAGGCCATCAAGTCTGCATTGCCGCTGGCACACGTGTTCGGCGGGCGTTCCCGGCGCGGGGCTCAATCAAAAGAAAATCAAACATAAATTCTCAATCAAACAGAGGATAAAACACAAAGGAGTGCAGTATGCGTGCAGCAGTCGTTGATGCCCTTGGTGGCGTCCCTATCGTCGAGGAGTTCGCCGACCCGACGGGCGATGACGTGGCAGAGGTCGTCGCCGCCGCGCTGAACCCGTTCGACTTGATCGTTGCGGCCGGGCAGATGCCCGCCCGCCAGCCCGCTCCGCCGTTCGTCGCCGGCGTTGAAGGCATCGCTCGCCTGGCGGACGGCACGCTGTCCTATTTCGCCGGCCCGAGGCTGCCCTATGGCTCCCTCGCCGAGCGCGTGCCGCTGGCGGGGGCGGAGACCTACACGGTGCCGGCCGGCCTCGACCCGGCATTCGCGGCCGCGCTCGGGGTATCCGGTATCGCCGCCTGGCTCTCGCTGACCAACACCGGCCGCCTCACGTCCGGGGAGCAGGTATTGATCCTGGGCGCCGAGGGACAGGTCGGACAGTTGGCGACCCAGCTGGCGCGGCTGTTGGGCGCGTCGCAGGTCGTGGGTGCGGTCCGAGCCGACGAAAACCGCCAAGTGGTCCTCGAACATGGAGCGGATGCCGCCGTGTCGACGGCCGACCTGGGCACCCTCAGCGAACGGCTGCGGGCGGTGGTAGGCGACGGCGTCGACCTGGTCCTCGACCTGGTCTGGGGGCCGGTCATCGCCCATGCGATCGACGTAGCTCGTCTGCGCGCCCGGGTCGTCCAGGTCGGCAACGCCGCAGGCGCGGCGGCGACGCTCCCAGCGCCCATGTTCCGCAACAAGCTGGTCAGCATCCTGCCCCACTCCAACTGGGCCTTTTCAGGAGCAGAACGCGCCGCCGCCTTCGAACAGCTCGCGAAGTACGCCCAGAGCGGCGCGCTGCGCCTCGAGGTTGAACGGGTGCCGCTCGACGACGCTGCGTCGGCGTGGGCCCGGCTCGAGGCCGGCAGTGCCGCCCGCAAGCTGGTCATCGTCCCATAGAGAGGAGCCGAAAATGACCGATGTGAGAAGCAACAACACCCCCGCTGCCGCGATCACCGGGGCGGGTGCAGGGCTGGGCAGACAGATCGCCCTCGGCTTCGCCGAAAAGGGCTACCGGGTGTTCGGAACCGCATTGTCCGCCCAGGAGGTCCAAGACCTCCGGCAGGCATCGGACGGGTCCGTGCGACTGACGATCGTCGACGTAACCGACGACGAAGCGGTGCACTCGTGGGCGGAGCAGGCCACCGGTGAGCTCGGCGACCACGGGCTCGACGTGCTGATCAGCAACGCCGGCATCCTCACCCCGGGCCCGCTCGAGGTGTTGCCCCTACAGGCGGTACGCCACGAGTTCGAGGTCAACGTGCTGGGCAGCCTGGCGGTCATCAACGCCTTTCTCCCGGCTCTGCGCAGGGCCCGAGGACGGATCGTCCAGATCGGCTCGGCGACCGGCAAGTTCCCCCTCCCGTTCAACGGCCCTTCCAGCGCATCGAAAGCGGCGCTCGAAGCGTTCGCCGACGTCTACCGGGCCGAGCTCAAGCCGTTCGGCGTCCACTTCGTGATCGTGGAGCCCGGCAACATGGCCACGGGCGGGCCAGCGGCCACCGCCCGCGCTCTGCAGAAGACAGCCGAATTCATGACGGCCGAGCAGCGCGCCCTCTACGGCGACGCCTTCGCCGCGTTCAGCGCCACGTTCAACAGCATGCAGAGCAGCGGGCTCGACGCCGCCGCCGCAGCGGCACGGGTCATCGAGGTTGCCCAGCAACAACCTGCGCCGGTCCGCGTACCGATCGGACCGGACGCCGAACAACTCATGAAGGCCGTCCACGAACAGACCGACGAAGAGCTCGACGCTCTCCGCATGCAAGTCGCTGGACTGGGCACCTAGGCCCGCCACGAACGCCCATGCGCTGCCCGACCTTCGCCGCGGAGCGCATGGGCGTCGCCGCGATCGCCAAGATGGCGTGCACAAGCTGGGACCGGGCCCGGGATGTGACCAAAACCTGAACGCTACCCACACATTAGAGAGGAGAGGAAATGTCTGCATACATCGTTCTGATGCAGCAGATCGATGACGTTGAGCGGCACCGCAACGAGTACGTGCCCGCGGTGCAGCCGTTACTGCATAAGCACGGCGCCGAGATGCTGGTCGGAGGCGGAGGCCTCGACGCGGAGCCCGCCCAGGGTGACCCGCCGAACAGCACTCTCGTGATCCGCTTCGCCGACGTCGAGACGGCGTGGGGCTTTCTGAACGACCCCGACTACCAGCCGGTGAAGGAGATCCGCCTCAGTGCCACGTCGGGGGGACAGGCTGTGGTCGCCCCCGGGCTCACGCCGGCCAGCTAACAGTGGCTATTTACCCTGAGCAGGACGGGAGCCCAAATAGCTTGCACGTCGGCACGGCGCGGAAGCCACCAGGGGGGCAGCGGACTGGGAAGGAGCGAGGGTTGCCCGCAGATGACGAGCCTCAGGAACTCCACGGCCGCAAGCTCGCCCTCGTCTTCACGGGGCTCATGCTCGTCATGCTCATGGCAGCGCTGGACTCCACCATCGTGGCCACCGCGCTGCCCACCATTGCCGGCGACCTTGGGGGCCTGGACCACATCTCGTGGGTGACCACCGCCTACCTGCTCGCCCAGACCGTGGTCACGCCGCTGTACGGGAAATTGGGCGACCAGTACGGACGGCGCACCGTCCTCCAGGTCGGGCTCGTGATATTCCTGATCGGCTCGGCCCTGTGCGGGACCAGCCAGAGCTTCTTCGAGCTGATCGCGTTCCGAGCGCTCCAGGGCCTGGGCGGGGGCGGCCTAATGGTGAGTGCCCAGGCGGCGATCGGCGACGTGGTGCCGCCCCGTCAACGCGGTCGGTACCAGGGCCTGTTCGGTGCCGTTTTCGGCCTGGCCACGGTGATCGGGCCCTTGATCGGCGGCACGTTGACCACCAACCTCTCGTGGCACTGGATCTTTTACATCAACCTGCCCATCGGAGTGCTGGCGCTGGTGGTTCTGGCGCTCACCTTCCCTTCGGTGCCCACCCGCACCCAACACCGGATCGACTACCGCGGTGGCGGCCTCCTGGCCCTCGCCCTGGCTGCCCTCGTGCTCCTGGTGAGCCTGGGCGGCACCACCTATCCCTGGGCTTCCACCCAGGTGATCGGGCTGGCCGCACTCACCTTGGCTGCCTCGGGCGCGTTCGTGCTGGCCGAGCACCGGGCCGCCGAGCCGGTGCTCCCGCTCGACCTCTTCAAGAACCAGGTCTTTGTCAGCGCGGGCATCGTCGGCTTGTTCCTCGGCTTCGCCATGTTCGGGACGATCACCTTCCTCCCGCTCTACTTCCAAGTGGTGAGGGGAGCCTCGCCCACCGGGTCCGGGCTGGACCTGCTCCCCCTCATGGCTGGGCTCTTGCTCACGTCCATCGTCGGTGGTCAGATCGTCTCGCGCACCGGCAAGTACCGGGTGTTCCCCATCACCGGTACCGCGATCATCACCATCGGGCTCTTCTTGCTGTCGGGCCTGTCACCTAAGACGTCCACCCTGGAGGCCGCCGGCTTCATGTTCGTGACCGGCTTCGGGATCGGCCTGGTCATGCAGGTCCTGGTGGTAGCGGTGCAAAATGCCGTGGGCTACGAGCACCTCGGCGTGGCCACCTCGGGCAACACGCTGTTCCGCAACATCGGCAGCTCAGTGGGCACCGCCGTCGTCGGCACCATCTTTGCTACCGAACTGGCCAGCCGGCTCCGTTCCGCGTTCCCCCATGCCTCGGCGTCCCAACTGAGCACGTCGCACTTGAGCCCGGCAACCCTGGCCCAGCTCCCGCCCGCCGTCCACGCCGCTTACCTGGCTGCGTTCGCCGGCTCCCTGGACACGGCGCTCAGGGTGGCCGGGTTCGTGTCGATCATCGCCTTTGCCTGTTCGTGGTTCATCAAGGAGCTCCCGATGCGCACGACACTGACCACCGAGGACATCGGGAGTGCGTTCGGAGCGTCTGGGCCGGGCGACTCATGCTCGGAGATGTGCCGGGCACTTAGTGTCCTTGTCGGCCGTCAGCAGATGCGCCAGGAGCTAGAACACGTGGCCGCGGAGGCGGGAACGGGCTTGCCTCTCGCCGATTGCTGGGTGCTGGTGCGGTTGCGCCGAGACCCGCAGGTGGACCTCCCGGACCTGGCCACCGCAAACAAGATCCCCGTGGCCGCGCTCGACGGCGCGGCCGCCGACCTCATCGGGCGTGGCCTTCTCGTCGCAGGTACCACAAGTGATCTCGTCGTCACCCATGGCGCGGCTCGCGCCGAGGTGGCTAATGACGCACGCCCTGCTCCCACGCTCAGCTCGAGCGGCGCCGTGGTGGCCGATCAGCTGATCGACGCTGTGCGGGACCGGCTCGAGAGTCTCTTGGAGGGGTGGTCACCTGAGCAGTTCCCCGAATTGCTGCAGCTCCTGGACCAGTTCGCTTGCGACGTCGTGCCGGGAACGCCCGCCCCGGTCAGTGCCGACCGATGAAGCTCGAGCAGTGACAGTGACGGCTCTTCCGCTGTTGGCGTCGGCCCGCCTGACAAGGGCCTGGCTCTCTTTGGCGAGTTCGACCGTCCGAAGTCTGAGTGTGCCCTAGCTGAACCACAAAAAGCCGCGTAGTCCCGCAACGTGACCAGGCCCCAATCCGGATCAATCCCCGGGTACGTTTGGCAGTCTTCCTCGACGGCTATTTTTGGCACGGCTGTCCCGATCACGCGACGGCGGAGCGCGCTCGCTCGAACACGGACTTCTGGGCGGACAAGGCCTCCATCGGCCCCGGGGGCGGCCCAGGGGACATAGAGTTGGTGCTCCAAGACCTGAACGGGTCACGCTCAGGTTGCTGGCTTACAGGGGGACGAGTTTGGTCCGTGTGCCGAGTTCGCTCGAAGACCTGATCGAGTCCGCGGTTGTTCCCCTCGGCGTGGTGGAGCTTCCTTCGAGCAAAGTGCTTGTTGGCAACGAAGCTATGGCCCGGGTTCTCGGCCACGGGCCGGGCACGTTCGTCGGGACGAGAACGCTTGACATGCTGGTCCCCGAGCAGCGCCAGGCGGCCGACGAAGCGCTCCAGGCGCTGGCCGACGGCGAACTGACCGGCTACCAGGCGGTAAGGAGCTTCAGGGCCCCGGACGGCCCTACTCACGAGCTGGCCCTGTGGGTCTGCGCGGTTGATGTGGAAGGCGGGCGACTGGGGCTGATCTCGGCCGTCCCGCTGGATGGGCGCGGTGCCCAGATCGACCCCGTCACCGCGGTACTGAGCGCCCCGACCCCCGGTCACGTCGCGCTCGGGACCCTCGACCTCCAGTGGCGCGTCGACAGGGTCAGCCACGACGTGGTGGAGCTACTGGGCTACCAGTTAGAAGAGGTGGTCGGCTTACCGGTCCTGGGCGGGCTTCACCCAGGCGACCTGCCGGTCTTCCTGGCCGCCGTTGAGCGCGCCCGTGCCGACCAGCGGGCCGTGGTGGTGTCTCTGCGCCTCGGGGCCAAGTCGGGCGCCTGGGTGCCGGTGAGGGCAGTGCTGGCAACTCTCAGTAAGGATTACCCACCCGCCCTCGCCTTCGCCCTCACGACGGGCGGCGAGGGCGCCCTCACCGCCGTTACCGGGGATGACCGGCCCCGACTTGACTCTGAGGTTCAGCGCATTACCCGCGACCTACGAGTTGCGGGCGTAGTGCCGCGGCTAGAACGGCTGCCGGACGTGGCGCGTTTTCCTCAGTTGTCCCGTCTTTCCGCGCGGGAATGGCAGATCTTGGTCCTGCTGCTGGAGGGTGAGCGGGTGGCCTCTATCGCCGCCGACCTGTACGTGAGCCCAAGCACGGTCCGGAGCCAGCTCTCGTCGATCTTTTCCAAGATTGGTGTGCACTCTCAGGCCGACTTGATCCATAGGCTGCGCTCCGACTGAAATCCTCCCGGCGCCGGCACTTCGTGCGACATCAGGTCAGGCTCGTCGAACCGCAATTGGCCGTTATGTCTATAAGGCTGGCCTAAGGTTCGTGCCGAAAAAGAAAAATGGCCGTTTCTCCCGTGACCCACCGGTCGAACAAAAAACCTACTGCGGGACAACTTCGGGCCGTGGGGGACCGGACTTCGTCTCCCCTCCTCCTCGTTAGTGCCAACGGACGGGTCCGGTACGCAAACCCGGCGGCAACCACACTATTGGGCCGCGGGCCTGAGTCACTCGTCGGCCAGGATTTAGTCTCCCTGGTGCACCCCGCTGACGCCGCGGTCCTGTTAGCCGGGATATGTGGGGCGGTGACCGGCCCCGCCACGGGACGGCGCTTCGAGTACCGGGTGCATACTGCGGAAGGAGAATGGCGGGCCCTATCCGGTGTCGCCTCCAACCTCAGCGACATCATTGGAGCTGCCGGAGTCCTCCTGAGCGCGACCGACATAACCGAGCAGAGGCACCACGAACAGGCCTTGCGAGACCTGGCTCTGCGGGACCCCCTGACGGGGCTGGCAAACCGTAACCTGCTTGTCGCTCACCTCGGAGCGGCGCTCGCAGAGAACGTACCGTTGGCCGTGGTGTTCGTGGACGTGGACCATTTCCGGCGTATAAATGAGTCCATCGGCCACACCGTCGGTGACGGTGTCCTGCGCGCCCTGGCTGGCCGGATAGCCAACCTGGTCCCTCCTAACGGCCTGGCGGCGCACTTCGGCGGGGACACCTTCGTCCTGGTCCTGAACGACGTAGACGAGATGCGAGCTTTAGCGCTGGTGCAGGAGTTGCTGGCCGCGATCGCTGCCCCCCTGTTGATCGCCGGGCACGAGCTGCGGGTAACAGCCAGCGCTGGCATCGTCTACAGTCCGGGCACCGTCAACCAGGGCCCAGCAGCTACGACAGAGTGCCTGCTGCGGGACGCCGACGCTGCCCTCACCCAAGCCAAAGGGTGCCAACGTGGCGGCTTGGTGGCCTTCAATGAGCAAATCCGGGCTCATTGCCTGGACCGTCTGGCAATCGAGTCCGATTTGCGGAACGCGGTGGCGCGCCGGGAGCTTCAGCTTTACTTCCAGCCCATCGTTGACCTCGCTGGCGACGGGCCTAACTGGCACGAAGCCCTTTTGCGCTGGGCCCGACCTGGGGGACCGGTCCTAGCCCCGGGAGCCTTCCTGGACGTGGCTGAGGAGTCAGGCCTCATCATGCCCATCGGAGAATGGGTGATCGCTGAGGTGGTAACCGAAGTCGAACGTGACCCGAGCCTCCGGGCCAGCCTGAACCTGTCGGCCCGCCAGCTCGCTGTGGCTGGCCTCGCCGACCAGGTCGAACGGCTGTTGGAGGGCAACGAGGTGACGGCCCTTCAATTGGCTTTCGAGGTCACTGAGACCGCCCTCATGGAAAACTTCGAGACGGCCACCGCCACGTTGAGCCGGCTACGACAGCTTGGTTGTCTGGTAGGGCTCGACGACTTCGGCGTCGGTTATTCGTCCCTGAACTACCTGCACCGGTTGCCCGTCGATTTCATCAAGCTCGACCGGTCGCTGGTCGACGCCATAGAGACGGATGCCCAAGCTCGCACCATTGCTGCCTCATTTGTGTCCCTCGCCAAGGCGTTGTCGCTGGGAACCGTGGCTGAGGGTATCGAGAGAGCGAGCTTGGTCGGGCCCCTCACCGAGATGGGGTGCGATTATGGCCAGGGATGGCACTTCGGGCACCCAATGCCTCGAACACCCCCTGTCGGTCCAACCAGCCCGGCTAGGGAGGGCCGGGGGCGCCGCCGAGCCACGGACGGGCAGCAAGCGGCGCCTCGGCCCGTGGTCACGCAAGCTGGCCCTGGACGCTAGGGGGCGGGGATCCATGTCGGCCGAGATGAATAAGTGACCCCCCCGGCAGATCGGTGTTTTGGCCCGCCATCTCGGGTTCAACATTTCGAGCCACCGTTCGACGAGGTTCACCCAGGACGACGATTGGGGCGTGAAGTGAAAGTCGAAACCGGGGTGGCGGAGCAACGAGCGGGTCGATCATCCAGCGGAGTTGAGGGAGCGGTACCTGGTGCACCCGCCGGTACTGACGCAATACCCGGCGTCGATGAACTAAGCCCAGCTGACCGCGTAGGAACCGGTCGGCTCGACGCGGAGCACCGGCCTGTAGGTCCAGCCCCGTCTCTCTTCCCCCCTCGCGCCACCAATGACCCGATGCGCTCACGGAAATCGTCCGATGTCCTCGGCTCGGGGCGCCCCCGCACCCGCGACTTGGCCGCCGAGAATGAGTGGTGGTCCCCTGGGGTGCCTCATGGCGGTGCGAGGGTCGATTTCCGCCAGGTCGCCTTGAGCGGCGCGGTTGGTGAGGTGCGGATGAGGATGTCCTGCGAGCTCGGGAGGTGCTCCTGGATCTCTGCGCTGCCGGGGCGCGGGAGGCCGTCGCGGCGCAAGCGGCTCCTACTCCGTGGGGGCTCAAGGTTCGGCCGCTTGACTTCCTATCACTAATAGGTAATACTCCTATCAGTGATAGGCAAGAGCTGGGCAATGGGAGGAGTGGGGCATGCACAGCTGCTACGTGCTCGAAGCGCCGGCTGCTGACCGCCGGAAGACGCTCCTGCGGAACGCGCATTGCCATGACCTCGCCCCAGGGCTGCGGCCGCCGTGGGCGGCGAAGTTGCCCAACCGGTGGGCGGCGGTGCGGCTCTCGGGACGGCTCTGCGGCGCTGCGACGACGGTGGCTTCGGCGCCCGTTGCCACCAGATAGGTCATCGTCGAGCGATGGCCGACAAGGTGACGAGCAGGCGAGAGGTGAAGACGGCCTCGATCATCACCGAGGCCTGGGAGCTGGCCCGGGAACACGGGGTCGGCGGCGTCTCGTTGCATGGTCTGGCGCGCGCCCTGGGGATGCGCCAGCCGTCCCTGTACGAGTACTTCGGCTCGAAGCACGCTCTCTACGACGCAATGTTCGCCGACGGCAACCGCCAGTTGCTGGCGCGGTTGGCAGCAGTGAGGTTCCCCGCCGATCCCCGCGCCGCGGTCAAGAAGTACCTGGCCACGATCGTCGCCTTTTCCGTCGAGGACCAGGCACGGTACGAGCTTCTCTTCCAGCGTCACCTCCCAGGTTTTACGCCCTCACCGGAGACGTACGCACTGGCCGAGGAAGTGCTCGGCCAGCTGGTCAAACTGCTGCACGATGCCGGCGTCACCCACCAAGGCGACATCGACTGTGTCGTCGCCATCACCGCCGGCCTCATGGAAGCCCAGATGAGCAACGACCCCGGCGGCAACCGCTGGACCCGTCACCTCAACCGGCTCGTCGACCTCTACATCGACGACGCCATCGAAAGGAGCAAACGCTGATGATGCCAACCCGGATCAGTCGTCCCGAGGCACGGGTGCTGGCCGAAGAGGAGTTCCGTCTCTTCGCCGACCTGGTCGCGTCCCTAGCTCCGGAGGAGTGGGCGGCACCCACCGACTGCACAAGATGGGACGTCCGCGAGATAGCTCTGCACATTTTGGGGTCGGCTGAAGCGCAGGCATCAGTCAGACAGTTCGCCCACCAGTTACGACGAGGCATGCCGCTCAACAAGGAGATCGACTCGCACCAGTGGGTCGACGGCCTCAACGAACTACAGATCCGCGAACGCGACCACCTGTCCAACGCAGAACTGGTCGCCCAGCTCGCAGCCGTGGGCCCTAAGGCGGTCAAGGGCCGCTGGGGCACTCCGCCCCCAGCTCGCTACCTGCCCCTCCCGTTCGGGCCGCCCATCGGTTGGGCACCGCTCAAATACCTGCTCGACGTCGGCTTTACCCGCGACGTCTGGGCTCACCGCATCGACATCCACACCGCCATCAACCGACCGATGCACCTCAGCGCCGACCACGACGGCCGCCTCGTCGCCGACATCGTCGCCGAATGGGCCAGCACCCACCGTCAACCGTTCGAGCTCGTCCTCGACGGCCCCGCTGGTGGCAAGTACAGCCAGGGCGTCGACGGCGAACGAGTAGAGATCGACGCCCTCGACTTCATCCGCACCCTCGCCGGTCGCCTGCCGGGCACCGGTGTCCTGTCCAACCCGCTACCGCTCTAAAAGGAGACCTCCCATGGGAACTCGCATTGACGAGATCGCCGACCGCATCTACCGGGTGTCCACGTTCGTGCCTGACATCGGGCCGACCGGCTTCACCTTCAACCAGTTCCTCATAGACGCCGACGACCCAGCCATCTTCCACACCGGGCCGCGCGCCATGTTCCCGGTCGTATCAGAAGCCGTCGCTTCGTTGCTACCGCTGGAACGCCTGCGCTGGGTCATGTTCGGCCACCTCGAAGCCGACGAGTGCGGCGCCATGAACCTCTTCCTCGCAGCGGCACCGAAAGCGCAGGTCGCCCACACTGCAATCGGGTGCATGGTGTCGATCAACGACCTCGCCGACCGTACACCAGAGCCGATCGCCAACAACGGCACCATCGACCTCGGTGGCCGGCGCATCCGCAGTATCGACACCCCGCACGTTCCCCACGGCTGGGACGCCCACGTCATCTACGAGGAAACTACTGGGACACTGTTCTGCGGTGACCTCCTCACCCAAGTGGGCAACGGACCGGCCGTCACCGCCGGCGACCTGATCGGCCCGGCGGGACAAGCCGAGGACATGTTCGGCGCGACCTGTCTCACACCGCAGACCGCGCCCACGATCCGGCGCCTAGCCGACCTCAACGCGACCACCCTCGCCATCATGCACGGGTCGTCATACAACGGCGACGCCGGCAAAGCCCTGCACGCGATGGCCGACGACTACGAGGACCGGCTGGGCCGGTCTAGCTGACGACTGGGGGACGCGGCCGCGCACCCCTATGATCGCAGTGGTCGTGGCCATGGTGCTGCTTGTCGTCAGAACGGGCAGCGCCCGTAGACGCCGCCGCCACATCCGAACCGACCCGTCCCATGCCCGGCCTCAGGGTTGAAAGCCGTGCCTGGGCCAGGACCTCCGAGCGCGGGACCTGCAAGCCTGCTACCGCCTAGGCCCGGCGTTAGCAGCGCATTTGGCATGCATGTTGGGACCCGCCAGCCGAGGGTAACACCAGGCCAAAGGGGCCTGTTACTGCCGCGTTACCCCAACCGGGGTACAACATGGGGCATGGCACGCCACTCGCTGTGCTCCGGCCAGGCCCAGGCCGCCGCTTGGCGATGGCCGTCCCTCTTGCTCTCGCCCTAGCCGGCTTGAGCTTGCTCGTCGCCGCCTGCGGAGGGGGGCGTCGCCATCTTCGGTGGCCCGCATCGGCAAGACGACGAGCACCATTGCCGCCCCTCCGGCGGGCACGACGCCCACCAACCCCGCCGTCGCGGCCGAGCAGTACGAGCGGGCGCTCAAGTACTCCCAGTGCATGCGTGCGCACGGCATCGCCGACTTCCCCGACCCCAGCGCCGGCGGGGGGATCCAGCTCTCGGGCGGCGGTCCCAACAGCGACCTCAACCCGGGCAACCCCACCTTCGTGGCATCACAACACGCCTGTCATAAGTACTCTCCCTTTCAGCAGCCAACAGCCCAGCAGCAGGCACAGGCCCAAGCCAGGGCGCTCGCCCTCGTGGCCTGCATGCGCAAGAACGGTGTACCCAACTTCCCCGACCCGCAGTTCCTCTCCGGTGGGCGCGCCATTGAAAAGATAACTGCCGGCGTCGACCCCAGTTCGCCCACCTTCCAGGCCGCGCTGCAAAAGTGCAGCAACAAGGGAGGCGGCGCTCAGATCGGCCCCGCACCATGAGGCTTCCTGGACAGCGACGGGCCAGTCCTGGTCGATAATGGCCCCGGTCTTGGCGGCTCAAGGTCACGCTCGGCCGGTGACTATTAGTTCCGCTCATAATGCCGTCTTATGCGCTGCCCGAGAACCCCTTATCGTTCAGGGGATTTCGCGCCAGAGCGACGGCTTAGCGCTCGTGCCTGACCGCCGTGCTATGCGCCAGAACGGCGCCCAATATGGTCATGCCCGTACTTGAGGCCGTCAAGCCGAGGAGGGACACGGGCCCGACTGGTTGGAGCTGGGCGCTCCCAGCCGACGATAGTTATCCATCCTCCCTGGGGGCGGGGAGGGCTGCCGTCCGGTGGGCGCCGACGTCGAGCGGTGAGAGTACCGTTGAGCGCATGCCACCACCGGATGCGGTACCGGGCTCGGTGAGCGAACGTCCTGCTGCGGGTAGGTGGAACCACAACATCCACTACGGCCTGGAGCTGTTGCGGGCGGTGCCGGCATCCGCGAGCGTCGCGCTCGATGTCGGCTGTGGGGAAGGCTGGCTGGTCCGTGAGCTCAGCCGCGTGGTTGACCACGTCATCGGCGTCGACCCGGACGAAGAGAGCGTCGCGAACGCCCGAGGCTATGGCCCGAGGGGCGGTGCCGAGTACATCGTGGGCGACTTCCTCACCTACCCCTTCGAGCGGGCGTCGTTCGACCTCGTCACCAGCGTCGCCGCCCTTCACCACATGGACGAGGAGGCGGCACTGCGTCGCATGGCGGAGCTGCTCCGCCCCTCCGGCACCCTTGCGGTTGTAGGTCTTGGACGAAGCCGCTTGCCGGCCGACCTCGCATGGGAGCTTGCCGGAGCCGTCACGACACGAGCTCACAAGCTGACCAAGTCGTACTGGGAGACGCCGGCGCCCAAGGTCTGGCCCCCTCCGCATTCCTACGACGAGCTCCGGCGCATGTCCGGCTTCGTCCTACCGGGCCGGCAGTTCCAGCGACGGGCCATGTGGCGCTATGTCATCAAGTGGACCAAGCCGAGTACTGGGCCACCCTAACCCCACTCCGAATATCCGTTATGAGCGCTCAGGATTTGGCTTGCGATCGCGACCCGGCGCGCCATAGCGAGACGGTGATGCGGTGTAGCGAGCTTCAACCGGAGCCACGCCATAATCCTCCCGGGGATGGCCCACCGGAGGGTGGCTCCCGGCTCCGACGGGGAGCTGGCAACTTACGAGAAGTGAGAGCTATACTTCACTTTATGAAGGTTGCCGTGCCACTTCTTGCACCGGTCCTTCGCTCCGACGTGCAGGGCAGGCTCCTCGCCGAGGTCTTCGCCGACCCTGACCAGGAGCACACGGTCACTTATCTTGCTTCACGTGCCAAGACGTCGGTGCCGACCGCGATCAGGGAGGTGGACCGAGCCGAGCTTGCGCAGCTTGTGACCAGCCGTCGGGTCGGCAACACCCGGCTCGTACGCGCCCACGTGGCGAACCCGCTCTACCAGCCCTTCCGCCAGATCATCCTTGCCACCTACGGTCCACCGGCCGTGCTCACCCGAGAGCTCGCGGGCATCGCCGGTATCGACCACGTCTACCTCTTTGGCTCCTGGGCTGCACGCTACCTGGGCGAACTGGGCCGGGCCCCGAACGACATCGACGTCTTGGTGGTCGGCTCGCCAGACCACGCTGAGGTGTACGACGCGGCCGAGAGAGCCGAAAGACAGGTCGGGCTGCCCGTGCAGGCCACCATACGGGCCCGCCAGCAGTGGGCAGAGGGCGATGACCCGTTCATTGCCGAGGTCCGGTCGCGGCCTCTCGTCTCGCTGTTGGACGAGGCCGACGCGTGACCTGGGAGAGGGGGCGGGAAAGGGTCGACGAGCTACTGGCGCGAGGCGAGCTCGAGGAGGTGACCGCCTCAGAGGCTCTGGCCGACCGGCTTGTTAGAGAAGCTGACAAGCACCTGACCGCGGCCGGACAGATCGTCGCGATAGACGAGGCCGGCGCGTACCAGCTTGCCTACGACGCGGCCCGAAAAGCCTGCGCAGCGCTGCTCGCCCAGCAAGGCCTGCGTGCGACGACCAGGGGTGGCCATGTGGCTGTCCAGGACACGGTCCAGGCCCAGTTCGGTGGGAGGGGCGGCATGGCCGCCTTCGGGCCTATCCCTCGGATGCGGCGCAAACGGGCCGCCAGCGAGTACCCGGACATGTGTCACCCCCACGACGACAACCGAAGAGGCCCGGGAGGCGATCGAGAGCGCCAACGGCATCCTTGCTGCTGCGAAAGGGCTTCTGGCTTCCGGCAACGTCCACCCGTTCCGCTGACGTCGACGACAGCGTGCGCCGAAGGGATATTATGCGCTGGGGCAGGAACCCTTATCCTATAAGGGTAATCCGTACATATCGACGGGTAGGGCGCCCTGGGTCCTAGGGCGCCGGCGCGACATAATGAGCGGCTAGATTACCGAGGCAGAACGGGAGTATTCTGTATCCAGTTGCCTTGGTGGGCCGACGTCCTCCGCAGCCGAGCTGAGTCCTACCGAGTAGGTGTGCCCGGGCAAGTGATGGGGGCCCGTCATCCTGAGCGCTCGCGACCTGGCGTTCAGGGGTAATCGGGTGAGGTTGAGCGGCCACTTGGCCTGGGGCACCGCCACCCTGCCTCAAGTTCGCAGATCGCGGGCGCTGAGTCTCTGGAGCCCGATCACCTGGACCAGACGGAGCCGGTCGGCGTCCGGGCTCAATGGCTCGGCGGTGTACACGACGAGCCTCAGGTCCGAGCCGGCCACGGTGAGCACATCGCAGTCGAGCGTGATGGGCCCAACCTCGGGATGGACGATGGTTTTGCTGTTCGAGCCGGTGGTGTTGACGACCCGTCCCGCCCACAGCTTGGCGAAGCGCGGGCTGGCCTGTCGAAGCTCGTCGACGAGCTGGCGCAGCCTGGCATCGTCAGGGTAGGTGCCGGCAACGCGCCTCAGGTCGGCAACGGCGTTGGCCTCGAAATCGTCGACCTCGTCGTCGCTCTTACGCACGCGGGTCGACTTGCCTGTGAAGGTCCGCCAGATCAGGTTGCGGTCCCGCCCGCTTAGGGCCGACGCGTCTCCCATGAGCCCCGCCCAGGCCGCGTTCCAGGTGATGAGCGTCCAGGCCGGGTCGTAGACGGCCACTGGCAGGTCGACAAGTCGGTCCACCAGCCGCTGGACGCTGGGCGGCATGTGGCTGGTCATGGCGGACCTTTTTGGGGGGGCCTGGCCAGCGACGATGTAGAGGTGGTCACGCTCTTCGTTCGTCAGCCGCAAGGCACGCGACAGCGCTGCAAGCACCTGCGTCGAGGGGTTGGTCGCTCGGCCCTGCTCGAGACGGACCAGGTAGTCGACCGAGATGCCGGCCAACGAGGCCAGCTCTTCTCGGCGCAGGCCTCGGGCCCGACGGGACGAGCCGGCGGGCAGGCCGGCATCGACCGGTTGGAGCCGGTGACGCCACGCCTGGATGTAGGAGCCGGTCCCGTCGACATCCTGCACTCCAACAGTCTCGCCCCACCCGGTCCGCTTCTGGGTGGTACCGCCAGTCCCACGGCCCGACGGGGCCCTGGATGCCCGGCTGTCGAGGACCGAACGTTGTCATCATGAAACTTGGGATCTCGATGGGCGGCTTTCCAATAGGGACCGAGCCCGCGCACATTGGGTCGCTGCTCTCTCGTTTGGCCTGGCGCGCCGATGAGGCCGGCTTCGACAGCCTCTGGACCATGGACCACTTCTTCCAGATCCCGATAACCGGCCAGCCGCCCGAGGCGCCCCTCCTCGAGGCCTACGCGGTACTGGCTTTCCTGACGGCCGAGACCGAGCGGATCCGGCTGGGCACGATGGTCACCAGTGTGGCCTACCGCCACCCCGGCGCCCTCATCAAAGCGGTGACCTCGATCGACGTGCTCAGCGGCGGCCGCGTCATTTTCGGCGTGGGCGCCGGCGCCCCCTTCAACGAGCTGCCCCCCGGGCGGTCACCGGGCGACTTCGAAACCTACGGGCTCGGATTGCCCTTCCCGCCGCTGGCCGAACGGTTCGAGCGGCTCGAAGAAGTGGTCCAGATCGCCTTGCAGATGTGGCGCGGGGACGAGACGCTGCAGGGAGAAGACCTCCAGGGCGTGGGACTGGCCCGGGGTGAACGCCCGCATCCCCTAGATCGAGCCCGACGACCCGTGCCGCCGCCAGCTCAATGGCGAGCGGGAGGCCGTCGACGCGGCGGCAGATTTCTCCCAGGAGGCGACCGGCGCGATCGGTGTCGAGCGATGCCTGTGCCCTGGTGCCGGCTCGCTCTCGGAACAAGCGCACCGCAGGGCTCGCGTCGATCTCGGTACGGCTAGCGTCTCGGCCCACCACCGCCAGTGGTGCGAGCCGGTAGCTCAGCTCGTCCAAGGCCCAGAGCGGCTCTCGGCTCGTGGCGAGCACACGAAGGCGTGGGAGCCGAGCGGTGAGGCCGTCGACGAGGTCAGCCACGGCCGACACCACGTGCTCGCAGTTGTCGAGCACGAGCAAGACATCACGTTCGGCCAGCCAATAGGTGAGCGAATCCTCGTAGGACTGGCCGCCTGACCTCGGCATCCCGACCTGTGCAGCCACCTCAGCGGCGACGTGCTCCGCCGACCGCAAGGAGGCCAGCCAGACGACGAACACACCATCGGGGAACTGGGGCGCCGCCGCTTCCGCTACGGCCAGCGCCAGCGCCGTCTTGCCAACACCACCCGGGCCGGTCACCGTGGTCAAGGGTGTCAGAGCGAGGCGCTCGATCACCTCGGCGATCTGGCAGTCCCTCCCCACCAGCCAACGCGGGCGCGACGCCGTTGCCCGATAAACCTCCTGCCGGGTGCCGGCCTGTCTGTCGCTGGTCCGACCGGTCAACTTAGTCGTCATGTTCGCAGCCTCTCAAGGCGGCTAAGCCTATGCAAGGGTGCCTGGCGTTGGCCGGGTTGCTGCCACTTCTTGCAAAGCTGAGACCCCCCGGCTGCCACATGGACCGCCCATTCCTTTGGGGAGCGTCGACACTTAGGTTCGAATCATCCGAGAACCCCGGCGACCCCGGGACGGGGGCCCCCTGGTACGGGTACCGCCCGGCTTTGGTGCCGCCGTGTGGTGGGGGCGGCCGCCCTCGGCCGCGACGTCTTCGTGGACGAGAACCCCGGCAGCCACGTCGATGAGAGCGCTGAGGGTCGGTTGTCGAGCTCGATGCCAGCACCGGCATGGTGGCCGCACCATGCCGTGAGAGCCCACCGCCCTGGAGGACACCGCGATCTGCAATCATGGGCCGGATCAGCCCCGCCGGGCGGGGCCACGACAAAGGGGTGCCGGATGGACATGTTCACGGTGCAGGTGTTCCCGATTGCTCAACCGGACGAGTGGGACGCATGGATAAAGAGCGCGGAGAGCGGTGACCGGGCCGAGCCCCATCGCCAGATGCTCAGCCGGCTCGGGGTCACCAAGGAGCACGTGTTCCGTCAGGAAACGCCCATGGGGCCGATCATGGTGCTCGTGTGGGAGGGCGTCGACCAGAGCGAGGTCGGCAAGCTGATGGGTGACATGCTGGCGAACCCCCGGAGCGACCACGAGCGCTACATCGGCTCGCACGTGATCCCCGTCATCCACGGCGTCGACCCGACCGCCGGCCCCCCGCCGGAGATGAAGAAGGTCGCCAGCATTGAGCCCTGACGTCCCGTAGCGCTCCGCGGCCTCATCTGCTGCCAGCCTGAAGACGCCGATCGACGGCTGGGGCTCGCCTGCCAGCTACCTGCGTCGGGTTCGGCTACGCGCGACCGCACGGTCAGATCGCCGGCCCGGGTCGTGAGCATTCTGCGTGCCTTCACCGAACCCGCACCGCCACGGCGAGATGCTCGAGTAGTGACTGCTAGAGAAGTTGGCCCTTCGCGGAGACACGGCACTCCCGCTTTGCCGGCAGTGCCCAGATGCAACACGCATAATGTTCTTTACCTGGAGCCCTTTTTGGGGTGTCATCGACGTAACCGACGGGGTGTTTGGTTGCGTGGGTGACACGTTATCTTTAGTCCTGTCTACGACATAGACCGACGCCAGTCTCCTTCCTTATAGCCGCCTTTTTCCCTCGGCTTCCTCCACTTGAGCTCCCGTGGGTTACACTTAACCGAAGCAGACTGCCTGTTCAGACGGTTCTTCTGTCGAAGAGCTCCAGGTAAGAATCGTTATGAGCGGCTCACAAAGTCCTTGAATTACAGGGTAAATCCGGCCAGATCGTCGGCTCGGGCTCCGTGCTAGCAGCTCAGCGCAGGTGCATAACGCCCGCCCAGGACAGGGTTGTGGCCGCTGGGGAGGCTGACAGAGTGAAGTTGACGACGCGCCGGCGCTCCAACCCGGCGACCCGCCCAGGCACAGATCGTCCGCGTTAGCTCGCCTCGGCATTTGCACCCCGATCGAGGCTCACCTGGCTCGAAGGTGGCCAGCTAGCCTGCTGCTGTGAGCGATGGCGCCGAGACGGTGGTGGCCATCGATTGCCCGCTCGCGGAGGCACCGGCTCGGGGAAGAGCCGCCCTCGGATGGCTCATTTCAGAGGCGTTCGTCAGCGCTGAGCTGACGGACTGCCTACTGGGCACAACAAGGGGCACGCGCCAGGGCCTAACTTCACGGCCGCGCTACCCCGAAATCTTCACGGCTCGGCCACCATCGAGCAACTGGGGTCGCTTCGGGCCAACGGGGTCGAAGTGGTCGTTGGCAGAACGGTCCACACCAGCGGCGGCAACCGTACCGAGCTGACCTGCCCCAACTGCAGTACGCGCTTCGAGCCCGGACGGGACTGGAGCGACGCGGCCACCACTTGGCACGAAGGACACGACGCAGTCTCATACGGGTGCCCACACTGCGGGAGCGTGCGACTCCTTGCAGAGTGGGACGGGCCGTACGCTTGGGGTTTTGGGAACCTGGCGGGTCGTGTTCTGGAACTGGCCCCAGCTCGACCCTGGCTTCGTCGCCCGCCTGGCAGAACAAGTCGGTGGCCGAGTGCGGCTGGTCCATTTGCACTTATGACGCGCCCGGCTTCTGCACATTCATCTCCCGAGGGTGGTTGGCTCTCCTGGGAAGTACGGAACATCCGTTATTGCGCCAGGCCCTTTCCAATCTCGGGAACGGCGGCCCACGCCCTATCGACGGTGATGCGCTCGTGGAAGGTGGCTCGAACTGACGACAGAACGCTCGTCGTGCTGGGCGCTGTCGGTCCCCAGGCGGAACGTTGAAGAGGCAACGCGTAGGGAGGACCCGACCATCGGAGGCCGTCGCGGTCGCGGTCGTATGCTGGAGACGTGAGCGCACTTGGTGACGACAACCCACGTGAACTGGTCGTCGCCGGCGATGGGAGCATCCCGGCCGACCAGCTGCGCAAGCTCGGGCTGCTGCCGGGTGCCCATCTCCGGGTAGTCGAGGCGGTCGTGGCGCCTAGTGGCGAGCGCCTGGCCGGCTCGCTCCCAGAGTTCGCGGACTTGGCCTGGGAGGACTTCGAGCGTGGCAGCGAGCTCGCCCGCCGGGACGCCGAAGCCTCGTGCGGGTAGTAGCGGACTCCCACGCCATCGTCTGGTACGTCCAAGGCTCCAAGCGGCTTTCGGAGCGGGCCGGCGAGGTGTTGGCGGAGGCGGAAGCCGAAAGGTCGTTGGTCGTGGTCGGTGGCCACGCTGATCGACCTGTGGTACGTGAGCCAGACGACGCGGTCGGTCACCACCGAGCAGCTCGGCGCATTCCGGGAGCGCCTCGGTTCGTCAGACGCCGTGGCCCTGGAGCCGGTGACCGCCACCATCGCTGACGCCACGACTGGCATCCCCAGGGCCAGCGTCCCTGACCCTTGGGACCGGCTGATCATGGCGACCGCGATAGCCCTTCAGGTCCCTTTAGTGACGAGGGACTCTGCTGTGCGCGCTTCGGGGTTGGTGCGGACCATCTGGTAGGACAGCGTTACCTGGTCGCGCTGGCGATGAAGGCGGCCATTAGGAAGATGACGTGGCGGCCAAGGCGACACCCTGGCCCGGTCGAAGCGCATGGTGGTAAGGCTCGGCCCTGTTTTCGAAGCTGAGGTGGCCCCGGCAGCACCCTCTCGGCGTGCGCGATCCGTGCGCGATCCGCGCGCGTAACAGGGGACAATACGAGTCCGCCGGCGTCACCAACGGCCAAAGAAAGAGCAGTTCATCGGGTATATCCGCCGTGAACTACCAGCGTGTAGTACACGCCCGATCCTGCTTTGCACGCAGGGGGTCGTGGGTTCGAGTCCCATCGTCTCCACCCAGACGTCTTCACATTTCAGACGTCATCATCTTCACATTTGGCAGTGACCGTTATGGCGAGAGGCGCGGTAGCCACCGGCGGGCGGGGACCGGGCGCACCAGGTCAAGCCTGGTTTTGGTTGACCTCTCTATGGCTTCAGGCCCGTCCCGCCGTCCGGGCCCGGCGCGCCCCGGTCGAGTGCTGCGGGAACGGGGCTCAGGGCCCGGCGCCGGCGCTCACCAGCTCGGCCAGGCCGCGGCGGCGGCGTTTGCGCCGGCGGGGCCCAAGACCGTTGGCGGCCCGGCGGGCGTCGTCAGCTTCTCGGGCCTCGAAGGCGTCGAGCGCTCGCCAGTTGCGCACCACCAGGCAACAGGTAAGGAACACGGTGATGGCGCTGAGCCCCATGAGCCGGCACCAGCCCCGAGAGATGTCGTTGCTGGCCGGGCCCTTTATGGTCGAGAACGTCCGCTCCACGGCGGTGCGCCGGGCGTAGGAGCCTCGCCAAGCGGCCGAGGGGTAATCATATTTTTGAGCGGTTTTGGCGTTGACCGGCACGGGCACGGTCAAGGTCTTTTGCCGGCAGCAGGTGGGGACGTGCTCGGGCAGGCAGAGCACCGTGGGCCGACCGTGCGACAAGGTCATGGACGCCGCTCGCTGGGGGCAGCGCAATTTCCCTATGACGGCGGGACAGGCCACCCGGTGGTAACCGTCTTGGTCGTCGGCGCCGGTGCGGGCCAGCTTGTAGTGGGCCAGCTCGGCCGTCTTTTGGTCATGGGCGGTGATCTCTTGGCCGCTGGCGTCCCTGGCCAGCGGCACCAGGGCTAACAGGGCGGGGGGTGTGGCCGGGCAGTACAAGTTGCCATTGGCAGCAGATGGCCCCGGCGAAGGTGCCCCGGGGGCCGCGGTCGGCGGGGTGCAGGTCAGTCACGATCTCGGCGCCGGCCGCCCGCAGCGGGAGCGCCCAGTGCTCGGCCACCCGGTGGGCGTAGCCGGAGTCGGCCAGCACGTCGCCTAGGGCCACCCCCGAGCGGGCCAGTTCTTTCAGCGCCGGCACGAAGGCGGGCACGGGGTCGACGTGGCACGGGCTGAGGGTGGCCCGGCGCACCAGTTCGGGCACGGCGGGGCCGTCGTCCTCGTTGACCATGGTGGCGGCAGATAGGTAATAACCGAAGAACAGCTCGTCCTTTTGCCCCGGCCCGGTGCCCCGGCGGTGGCCCCAGGACGCTTCGGGGTCGGCGCTGGGGCGCACCTCGGGCACGGGCGGGCAGGCGAAGCTCTCCATGTCGGTCCAGTCCACGGCCAGGGCGGCGGGAGCCGCCTTGGCCCGCTCGGGCACGCTGGCCTCCAACACGGCGGCGGAAAAGCCGGCCAGGCCGGCCGAGGGCTCCCCGTCGGGGCAGGCCTTGGCCAGAGAGCGGGCCAGGAGCCGGGCCGTGTGTTCCACCTGGCGGTGGCTGAGGCGATGGGGCCCAGTCCTCCAGTCCACCACCACCCCCAGACGGGCCTGGTAGCGGTTGCCTTCGTCTACCCCGAAGCGGCCAGCTTCCCGGGCCTGCCGCACATGGCGGGCGGCTCGGCCGTCATTGGCGTGGTGCACCTCGCTCCACTGGTACGGCTCTCCCGCTACGAGGGGCGAGGGGCGCAGGCCATCTGGTGGCCCAGGCACCGAAGCACCGCGACGTCGACGGCTCGTCGCTGCGGGACGGGCAGAGCATCGACCAAGGCCCGGGGCACTGCCTCGACCAGGTCAGCCAGAGCGGCGAGCTCCAGGGGCATCATTGAGCCCCGGCTGCCCTCTGCGCCACGCTCCCTCGTGGCGTCCGACGCCGTGGTGCCGCGCACGTACCCAGTATTTCGCATGCGCGAAAGCATCGCCATAGGCTGGGCAAACGGTTATGGCGCTTCAGCGGGGAGGCTCGGTACCGTGACATCGTGAGCGACGGTCCTCCTAGGGATCAGAGAGGCTGGGATGGAGAGCGCTACGACCGCATCGCTGATCCCCAACACCGCTGGGGGAAGGCGGTCCTCCCCCGCCTTGACCTACAGGGGACGGAGGTCGTCCTTGATGCAGGCTGCGGTACAGGGCGAGTCACAGAGGAGCTGCTGAGCCGGGTACCGAATGGGAGGGTCGTAGCCCTCGATGCATCGGCCTCGATGCTGCATCAGGCACGCCGGCGTCTTGGGTCGTGGGGACCGAGAGTCCGGTTCGTCCAGTCCGACCTGCTGGCCCTTGACCCGCAACTCCTCGGCGACGATCATCCGGTTGACGCAGTCTTCTCCACGGCCACGTTTCATTGGATAAGTGACCATGACAGGTTGTTCGCCAACTTGGCTTCGGTCCTGGTCCCTGGGGGGCAGTTAGTGGCTCAGTGCGGCGCGAAGGGTAACGTCGAGCGGGTCGTTCGTGCCGCGCTCTTGGTCGGCCTCGAACAAGTGGGGACCTGGCATTTCGCGTCCACGGAAGCAACCACTCGTCGGTTGCTGCGAAGCGGGTTCACCGATGTTCGGGTTTGGGCCCATCCGGAGCCGACACCGTTCCCGGACGAAGAGGCTCTCGTCGAATTCCTTGAGACAGCCTGTTTGGCCGAGCATCTGGCCGCCCTCTCGGCCGCTCAGCGACACGATGTCGCAGAAAGGGTAGCTGGAGCCATGGAGGAGCCGGTTATCGATTACGTGCGCCTCAATGTTGTGGCTCGGAGGGCAGAGCGGTGACTCGCTGAGCTTTTCACCAGAGTTCCGGTCCCCGAACACGTTCTGCGGTCCTCGTCAGTGATCACTAAGCGGTTATATCAGCACGTAGGACATCTTTCGGCGCTGGGCCATTGGTGGAGGTAACGGTTCAGGTAGCGGTGCCCAGGCCTGCCTGACAGCACATAACGTAGGCCATCAAGCGGATCGTCGAGCTTGGCGCGTGTCGTCCGGGCTCGACGGCGTCGCCGTGGGTGGGCCAATATTTGTGACGTGGAAGGCGACCGGCTGCAGGAACTCCGCGCTGCCGTCTACCAGCGAGACGGGGCGAAGGTGGTGGCGGTGCTCAGGGGCAAGGTGCCCGTCGAGGTGCTCCAACTTGTCGGAGACGGCGTCGTGACTGCGATTGCACAGAAGGTCCCGGGGGCGGTCTCGTCGGCGGACCAGTGCCTGGTGACACTGAGGGAGAGAAGTTGGGTGGGCGACGACGAGCTGGCGACGGAGCTGGAGGTGGCCCTGGGCCGAAAACTTCCGACGCCAGGCCTTGACGCACTGCCCGTCGACCTTGAGGAGCTCTCGGCACTCCTGGAAGGCGGAGCCGGCGGGCCCGGTGGCGTCGTCGATAGAGTAAGCGGCGAAGTGTGGCCGGCGCCGGCCATGGAGTACGCCCAGGAGACCGAAGAAGACCCGCCAGATTTCGATGACGGCGACCGCTGGCTGTACGTAGGCCCAGAGGGCTCCGGCGAGGGGTACCGGGACATGGAGGACTTCATCGCTGGCGTAAGCGACCCGGAGCGCGCCGACCGGCTCACGATCGCCATCGATGGCCGCGGCGCCTTTCGGCGGTTCAAAGACACCATCGCCAGCTGGCCCGACGAGGAGGACCGGTGGTACCGCTTCTCCAACGAGAGGCGCCGAGGACGGGCCCGTGGATGGTTGGCTGGTGCTGGCTACCGGGCCGGGCCAGCCAGCCGAGGCCCCCGTCCGTGACCGCAACGGGGACGATGCACGGCGGTGTGCAGGCGCTGGTCCTTGAGCCGTCAGGCGCGTTCGACGAGCGGTCCGGGACCGAGATCGCCGCGGCGCAGAAGACCCAGCCGCGCCTTCGGAGCTGAGGCGGTCTGGCAGCAGCCTCCTGACGGAGTGCTATCCGTGCGAACCCGTGCGCTTGCGGTCCGCAGAGCTGTTGAGCGCCGCACCTAATGGCGTCGAACGTGCGGTTGAGCGGGTCGGCGAGGACGAGCTCCCCGACACCACCGTCAGCTGGCTTACCAGGAAATTGAACCGATCTTTGTCCACCGGCCTCGACGCCCAGTATCCCTCCAAGTGGTCGAGCTGGCCTCGAAGGCGTCGACTACCCGCAGTTGCGCACCACCAGGCTGCAGGTCACGAACGCGGTGATGGCGCACAGGCCCATGAGCCGGCACCAAGACCTCGGCTGTCCGATCAGATGGCCGGCGACCGCCCGGTAGCCTTGTGCTGGTGAGCGTCGCGGTCCGGCCACTCTTCGAGTTCGACAACTCCTTTGTGCGTGACCTGAGAGGCTTGTACGAGCCGTGGCGGGCAACACCGGTGCCGGCGCCCAGGCTGTTGGTGCTCAACGAGGAGTTGGCCACAGAGCTGGGAGCCGATCCCGAGGCGTTGAGAACACCTGACGGTGTCGCCGTCCTGGTCGGCAACGCCACTTCCTACGGGGCGTCGCCGGTGGCGCAGGCTTACGCAGGCCATCAGTTCGGTGGGTTCTCCCCACGCCTCGGCGATGGTCGGGCACTCCTGCTCGGCGAGGTGCTGGACGTGCTCGGACACCGTCGGGACTTGCACCTGAAGGGCTCGGGCCCCACGCCGTTCGCGCGACGTGGTGATGGGAAGGCAGCCGTCGGCCCCATGTTGCGCGAGTACGTGATCGGCGAGGCAATGCGTTCGCTCGGCATCCGCACTACCCGGGCGCTGGCTGTGGTCGCGACCGGCGAGCAGATCGCACGGGACGCCATGCTGCCCGGTGCGGTCCTCACCCGAGTCGCGGCGAGCCATCTGCGTGTCGGGACGTTCGAGTACGCAGCAGCCCACGGTGGTCCGACGCTCGTGCGGCGCCTCGCCGACCACGCCATCGTCCGTCACTATCCCCACGCAGTTGAGGCGGAGAACCCCTACATTGCGTTCTTCGAGGGCGTCGTCGATGCCCAGGCATCGCTGGTGGCCCGCTGGATGCTCGTCGGGTTCGTCCACGGTGTCATGAACACCGACAACATGACGATCTCCGGCGAGACCATCGACTTCGGGCCCTGTGCGTTTATGGATGCCTTCGACCCCGCCACCGTGTTCAGTTCGATCGATCACAGCGGCCGGTACGCCTACGGCAATCAGCCGCAGATCGCGCAGTGGAACCTAGCGCGGCTGGCCGAGACAATGCTGCCCCTGTTCGACGTCGACACGGGTGCGGCCATTGCCGCGGCCACCGACGTATTGCAGTCCTTCACCGCCCGCTATAACGGGTACTGGGGTGATGGGATGCGTGCCAAGTTGGGTCTCGGCGATGCCCAACCCGGTGATGGGGAGCTGATCGATGACCTCCTGGCGCTGCTCCATGCACAGAAGGTCGATTTCACCCTGTTCTTCCGGGCGCTCTCGTCGTCGGTGCTCGGTGAAGCGGCACCTTCCCGTTCGCTCTTCGTCGAGCGCTCCGCCTTCGACGCCTGGGCGGTCCGTTGGCGGGGACTGCTGTTGTGCCAGACCCGTGACCCACAGACCATCGCAGCAGCCATGGACCACGTAAACCCCGTCTACACCCCGCGCAACCACCAGGTGGAAGAAGCGTTGGCTGCCGCCACCGACGACGACTTGGGACCGTTCCGACGACTGCTCGGCGTGCTCGCCGAGCCGTTCAACGAACGATTCGGTTTAGAGCCCTACGCAGCACCGGCCCCGCCGAGCTTCGGCCCCTACCGCACGTTCTGTGGTACCTGAACCCGCTGAGGCGGAGCCACAGGCTCTCGTCGGATAACGCCCGGCACCGCCTTGGCACGGAGCAAGTTTCGCCCTGAGCTCGACCGTTCCTGCCGAACGCGCCACGGCGCCCAGGTCCAGCCCGGCGGCGCCATAACGCGCCAGGGGCAGTGGAGGATGGAGGTCGGGCTGCTGGGGGCCCAGCTCCTGAAAGCAGCGCCGTAGCCCGTGCCCGGACCAGGGCCACTTCGGGACGGGCTACACGAAGTGACGACCACCCTGAACAGTCGGCCGCCTACCATACGTCTCGACCAAGTTGTTGAGGCCGTGCTAGCCGCCATGGAGCGAAGGGGCGATAATGAGTTTCAGGGCGGTCTAAGAAGCGAAGAGGCGCCCGCCAGAAAGAGCGCTTGAACTGCAATTTCTTTTGACCTTTACCCAAAAGACGTAGATCGTCGACGGCCAATCGTCCAATCTCGGGAGCAAAGATGCTTATCGGTGCAGGGCTTGATGGTAGGTTGGGCCTCCGGTTCGACGAGCTTCGTGAAGCCGGTCGGGAGGCGGCTCGGGCGGGTTTCGAGAGCCTCTGGACGCCCGCCGGAGGGATCCCGGACGCCTTTCACGTGTGCACCGCTTGGGCGTTGGGCACGCCCCTGCGTACGGGGATAGCCGTCGTCCCAGCCGCCCGGATGTGGAGCCCGCTCGCCTTGGCAGCTCAGGCGGCCACCGTAGGCCAGCTATCCGACGGCCGCTTCGTTCTTGGTATCGGGACGGGAGGGTACGGCCCAAGGTTCTGGGCGTCGGTCGGGATGCCGGACCGGCCTGTCGCCGTCATGGGGGACTATCTCACGGTCATGCGTGCGCTGTTGGCGGGCGAGACGGTCACTTACGAGGGCCCAGCATTACGTCTTAAGGACGCCTCGCTCGGGGTTCGCGGCTTGCCCCGAGTACCCGTCTACTTGGGTGCGCTCGGCTCGCAGATGCTGCGCTTGGCCGGCGAGCGCGCGGACGGAGCGCTGCTGAACTGGGCCACTACGGACCGGATCGCCGAGAGCCGGCGTCTCCTGCAGGAGGGTGCAGCTCGTTCCGGACGCGACCCAGCGGAGGTGACGCTGGCCATGTACATCCGGGCCTGTGTCGACGACGACATCGACGCGGCGCGTCAGGCACTGGGAGAGCAGGTACTCAGCTATGCCATGGCCCAACCGGGGACCCCACCGACCTTGGGCTACCGCGGGCTGTTCGCCGAAATGGGGTTCGGCGAAGTCCTCTCCGAGCTCGAGGAAAGGAAAGACAGTGGGGAGCCCGTAGGTGCGCTGGTCTCCGCGGTCCCCGACGAATTTCTCAACTCGGTCGGTTACTTCGGTCCCGCGCCGGGCGCAGCCGAAGCTTTCTGTCGCCTGTCGCAAGGTCTCGACGAAACGATCGTACGCGTCGTAACTGCCCGCCCAGGCCTCGGGCCGGTGGTTGCAACCTTGGAGGCACTCACTCCGGAGCGCGTCCGAAAGGCTCTTGGAGCGCTGCCTGACGGGCCTTTTCGCCGGGGCCCGGCGTCCTAACTTCCGGCGTCAGGGTTTGTCCGTGGTTACAAATGCAGCCTTGCCGCGGGTGGCTATATAAGCCCGACCGGGCGCCGAGGCGCTGAAATGCCTGCCCTAGTGGGTCTCGCACGCGCTGAGGCCTTTCGTCGTGAGCGTCACGAGGGGGCAAGTCGACACCCGAGGGTAGTACGGCCCCATGGCCGCCGCCGCTGCCGGCGCGTCGGTTGCCTGCGTGACCTTTTGCGCCGAATGAGGGAAGTCAGGGTTGACAAGGATGTTGCGCAACAGGAGGAGGTAGAGGGGCCACGGGCCCCCCCGGGGCGTCGTCACGGTGCTCGAGTAGGGGAGGAAGGTGGCGCCCGGGATCTTCGAGATCGCTGCTCTTTGTGCTTCGGAGCCGATGACGTAGTTGTAGTCGCCGGCGGCGTCGAGCTTGGTCGCCTCATCGGCACGGCAGCCGTAGTCGACCTGGCCGCCCGGGAGGTGGTTGACAACGGTAGGGACGGTGCCCTTGCCCACGCCTATGCACATCGACCAGTACTGCATGTCCTCGCCTGGCGCCGGCCACGGCGAGGGGCCGCCGCCCGGGGCGAAGGCCGCCGCCTTGGCCCTGACGACGAGCACGTCGGTAGCCGCGGGGCGGAGGACGTAAGCCCAGACGTAGGCGTCGTTGGCGTCGGCCAGGGCGCCCTGGTACGTGGTGATGGCAGGCGTGAAGAAGGCCCCCGGGGGAGGCGTGACCTTCGGCGGGGGCGGCGTCTTCCCGGCCGGCGCCTTCTCGGGCAGGGGCAGGGGGACGTGGGTGGCACAGGCGGGCAGCGTACGGCTCACAGGGCCCTGGGCCCAGGTGAGCCTGGGGGGCCTCAGGTGGGAGATCCCACCGGCGGGGAAATAGACACGGTAGACGAGGTAACCGGGGTGGGCCACCGAGGTGCCGGAGGGGAGCGGGAGCACGTTCGCTTGACCCGGCGCCACGCCCGAGCGGACCGTCACCTGGAAGCGGCCTCCGGGGGCGGCCCGGTGCTGCCAGGGGTTGGTGCTCCCTGGGCCCGGGGCGACCTGGAAGTCGGCCACCGAAGAACTGACGCCGTCCAGCCTGAAGGGCGCCGCGTAGGGCGTGTAGGTCTGCAGGGAGAAATAGCTGGCGTCCGGGTACGTCCCAGAGATCGTGATGCGTACCCCTGGGGCGGCCACGATCGGCTGGTCCCAGTAGGCGGCCGCCGAGTCAAGGATGAGCAGGTTGGAGTTGGTTATGTTGAACGATACCGGCCAGGCGCAGGAGGGCTCAGCAGAGGGCGGCACCACGTTGGCCAGCCCGCTGGCGCCCGCGGGCGCCTGGGTGGGGCCGACGGCAAAGACGGTCCCCGACAAGAGCGCCAACAGTGCCGCTATAGGTACCTGGCGCGGGTTGTCGACGATGGTCCGCCTACGCCGGTCTTTACGGCGACCAAATCGTCTCAAGGCCCTTGCTCCTTCGTGGCGGCTCGGCCTGCGGCTCCTGGGACTAACAGAACGGGCCCCGCCGTGCGTCGCCCCCAGCACACGGTCACCTTACCGAGGTCGGCTACCCTCGGGCGTCCCTCGGGCGCACCGCGGCGAGGGCCAGTACCGGCCGTGGGCTGCCAAGGAGATTGTCCCGCTAAACTCCTTTCCCAGCACCCCCACACAGCGCGGTCATCGTGGCCGAGGTCCAACCAAAGCGCAGGGTGGGCGAGCTGGTGAGCCGCTTTCAGCGAAGCGCCATCGGCCACGAGGGCTTCCACCTGGTCCACCGACGGTCGCCCCACAATGCACGAACGTACCGGGCTGGCGCTCCCCTCGCTAACACCCCGCTTGTGCCCTCGTGTTACCGGCCCGTTCGCGGCGTGGCGGCGCACGGCCCGCCATTTCGTTCATCCGCAGCCTGATGAGCGCGATAGCGGCGACGGCGGTGCTGAAGACCATCGCCTAAGGGCGGGCGGCGGTGCCGACGCTGGCACTGTTTATGTGCGTGATCAGAGACACGTTGTTCTGGTAGCAGGCGGCCGAGCAACCGACAATGACCATCCACAGCTCAGAGACTTGAGGTCCTTAGGACTGGGCCTCCCCGGAGGTGAGGCGCTTCTCCACGTCGGCCCACTGGGGTTCGGGCCAAACGGACATGCCCCCAAAGCGTGCTTGTTTCACCACCCCGTCCTCGCGCCTGAAGGTAACGAGCTCTCCGGCCGACCCAAAACTGCTGGTGTTGGCTATTCGCCAGGTGTCCTTTGTGACCGCCTTGAGCTCGTCGCATTGTTTGAACGGTTGCCAAGTGTCTGGGGAGGTGGCGATCAGGCGCGGCCCATCACCGACTAGGTCGCGTACTGACCAGAGGTTGGCGTAGCGGCCCTCCAGGCCCTTCCAACGCGCCTTAGCCGGCTCACGGTGCTGCTCGAAGAAATCGAGCACGGCGAAGATGCCCCGGGCTATCTCGCTCGCCGGCCCGTCGGCGCAATTGGTGAGCACCACTACTACCAGGGCCGACGCCGGCTCGGCCATTGAGCGCGTGATCTGGCCGGGGAAGCCACCCCCATGGCCGAACGTAGCCCGCCCCTCGACCTCCTCCAGGTGCAGACCCAGACCGTAGTCCTCGTGAACGCCGGTCCCCGGGTTGTGCACGTGCCACTGGACCTTTTGCATTTCTCGCTTGGAAGCGTCAGTCAACAATTGGCGCGAGCCGCACATGTGGGCCGTGAAGTAACGGCAGAGCTCCTCGGCGGTGGAGTAGAAGCCGGTCGCCGCGGCCATGGCCCCGGTGCTCACCGGAGGGACGGCCCGGCGCTGCCCGCCGGCGTCCCGCCGGGTGTGGCCAGTGACCGCCTCGTGGCTTTTCCCATGCCACTCGGGTCCCGTGGATGTCAGTCCCAGAGGCTTGACGATGTGGTCAATGACGTAGTCCGCGTAGGTCTGGCCGCTGGCCTCCTCCACCACCATCCCGAGCAGGCTGTAGCCGATGTTCGAGTATTTTAGGGCCAGGTTGGGACCGGTCACCAGGTCCGCTCCCATCACCTCGTCGCGCAGTTCGGCGGCATTGGGGAAAGGCCGCTCGAGCTGCCAGAAATCGCAGTCCCGCCCGTCGCGGGTGATGCCTGCCCCGTGCGAGAGGACCTGGTGCAGGGTGACCTGGCGGAACCGCCGGTCGCGATGGCCCGACAACCACGGCAGGAACCTCACCAAAGGTTCGTCCAGCCGCAGGTGCCCCTTCTCGGTCAACTGCATGAGGGCGGTGGCGGTAAATGTCTTCGAGTGTGAAGCGACCCGGAAAATGTGCCCCGGACCGAGTGCCGTTCTTTGGCCGAGGTCGGCGTACCCCGACGCCTCGGTGAGGACCATCTCGCCCCGCCAGGAGATAGCCACGGCATAGCCGGTCAGGTCGGAGCCCGGGTACCGGTAAGCCAGCCACGAACGCAAGTAGTTGGCCGCCCTGTCGAGCGAGCGTCGGTCCACAGTTATTGGTCCTCCTTGTCGCGTTGTCGCCCTGGTCGACGGGGCACGCCCCGTCTATGGCCATCACTAACTGAAAAGGCCGGCCCGGTCGTAGGTAGCCCGCCCTCCCACCATGGTGGCCACCACAGGGATGGCGGCGATGTCGGTCGGTGCCACCTGGAAGGGATCGGCGTCGAGGACGACGAGGTCGGCCTGCTTGCCCGCCGTCAAACTGCCCACCTCGTGCTCGGCCTGGCAGGCGTAGGCGGCAGCCGCCGTGAACGCGTGCAGCGACTCGCCCACGCTTATGGCCTCCGCCTCGCCGACAGGCAGGCCGGCTGCGGTACGCCGGGTGACCATGAACGAGACGGCGGTCAGGGGCGCGCCAGTCGTGACGGGCCGGTCCGAGCTGCCGGCCACCACCACCCCGTGGTCCAGCAGGCTGCGGCCGCGGTAGAGCCAGCCGGCCCGTTGCGGGCCCACGATGGCCGAGTAGTCCTCGCCGAACTTGTGGAGGAACTCGGGCTGCACCACGGCGATAGCCCCGGAGCTAGCTAAGCGCGCCAGTTGGTCCGGCCTGACCAGGCCACAATGCTCGATCCGCGGACGCGCCCCCACCCTGGGGTGCAACCGGGTGGCCGCCTCGACCAGCCCCAGGGCCGTATCGATGGCTGAGTCGCCGATGGCGTGCAGTGCCAGCTGCCACCCGGCGGCGTGGCAGGCGGGGACGGCGGTACGGTAGTGCTCAAGGCGCTCGGTGAGAGAGCCCTTGTCGACCGAGCCGGCATAGGGTTCGCTCAAGGCCGCTGTGCGCGCGCTCATGCCGCCGTCGAGCCAGAACTTGGCCGCTCCCAGGGAGAGCCGTTCGCCTCCAAAGCCAGTGCGCAGTCCGAGGTCCACCCCAAGGGGCGGGCCGTACCCCGCCGTTACACCGGTGGGATGGAGGTAGTCGCCGGCCACCATGAGCTGGACGCGCACGGCTAGCTCGCCCCGTTCGGACAGGTCCTGGTAGGCAGCCGGCTCTACCGGCGAATGATGCACCAGGCCCGCCCCCGTACCCGCCTCGGCGCAAAAGGTGACCCCTTGAGCCGCGCATAACGCAGTACTACGCCTCAGCGCGGCACGAAGGTCGTCCAAATCGTAAGGCAGACGACGGCGCCGCACGACCTCCTGGGCGTTCTCCAGGAACAGGCCCGTCGGGCCTCCGTCGGCTCGGCGGACAACGCCCGGGCCGGCCTCGAGCTCGGGACCGGGGATGTCGCGCAGTACGGCGCTGGAGACCACGCATGCGTGACCGGAAACATGCTTGATGTACACCTTGTGGCCATGGCTGACCTGGTCGAGGTCGGCCGCCTCCAGGTGGCGCCCGAGCAAGCGTTGGTCGTAACCGGTCACGTCGAGCCAACCGGGCGGAGCCTGTCGAGCCCCCATGTCAACTAGGGCTAGTGCGTCGTCCACGCCCTTCGCGGCCGATATGTCCACTGCCCCCAGGCTCAGGCCCTGCCATACCAGGTGGGTGTGGGCGTCGACGAACCCGGGCAGTACGGTCCGGCCCCCGGCGTCTACCACGCGGGCCGTACCCGTGCCCTCAAGCTCCTCGTCCAGGCCGGCTACGCGCCCGTGCCAGGTACCAAGCCTTGTCGCTGTGGGCCGGCCCGGGCTGCCCGTATAGACGCGGGCGTTGGCCAGAACCAGGTCGAGCTTCATGCTCGGCCCTGGCGGCCTCGTCCCTTGTAGCGGGCCCACTCCTCGTGGATCTCGTGGCGGTGCTCCGCCAGCCACTCGTGGTAGTCCCGCATGTTGAGGAACCGGGTCCGAGGCAGTTCGTCCTCGGGGCCGAGCGCCTGCAGGGCCTGTTCGGCGAACAGCTGGCGACGGTGCAGGTACCGGGCCTCGGTGGCCAGGAAGGCGCCCCACACGTCCTCCTCGGCGCGGAAGAAGAAGCTGCGCTGCCCGGCGATCCCCACGCGCTTGATGAAACCCTCGTCCACCAGGACCTTGGTGGCCGCCGAGATCGAGCCCGTGCTGGCGTGCAGCGCTTCAGCCAGTTCGGCCGAGGAGACGTAGGGGGCGTTGCTCAGCATTAGGTAGCCGAGGACCCGGCCCTGCATCCGGGGTGAGCCTAGCTCGCTCCAAACGAGGCCCATCTCCTCGACCAGGTCGGACCGCGCCTCATCACTGAGAGGGGCCGGCTTTCGGCCCTGCTTGCCAGCGGGTCGTGGGACTACCACTTTCCCCCCATCGCCTAGACGATCTGTACTACGGGTAGACAACCTAGTGCTTGGCCAGTGCCCCGCCCGTCATCTCGGTGCGACCCACGTAACATGTTCTTCATACTTTCAGTACTTATCGAAAGCTCAGTGAGACTAATGTACCAGCCAGGTCAGGCCCAGACCATCGGGGACGTCATTGATCGGCCACGAGCCGGGAAACGGAGAAGTATGAACAGGCTTGTACGTGTCATGGCCACCTTCGGGGTAGCCACCTTGACCATCGCCATGGGGAGCACGCCCCTCACCGCTGGCGCGGCCAGTGCCAGCCCTGCAGGGGGTGGGACGTTCTCGGTGGGCGAGCTCGAACCGCCCTCGTTCGTCCCCGGCCAGAACGAGGGGGCCGCTCTGGACGAGCTGAACGCCCTGTTCGCCCAGCTCACCAAGTTCAACGCCCAGGGCAAACTGACGTACGTCCAGGCCCAATCGGTCACCTCGTCGGACGGGGCCAAGGTATGGACGATAAAAATCAAGCCGGGCTGGACCTTCCAGGACGGCGAGCCGGTGACGGCGCAGAGCTACATCAACGCCTGGAACGCCACCGCCTACGGTCCCAACGCGTGGGCCGACAGCGAGAACTTGTCCGATATCGCCGGCTACCCCGCGCTCAACCCGGCCAAGGGCAAGCCCACCACCAAAGTGCTGTCAGGCCTGAAGGCGCTCAACCCAACGACCATCCAGGTGCAACTGATCAACGCCGACAGCCAGTTCCCGCTCGAGCTGAGCACCAGCGCCTTCCTGCCTCTGCCAAACGCGTATTTCAGCAACCCGACGGCGTGGGAGTCGGCCCCCGTGGGAGACGGTCCCTACGAGGTGGTGGGCAAGTGGCAGCCCAACCGGTCGCTGACCGTCAAGCGTTACCTGGGCTACAAGGGCCCAACGCCTCATGCCGAAGAGATCGTTTTCGAGATCTACACCACCACCGAGACGGCCTTTACCGCCCTACAAGGCGGGCAAGTGGACATAACCGACATCGGCCAGGACGACTACGGCCTGGCCAAGGACAAAATGCCTAGCGACGTCGTGGCCTTCAACGCCCCGGCCATCGACTACCTGGGGTTCCCGCTCTACAACAACGACTTCAGCAACCCGCTCATCAGGGAAGCGATCTCGCTGGCCATTGACCGACCGGCCATCAACACGGCGCTGTTCGGCGGCCTTCTGACCCCGGCCACGTCCATCCTGCCCCCTACCGAAGCGGGGGCACCCACAGGGCTGTGCAAGTACTGCTCTTACAACCCCACCCTGGCCCGCAAGATGCTGGCCGAGGCCGGGGGATGGAAGGGCGGGCTTGTGCTCTGGTACCCGAGCAGCGCCGGCTACGGCCAGGAGTACCAGGCCATCGCCAACGAGCTCACCCAGAACCTGGGCATCAAGCCGATCACGTTCAACGCGTCGCCGTTCACGCCCTTCCTGGCCGCCTTGGCCGACAAGAAGGTGACCAACGGGATCTACCGGGGCCATTGGGGTGCTTACTACCCCAGCATGCAGAACACCCTGGAGAACCTGTTCGAGGTGGGCGCCCCCGGTTACACCGAGACCTACTACGGTACCCCCGAGGTCACCAAGCTCATCGACGAGGGCGACGGGGCCGCCACCCTGCCGCAGTCGGAGGCCTACTACCGTCAAGCCGAGGACCTGATCATGGACGCCTTCCCAGTAGTGCCCCTTTTCTACGCCAAGTATGTCTACGTACACAGTTCGGCCGTGTCCAACGTGGTCATCGACGTCAACCAGGTCGAGCTGTCAGACGTGACCGTCAACGGCTGAACGGATGCAGGAGTGGCTGGCCGGCCTAGTCGACGCCGTACCTGACTTCACGGCGTTCCCGCTGGTCGACGAACTGGTCGACCAGTTGGAGGAGCTGGCCAGCCGCTACCCCGACGTGGCCTCCCTCATTCGGGCGGGGACGTCGCGCCTGGGTGAGCCCATAACGGCGCTCAGGGTCGAGAGCGGCCCCAGGGAGGCGCTGGTGTTCGGAGGGGTCCACCCCAACGAGCCCATCGGTGGGCTGACCGCCCTCCACCTGGCCCGGGCCTTGTGCGCCGCGCCGGAGCTGCGCCAGAGGCTGAGCTACAGCTGGACGGTGGTGCCCTGTATCGACCCCGACGGGATGCGCCTGAACGAGGGCTGGTTCAAGGGGCCCTTCGTGCGTAGCCACTACGGACGTCACTTCTACCGCCCCGCCGGCGAAGAACAGGTGGAGTGGACCTTCCCGTTCCGGTACAAGAAAGCCTATTTCGACGCTGTGCTGCCCGAAACCCTGGCCCTCATGCGCCAGATCGACGAGCGCAAGCCGGCCCTTATGTGCTCCCTGCACAACGGCGAGCTCGGAGGGGCCTATTACTACTTGTCCACCGCCGTGCCCGGCATATACCAGGAACTGCAGGAAATCCCAGCTCTTTTCGGTTTGCCCTTGGACCTGGGCGAGCCGGAGGTGCCCTACGTCGAGCGCTTCGCTGATGCCATCTACGGCATGATCCGCAGTGAAGACGCGTACGATTTCGCCGAGGCTTCAGGTACCGACCCCCTCGCCAGTCGCAGTGGCGCCTCCAGCGCGTCGTACGCCGCCCGCCACGGTACGGTTACCTTGGTGAGCGAGCTGCCCTATTGGGTCGACCCCCGAGCCAGCCGGACCGAGCTAGTAGCCCGCAGCTACGGTGCGCTGCTGAAGGCGAGGGGGGCCAAGTTGCGTCACATGGTCGAGCTCTTGAAGCAGGCCCTAGTGGCCGTGGAGCGCGACCTGGTGACGGCGTCGCCATTTTGGCGGGCCAGCCGGGCGTTCATCACTTCCATCGCCAGCCTGCCCGGCCAGGACGAGTACCGGGCCGCCCAACCCGAGAGCGAGCGGCCCGCCACCATGGCGGAAGAGCATGCCCTGGGCGACATCGTGCACTGCTTTCGCCTCCGCTACGGAGGGATCATGCTACGGGCACTGGACGGAGAGCTGGCGGTGGGCAACGGCACCCCGGCCATCCGCCGGGAACGCATGAAACTCGCTGAGGTATACCTCGAATGGGCAGAAGAAGCTGACCGAGCCACGCCCATGCCCCCAGCACCCATACGGGCGTTGGTCGCCACTCAGTTCGGGGCCATTCTTGTCACCGCCGCTGGCCTGCCCGGTTAAAGCTCTCGGCGGCCGCAGCACGTCGGTCAGGCACGGCCTCGGGCTGAGCGGGAAGGTGAGCTGAATGGGCGCCTACATCGTGCGCCGGCTGGCCCAGACGGTCGTCGTCTTCATCGGCGTGACCTTCATCATCTTTGCCGCTGTTTTCCTCATACCCGGGAACCCGGTAGCGGCCCTGGCGGGCGGGCAACCACTGGCGGCCCCGGTGGTGCACGACCTCGAGCTTAAGTACCATCTGAACGAGCCGTTCATCGACCAGTACGGGCGCTACCTGGTGGGGCTGGTGCACGGGAACTTCGGGACGAGCGTCGACACGGGCCAGAGCGTGTCGACCCTGATGGCCCAAGCCTGGCCGGTCACCGTCACCCTAGCCCTTACTGCGTGGGGGATCGAAATGGCCCTCGGCATCATCACCGGGGTGTTCGCCGCCCTGCGCCGGGGCGGGACCTTCGACCGGCTCATGATGTTCTTCACCATCCTGGCCGTGTCCGTGCCTATCTTTGTGGCCTCGTTCACGGCCCAGGTGCTACTGGGGGTAAAGCTGCACTGGGTGCCGGTGGCGGGGACACAGGCGGGTTGGCCCGAAAGCTATTTGGTGCCCGCCTTTGTACTGGCGCTGTTCGGCCTGGCTACCGTGAGCCGGTTGACCCGGGCTGCCCTGCTCGAGACCCTGACCAAGGAGTACGTGCACGCGGCGGTGGCTAAGGGTTTGCCCCGCTGGTGGGTGGTACTAAAACATGCCTTACGCAACTCGATAATCCCCGTCATCACCTATCTCGGCATCGACCTCGGGTTCCTGCTCAGCAGCGCGCTCGTGGTCGAGGGCGTGTTCAACCTGCCGGGCGTGGGCCTGCTCCTGTTCAATGCCGTCCAAAACAAGGACGGGTCCGTGGTCGTAGGTGTGGCCACGTTGCTCGTGCTGGTGTTCCTGCTCGGGAACCTGGTGGTGGACGTGCTCTACGCTGTGCTGGACCCCAGGGTGCGCTACAAGTGATCCCCGCTTGGAGCGGCGAGGGGACCACCCCGGCGGGCGCCCCCGCTACTGAGGGGGCAGAAGCGTCGACTTCGGAACGGGCCACCAGCTTCCTGGGCGACGCCTGGAGCGAGCTTGTCCATAACCCGCTGTTCTTGGTATCGGCCGGCATCGTTGCCCTTGTCCTGGCCATCGTGGTGTTCCCCGGCCCTTTCGCCGGGTTGTTCGGTCACGGCAACCCGCACAACTGCAACCTGGCCGACAGTGCCCAGGGGCCGCGGGCCGGGCACCCCTTCGGTTTTGACGTGCAGGGGTGCGACCTTTACGCCAACGTCATTTACGGAGCCCGGCCGACGGTCAGCATCGGGTTGTTGGTGACGGGGTCGAGCCTATTGGTCGCCATCGTGCTGGGCAGCACGGCGGGTTACCTGGGCGGGTTGATCGACACGCTGCTGGGCCGGATGGCCGATATTTTCTTCGGTTTCCCGTTCGTCCTGGGCGCCCTCATCATCCTGACAGTTGTCCCCGAACGCAATGTCCTGACCGTGTCGCTGGTCCTTGTCGTCTTCGGTTGGCCCACCATGACGAGGCTGATGCGCTCGACAGTGCTGAGCGAGCGCAACAAGGACTACGTTTTGGCTGCCCGAGCACTCGGGGCGACCAACTTCCGTATACTCCGCAAGCACATATTGCCCAACGCCCTGGCCCCTGTGGTCATTTACGCCACCCTTACCACCGGGGGCATCATGGTGGCCGAAGCCACCCTCACCTTCCTTGGCGTTGGCCTGCAGGCGCCGGCCATCTCCTGGGGCCTAGAACTGGCCGCCGCCCAGAACGACATCCAACAGTACCCGCACCTGCTCGTGTTCCCCGGCCTGTTCCTCAGCATCACCGTGCTCAGCTTCATCACCCTGGGCGACACGCTCCGGGACGCCTTGGACCCGAGGCTGCGGTGAGACCACCACCGGTCCGCTCGCTGGCCGAAGAGGACCAGCACGTTGCCGCCCAGGGTGCTGTGCTCGAGGTGAAGGACCTAGCCGTCGAGTTCCGGTTGCGGGACAGGACCGTTCATGCCGTGAACGGTGTCTCCTGGTCGCTGGGCCGTGGCGAGACTTTGGCCATCCTGGGCGAGTCCGGTTCGGGCAAGAGCGTGACGGCCCACGCCATCATGGGTACCCTAAGCTCGGCCCGGGCCAAAGTCACTGGCGGCGAGGTGTGGTTCGGCGGACGCGACCTGCTAAAGGTGCCCGAGCGCGAGCGCCGCCGGGTCAGGGGGAGCAAGATCGGCATAATTTTTCAGGACTCGTTATCGGCACTGAACCCCGTGTTCACCGTGGCCAACCAGATCGGCGAGATGTTCCGGTTCCATACCGGGATGCACAAACGGGCGGCGGAGCGGACGGCGGTCGAGTTGATGGGACGGGTGGGGATACCCGACGCCAAGAGACGGGCGGACGCCTACCCTCACGAGTTCTCGGGAGGCATGCGCCAGCGCATCATGATCGCCATGGCCCTGGCCCTCCAGCCCGACGTGCTCATAGCCGATGAGCCCACCACCGCCCTTGATGTGACCGTCCAGGCCCAGATCATGGAACTCCTGCAAACGCTGCAGCGGGAGATGGGCATGGGCCTGGTCCTCATAACCCACGACCTAGGCGTCGTGGCGGACATGGCCGACCGCATAATCGTCATGTACGCCGGGCGGGCCGTCGAAGAGAGCCCGGTACGCCAGCTCTACCAGGCGCCGGCGCACCCCTACACGGCCGCCCTTCTGCAGTCGGTGCCCCGTCTCGACCGCGCCGAGGAGGACCTGCGACCGATCGGCGGCTCTCCCCCCGACATGACGGTGCTGGCTCCGGGGTGCTCGTTCCGCCCGCGTTGTCCATGGGCGGCGGAGGTGTGCGCCGACGAGCGCCCGCCGTTGCGGGCCGTGGCCCCTGGTCGCTCCAGTGCCTGCCACTTTTCCGGCGCCGTACTGGAAGGGGCCCCCAGTGCCCGAGGGTGAGCACGCCCTCGAGGTGCGTAACTTGTGCAAGGACTTCCCCGTCCACCGGGGTGGGCTCCTGCGTCGGCAAACGGGTACGTTACGGGCCGTCGATGACGTCAGCTTCAGCCTGGCCCGGGGCGAGGCACTGGGAGTGGTGGGCGAGTCCGGGTGTGGCAAGTCCACCCTGGCCCGGCTACTCCTGGGTTTAGAGAAACCCACCACGGGACAGGTGATCTTCGGTGGGCGCAACCTGTTCGAGCTCAACGCCCAGCAACTGCGCGCCGCCCGTCGTCGCGTCCAGATAGTGCTCCAGGATCCTTACACGTCCCTCAACCCTCGCATGACTATCGGCGAGGCGCTGAACGAGGCCTTCGAAATCCATCCCGGCCTTTGCCCCAAGGACCAGCGCCGGGAGCGAGTTCAAGAGCTGTTGGAGATGGTCGGCTTGCCCGGTGCGTTCGCCCGCCGCTACCCGCACCAGTTCTCCGGGGGTCAACGCCAACGGGTCGGCGTGGCCCGGGCGTTGGCCGTGAAGCCCGAGATCCTCGTCTGCGACGAGCCCGTTTCTTCCCTGGACGTTTCCGCTCAGGCTCAGATCCTGAGCCTGCTCCGCACCCTGCAGCGCGAGCTCAACCTCACGTACGTTTTCATAGCCCACGACCTCTCGGTCGTGCGCTACGTGTCGGACCGGATCGCCGTCATGTACCTGGGCCGCATCGTCGAGGTGGGAGACAAGGAGGACGTGTGCTCGCACCCGAGCCATCCCTACACTCAGGCCCTGTTCTCGGCTGCTCCTATCCCCGACCCGACGTTGCGGGGCGTCCGCCAACGTATCGTGCTCCAGGGTGACGTCCCCAGCCCGATCGACCGTCCCTCGGGTTGTCGGTTCCGCACCCGGTGCTGGAAAGCCCAAGACCTCTGCCAAGAAGTCGAACCTTCCCTCCGGGAGGTGAACGGTCCGTCCCTGCGGGCCGCCTGTCATTTCGCCGCGCCCGAGGCACCTCGTCTGGCCGCCGCGCCGAGAACGACGCCCTCTCCTTAATGGGTGACGCAAGCGTTAAAGGCCGCCAGAGCAACAGGACCGTCCTGGCGGTCCGGTGGGCCTACGTCGGCCGCGAGCCGCTGGAATTATGGGACTGGCCGACAGCGTGCACAGGCCTAATCCCATATGGCCCCAATCGCATATGGCCTCGGACGCGTTACCCGATGGGCGTGACGCCGGAGACGCGTTCGTGGTGGAAGATCAGACTGGTGTTGGTGCGGGCGATCTCCGGGCGGCTCGTGAACGCTCTGAGGACGAGCGAGCGGAGCTCGTCGGTGTCGGCCACGGCGACATGGACGAGGAAGTCGTCGGCCCCGGTGACATGGTAATAGGAGACGACTTCGGGAACGGTGTGCAGATGATCGGAGAGGGCGGCGACAGCGTCTGTGGTATGGAGGCGCAGGCGTACGGCGATCATCGCCTCGAGGCCACGCCCGACGGCGGCGGGGCTGATGTCAGCGTGGAACCCGCGGATCACGCCGCTGCGCTCGAGGCGCTGGGCCCGGGCGAGGCACGATGAGGGTGAGAGGTGGACGCGGGCGGCCAGGGCGCGGTTGGTAAGGGAGGCGTCCTGGGCGAGCTCCCGAAGGATCGCCCGGTCGGTGTCGTCGAGGCGGACCGGTGGCACTGGCGTTCGCTACGAGGCTACGTGGCCCGAGATGACGCTTTGGTTCGGGCCCCCTACTGGGCGGTGCGGGCGGCCCTCCCCAGCCTCGGTGCCCGGGTGGCGTTGGCCAGCGCCTGGTCGAGGTCGGCGATCAGGTCGTCCGGGTGCTCGCAGCCGACGGAAAACCGGACCAGGTTCTCCGGCACGGCGCCGAGGGCGCGGCCGGCATTGCCCTGCTGCTGGTGCGTAGAGATGGCCGGGATCGTGGCAATGCTCTTCACCCGGCCGAGGTCGGTGGCGCGGAACACGAGCCGGAGCTCGTCTAGCACGCGGCGCGCCGCCTCGGGGCCGCCGGCGACCTCGAACCCGAGCAGGTAACCGAAGCGCTCGGGCGCCCCGTCCCGGGGCTCGGCGTCCACGAGGCGCATCTGGCGCGCCGCCACGGCGTGGCCGGGGTGGGACCTAAGCCCGGGGTACCAGACTCGGTCGACACCGGGGTGGGCGACGAGGAAGTCCGCCACCCGCAGGGCGCCCCGGCTCATCTGGTCGACCCGGCCCCGCAACGTACGCAGGTCGTGCAGCACCGACGCCGCCGATGCGGGCGCCGGCGCCGGGCCGTAGTCCCGCCCTGGCAGCAGCTTCAGGTACGTGGCAAAGTCGTCGCGCAAAGCGTCCGGCCCCGCCCGGCTGACGATGTCGCGGCGGCTTATCACCACTCCGGCTATTACCGCGCCGCTGGCCGCCAGGCACTTCGAAACCGAGTGCACGACGATGTCAGCCCCCAGGCCGAGCGGCCGTAACAGCGCCGGTGTCGCCACCGTGGCGTCGACGATCAGCGGCACCCCGTTGCGGTGGGCCAGCGTGGCGAGCGCCTGTACGTCCGCCACGGCCAGGCCCGGGTTGGACGGGGTCTCGACGTAAACGAACCGCGTCCCGGGCCCGATGGCTGCCGCCCACGCCGAGATGTCGCCGACCTCGGGCACCCACCGGACCTCGACGCCCCGCTCGGCTGCGTACCGCTCGGAAAAGAGCATGAACGTCCCGCCATAGCAGCGGGCGCCGGCGACGATGTTCATGCGCGCCCCGTACCGGACGTCGAGGAAGGGCGCCGTCGTCATGTGGATGGCGCTCATCCCGCTGGACGTCAGGTACGCCGACGCCTCCAGGCCCGTGCCGTACGACTCCAATAGCGCCAGTGTCTCCTCGACGTAGGCGACGGTGGGGTTCGTGATCCGGGAGTACCCCCAGGCCGGCACCAGGTAGGCAAGTGCCGCCTCCATGTCATCGCTCGACGCAAAGTGCTGAGCCGGTCCGGCGTACACCGGTTCCAGGACCGCTCCTTGGTTCCGCAACGCCTCCTCCATGTCGTACACCCCGTGAACTGCGATCGTGTCGAACCGCATCCTCCGCATCCGGGCACGTCGCGCCACGAGCCGAGCCATCTCGACGGCGCCCGCTTCCTGCACTGGTCCCAGCCGGTCCGGCGGCCGTCCCGCCAGCCGTCCCGCTATCACCCTTCTGTCCGCGACGAACGACATACGAAAAGCGTCGCGCCAGTCGGTCATGACATCAGCCTTCGGGCGTGGATCTGAAATATTGTTCGGCCCACTAGAGGCCGCACAACGTTCGTCGCAACCAGCTACGGAGTGAGATGCCAGGTACCACGGGTGTAGGCGATCCTGGCCGACCAGTTCGGGTAGACGCCCCGTACCACGAACGTCGGTCCCGGTGAGCCGGGGGCCACCCCGTACCATTCGCCCGTTCCCACCAGGGCCCCCTCGTCCGGTACTCGGCGGAACGAGGCCTGCTCGGCCCACATGCCCCCCGACCACCGGTAGACGTAGACGCTCAGGCGGTTGCCGCCATTGAGCGGCTCCCCGGCCGCCAGCAGCCAGTCCGTGCCTTGGAAAGCGATGGCCCCGCTCATTGTCCACAGCGTCGAGCTCCCGGTCACCTCCAGCCCTCGGTATACGGCACCGATGCCGACGGACGCCGCCACCCGGGGCCCGATCCGGGAACCAAGGCGGTCGAGCAACGTGAGGGGGACGTCGTAAATTTCGGGGTAGTGCCCGAGCGCCGTGCCGTCGTCGATGTTGACCGTTTGCCACTCGCCGCGTTGCTGTTCGAACAGCGCCACGAAGCCGTTGGCGTAACCGGGCCCGTCACCGGTCCCCAGGGCCCAACCGTCGGCGCAGGACGCCGCCGTGAAGGCCAGGCCGAGCAGGCCGGCCGGGTCGGCCGCGCTGGCTAGCGCGGGAGGGCTGCAGGCGGGGGCCGGCCCCGGGGGCCCGGTGGGACGAAAGGCGCCGTCGCGGTAGATCTCCCAGGTGTACGTCTCGGGGCCGGTCGCGCACCCGCACCCGTCTGCCTCCGTCTCGACGAGGTGCCCGTGCACGCCGGCGGCGTCGATGGCCACCGTTGGCCCGTACCCGTAGTCGAAGGGCACGGCGTGCCATGTGCCACCTACATCGGAGACCACGGACAACCAGTTGGTATCGGCGCCGAAAGACCTGACGACGAAGTCGGGCCCCGGCGGCCCCGTGAGCGACGCCACCGTGATGGAGCCGCCGCCGGCCAGTTGCCCGCTGGGCATCCCGATGGGGCGCCCTTGGAGCGTCCACCCGTCTTGGCCCCAGCGGTAGATGCTGACGGCGACCCCCGGCCCGGGAGGGGCGCTCGTAGCACGGCCGGTGGCCAACCATTCCCCGCCGCCGGCGCGTACGATGCCGCTCGCCGCCCAGGGGACGGGCCCGCCGCCCCCGCCGGGTGACGGCTCTGTTGTCGTGTGCACGAGGACGGCGGCAGCGATATATGGCTTGGCCCCTGGCCCGAGGCCGGTCCCGAGCCGGACCAGGACGGCAAGCGGGGCACCGAGCGCTTCGGGCGCGTAGTCGAGCTCGCTCCCGTTGCCGGTGGGCTGCTCGGCCCAGCCGGAGGCGGTCGCCTTGAACAGCTCCAGGGTCATATCAGCGACCGTTGCGCCGCGCCCGGCCAGCGCCCAGGGCCCATCGCACACGAGGTGGACCGGGCCGCTCAGCCGGGCCAGCCCAGAGGCGCTATCGACCAGGTGCACCTGGCATGGCGGCAAGAGCGCTGGGGCGAGCGGCGCCAAGACGTCTCTGGCGCCGGCCGGCGGACTGTGGCCGATGGCCCCGGCGGGCCCGGCGGTGGCCAGCCCCCACACGATCATCGCTATGACCGCCAGCCCCCGGGCTCGTCTTCGACCGGTCATCATTCGCCTCCGCTCGCTACGCCCTGAGCACCGCCGGTGCGCGCTCTCGCACGCCTTGGTGCGCAGCGTAGTGCCCAGGAGCGGCGCCGGCGCCGGGACGATCTCCCCAAACCTGCCGGTACCCTGCTGGACGGCAGACGATCAGGAGGCACAGAAGGTGAGAGGTGGGCACGGACGAGGTGCGACCATGACCGAAGGTGGCAACGATGACAGGTCCGCTCGACGGGCGGCCGCTTGTGCCGGCGTGGCGCTCTGCCTCGCCGCGCTGGTGCCGGCCACATCGGCGAGCGCCACGCCGGCGACGACCCGGCACTTCACCCGATCGGCGCCCTCGGCTTCGCTCGGCGACCTGACGACCTACGGGTACGGCAACGCCCGGTCCGATGACGACGCCGTCGACCCGGCGATATCCAAGCTCTCGGAGGCGCCGGTGTGGGACGACTCCCTCGGTGCCGGCGTGTACGGGCAGCCGCTGGTCTACGACGCCACGGTCTACGTCGGTACCGAGGACGACACGATCTACGCCATCGGGGCGAAGACGGGAAAGGTGGTCTGGAGCGTCCACGTCGGCACGCCTGCCACCACGTCGGTGGTCGACTCGGCGCCGACATTGTCCAGTGGCTGCGGCGACATCGACCCGCTCGGCATCACCGGTACGCCGGTGATAGACACGGCGGCGGGCGAGATCTTCGCCGCCGAAGAGACGGAGGTGGGGGGCGACAGCTGGCAGGACGTCCAGCACTGGCTCGTGGCCGTGTCGTTGGCCACCCATAAGGAGCTATGGCACCGACAGGTCGACCCGCCGTACGGCAACCAGTCCAACCATTACTACATCCCCGCCGAACAGCAGCGCCCTGCCCTGACGCTCTGGGACGGCCGTATCTACGTCGAGTTCGGCGGCCTCGACGGGGACTGCGGACAGTACCACGGCTATGTCGTGAGCGTGCCCGTCCCCGGTCGGGGACCGCTGGTCAGTTACCAGGTGCCCACCCAGCGCGAGGGGGCCATCTGGGGCACGGGCGGCGCCTTCGTCTCCTCGTCGGGGGATCTCTACGTCGCCACCGGCAACGGCAGCTCGGACTCGGTGTCGAGCTACGACGAAGGCAACTCGGTCGTCGAGCTGTCCCCGGCCCTGGTACGGCTCGGCTACTGGGCGCCGAGCAATTGGGTACAGCTCAACGACGACGACTGGGACCTCGGTTCGGCCGGGCCCGTCGATGTGCCGGGCACCTCGCTTTTGTTCGTGGCCGGGAAGCCCGCCGCCAACGGGAGCTTCGGCTACCTCATGCAGGTGTCCCACCTTGGGGGCATCGGCAAGGGGGCGTTCACCGGGCCGCTGTGCCTCAGCGGCGGGGCGTTCGGCGCCGACGCCACCGACGTGTTCGGGACGGGCGGCCGGAGCCGCACCAATGTGTACGCGCCGTGCGGCAGCGGCACCGTGGCCGTCGAGGTCGACGCCTCGGCCATGACGTTCAAGCGAGTGTGGTTGGCTTCCACCGGCTCACCTGACGGGCCCCCGGTCGTAGCCGGTGGCCTGGTCTGGGCCCTCAACTGGGCCTCGGGCGGGCTGTACGGGATGGGCCCAGCGACGGGCCAGGTAGTGCTCGAGCGCTCAACGGCCGCCCTCGAGCACTTCGCCACACCGTCCGTTGGCGACGGGAGGCTCTTTGTGCCCACCCAGGACGGCGTGGAGGCGTGGGGCACCTCGGGCTGAGGACGCCGCTACCTGCCGTTACGTCGCTACCGTTTTACGTCGCTGACCGATAAAAGCGTATCTTCGACCACGTCGACCCAACCGTGCAAGGCGCCGGGCTCGAAAATGTACAGTTCGGGGGCAGAATAATCGATTTCCCGGCCACCGGGGAGTACCAACTTGCCGCGGCCGGCGACGATCTGGCAAAACGCGTAGTTGCTGCCAGCATGCACCGGGACGGTGCAGCCGACGGGGATGCTGTACAGGACACTGGTGCCGTTGGGGGCGCGAAAAATCTCGGCCGCGGCCTGCCCGAACTCATCGGGTTCTGCCCAAGGCGGCGTTTGCGAGCTCTCAGGCTCGGTACGCCCGTCGACTACGGTGAAAACAGTTGTGCGCACAATGTGACCCTCCAAATCAGCTCGTGGGGCTTTTGACAGCCCGGTCCCAACAGACGGCCCGGTTTACCAGACGGTGTAACCTCCGTCCGCCACCACCGTCTCGCCCGTCACGAAGCTGGCGGCGTCCGACGCCAGGAAGACCACGATATTGGCGATCTCCTCGGGAGTGCCCATCCTCCCCAAAGGGGTGCCGCCGAGCCAGTAGTCCCGGACGTTGCCTTTCCCGAGGAAGCTCTCCGTTATGGCGCTGCGGATGTAGCCGGGTGCCACCGCGTTCACCCGGATCCCGAAGGGGGCCCACTCGGCGGCCAGGGACTTCGTCAGCATGATCACGCCCGCCTTGGACACGTTGTAACCGGCCTGGGGCTGTGGGCGGTTGACCACGAGGCCCGACATGGAAGCTATGCAGACGATGCTGCCCGAGCGCGCCTCGATCATCGGGAGGCCGAAGACCTGGCTGCAGTAAAACGCGCCCGACAGGTTGACGTGGAGCACGCGGTCCCACTCCTCCACCGTGAGCTCGGTGGCGGGGGCGTTCGAAAAGATGCCTGCGTTATTGACCAGGACGTCGGCCCTTCCCCAGCTGGCCTCGAGGGCCCGGCGGGCGGCCCGGACGCTCTCGTAGGAGGACACGTCGCACGTCTGGGCCACGATCTCGGCCCCCTCGACGTCGTCGCGGAGCTGCGCCGCCGCCTGCTCCAGGGCCGTCTGGTCGAGGTCGAGCACGGCCACGGACGCGCCGGACATGGCCGCTTTGCGGGCGATGGCATGCCCGATGCCACGGGCCCCGCCGGTCACCACGACCCTGCGCCCGTCCAACCGGGAACTGTCACTGCTGTCGGTCATAGCCCGTCCCTTCCTCGTCACCGGGCTGTGTCGAGCGTAGCCCGCCGGATGTACACTCACCGGCAACCAAGCCAACCCGGCACCTGCCATGGGATTGGGGACGGCGCGAGCGAAAGTACGGCCCGCCTCAGACGAGACCGGCCTCGGGACAGAGGTGCAAGTGACCAAGATCGTGACTCTCGGCGAGATCCTGGTGGAGATTGTGGCGGAGGACCGAGGAGGGGGGTTCCGCCAGCCTGTGCGCCTGCTGGGACCTTTCCCCAGTGGTGCCCCGGCCATCTTTATCGACCAGGTGGCCAAGTTGGGCCAGCCCTGCGGCATCGTCAGCTGCGTCGGCGAGGACGACTTCGGGTGGGTCAACCTGAAGCGGCTCGGCGACGATGGCGTGGACGTGCGGGCGGTCGAGATAAGCCCGGGCTACCCGACAGGGAGCGCCTTCGTGCGCTACCGGGACAGCGGCGAGCGCGATTTTGTCTACAACATAAAGCACAGTGCGTGCGGGCAGGTGCGCTGGACCGAGGCGGTATCGGACCTGTTGGCCGGGTGCGGCCACCTGCACGTGTCCGGCCCCTCGCTCTTTTCGGCCCGGATCACCGAGATGACCGCTAGGGCCATTGAGCTGGTGAAGGGTAATGGCGGCACCGTCTCGTTCGACCCCAACATCCGCAAGGAGGTGGTCCGCGACCCCGAGGTGCGGTCGGCCCTGGTCGCCCTCTTGGCGTCCTGCGACACCTTTTTGCCTAGCGGGGACGAGCTGACCCTGCTCACCGCAGCGGGCACGCCAGAAGCGGCGATCTCCGAGATCCTCAGCCTGGGCGTCACCGCCATCGTGGTGAAGAACGGGGCCGAGGGCGCCACCTACTACGACGCCAACGGCATGGTGAGCGCCCCCGGTTACCCGGTTGGAGAGGTGGACCCTACCGGCGCCGGCGACTGCTTCGATGCCACTTTTGTCACCTGCCGGCTCCAGGGCCGCAGCGTGGAAGAGAGCCTCGCTTATGCCAACGCTAGCGGCGCCCGGGCGGTGGCCATCAAGGGCCCGATGGAGGGTACCTCGAGCTTCGCCGAGCTCGACGCCGTCCGCGCCGGCGGCCAGGCCGGCCCGGCCCGTCGTATGACCTCGCTCATCTCCCACGGGCGCCCCGGTGCCGCCCCGGGGCCTACCGGTGTCACTTCGGTGTGCTCGGCGCACCCGATGGTGGTCGAGGCCGCCATGCGCCAGGCGGCCGCCGACGGAGCGGCAGTGCTCATTGAGGCCACCTGCAACCAGGTCAACCACCAGGGGGGTTACACGGGCCTGACGCCGGCCGCCTTCCGGGACCAGGTTTACCGCATTGCCGACGGGGCCGGGTTCCCCCGCGGGCAGGTGGTCCTGGGCGGCGACCACCTCGGTCCCAACCCGTGGCGGCACCTGCCGGCCGAAGAGGCGCTGGCGGAGGCCGAGGCGATGGTGGCCGCCTACGTCGCCGCCGGGTACGAGAAGATCCACCTCGACACCAGCATGGGGTGCCGGGGCGAGCCCGAGCACCTGCCCGACATGGTGACCGCCGAACGTGCTGCCCGCTTGGCGGTGGTCTCACAAGCCGCCGCCGGAGCCGCCACTCGCCCCCGCTACGTCATCGGCACCGAGGTGCCTGTCCCGGGCGGCTCGGTGCGGGAGATCGAGCACCTCGAGGTGACCAGGCCGGAGGCCGTGGCCGCTACGCTCGAGGCGCACAGGAAGGCATTTGCGGCGGCGGGGGCTGAAGCGGCCTTCGAGGCCGTGGTCGCGGTGGTGGTCCAGCCCGGCGTCGAGTTCGACGATAGGGACGTCGTTGTTTACCAGCCCGAACGGGCCGCGGAACTGAGCGGCGCCCTGGCCGGGATGCCGGGGTTGGTGTTCGAAGCGCACTCGACGGACTATCAGCCGGCGGGGAGCCTGGCCCGGCTGGTGGCCGACGGCTTCGCCATCCTCAAGGTTGGGCCTGCTCTTACGTTCGCCTTGCGCGAGGCTCTGTACGCTCTCGACCAGGTGGCCACGGCGCTGAGCCCGGGCTGGTCCCAGCACTCATTGATGGCGGTGATGGAGAACGAGATGCTCGCCCGTCCCGGGTACTGGCAGCCTTACTATCGGGGCGACGCCGACGAACAGCGCGTCCTTCGTCATTTCAGCTACAGCGACCGTATCCGTTACTACTGGGCGGCACCGGGGCCGCAGCAAGCGGTCCGGGACCTCGTGAGCCACCTGAACGAGACCACCATCCCCGAGCCTTTGATAAGCCAGTTCCTCCCGACGCTTTACTCTCGCGTGACCACCGGGGCGCTGGATCCCTCGCCCAGGGCGCTCGTGCTCGAAGCCGTGCGCGACGTGCTGGGCGTGTACGCCTTAGCCACCAAGCAGCCGGCCAAAGGGGCCGGCCCGACATTGGAGATGCCATGAGCAATGAACAGAGCCGCCGACGTGTACTGGTAAGTGCCCCCGACGTCGTCGAGGTGGTCACCGAGGCCGTACCGCCCCTCAAAGCCGGCGAAGCGCTGGTCCGGATGTCCGTGTCAGGGGTCTGCGGGTCGGACAAGGCCGGCGTCCATGGCGAGCACGCCTTTATGAAACCCCCCTACTATCCGGGCCACGAAGTGGTCGGTGTAGTGGCCGCCGTCGCCGACGGGGTGGGGGAGGTCACGGCCGGGGACAGGGTCACGGTCGAGCCGACGCTCGTCTGCGGCCACTGCAAGCCGTGCCGCCACGGCGCCGAGAACCTGTGTGAGAACCTGGAGTTTTTCGGCTGCGGGTACCGCGAAGGCGGGATGGCGGACGTCTTTACCGTCCCGGCCCGCCGGCTGCACAAGATCCCGGCCGGTTTCACCGACTACCAGGCGGCGCTCATCGAGCCCTTGGCTACGCCGGTGCACGCCGTGCGCCTGGCCGGGGACCTGACGGGCAAAACGGTGGCCGTCCTCGGTGCGGGTACCATCGGGCTACTCGCTCTCACAGCGGCCCGTCACGCGGGGGCGGGAAGGATCGTGAGCACCGACACCCTGGCGGCCAAGCGCGAGCTGGCCCTGGCCCTGGGGGCCGACGCCGTGGTCGACGCCCGGGACGCCGACCTGGCCGGGACGGTGCGAGGCGAGCTGGGAGAAAGCGTGGACGTCGTCTTTGACTGCGTGGCCCACCAGTCCACCCTGGCGGCGGCGATCAAGATGGCCGTCAAGGGAGGCACCGTGGTCATCGTGGGCGGTGCCCGGGTGCCCGTCACCATCGACCTGCCGATAGTCCAGGAGTACCAGGTGCGGCTCCAGGGGGCGGCGACGTACCGGTGGGAGGACTTCGACGCCGCCGTGGGCATCATCGGCAACGGGACCTTTGACGCCGGCCGGTTCATAACCGCCACCTTCCCCCTTCCCGAAGCCGGCGCCGCCTTCGCCGCCATCGGCTCCGGCCAGGAGGTCAAGATCCTTGTGGTCGCCGATTGAGGTGCGCCTCACCGGCTCTGGCCTGCGTCGTCCGCGGCGCTGTGCGCGCCCTTCCCCGTCCTGTGCTAGCAAACGATTACTGGAAAGATCGCGGGGAGGCGACGCAGAGACATGGAGCTGATCTCGGTCGACCTCGGTGCTCAAAGTGGGCGCGTCGCCGTCGGTTCGTTCGACGGCCGGCGCCTCAGCGTGCGCGAAGTTCACCGGTTCCCGAACGTCCCGGTAAGGATCCACGAAAGGCTTCACTGGGACCCTCTCCGTTTGTACGACGGAGCCCTTGAGGGCTTGCGTGCCGCGGCACGCCAAGGTGGGCACTTCGCTTCGCTCGCGGTGGACGGCTGGGGGGTCGACTTCGCCCTGCTGGACCGGGCCGGACGTCTTCTACAAAACCCGGTCCATTACCGCGACAGGCGCACCGAGAGCGCTTTCGAAGAGGTCCGTCAGCTAGTCGCGCCCCGAGAGATCTTCCAGATGACGGGGAACCAGCTGCTGCCCATAAACACCGTCTACCAGCTGTGGGCCATGGCCGCCAGTAAGGACCCCGTCCTGGACGTAGCCGAGAGGTTGCTGCTCCTGCCCGACCTCTTCCATTACTGGCTGTCAGGGGTCCCCCGCTGTGAGCGGACCGAGGCGAGCACGACCCAGTGCTACGACCCCGTGGCTGGTGACTGGGCCTGGGACCTGGTGGCGCGCCTCGGCCTGCCCGGGCACCTCTTCGGTGAGATCGTCCCGCCCGGCACGGTCCTGGGGACGTTGCGGGCCGAGGTGGCGGAGGAGACCGGGCTCCGGGGGGCATTGGTGATCACCCCGGCGTCGCACGACACGGCCTCGGCCGTCGCCGCCGTGCCTTTCCGCCAGCCTGGCTCCGCCTACATCAGCTCGGGCACATGGTCGCTGGTCGGCATGGAGGTGCCCCGCCCCGTTATCGACGAACGTGCGTTCCTGGCCAACTTGACCAACGAGGCGGGTGCCGCCGGCTCTTTCCAGCTCATGAGCAACGGCACCGGCTTGTGGTTGCTCCACGAGTGCCGACGTACCTGGGATCTTCACGGGCAGGGGTGGCAGTTCACCGACCTGGTCACCATGGCCGAGTCGGCGCCGCCCCTGGCCTCGCTGGTGGACCCCAACGACCCGGTGTTCCTCGCCCCGGGCGACATGCCTCAACGCATCGCCGACTGGTGCCGTCAGAGCGGCCAGACCGCCCCGGACGGCCCGGCCGCCATGGTCCGCTGTGTGCTGGAAAGCCTGGCCCTGTCCTACCGGCAAACGATAGAGCTGCTCACCTCGGCCGGTGGCATTGCTCCACCGGCGGTCCACATCGTCGGGGGCGGGGCCCGCAACGAGCTGCTGTGCCAGTTGACGGCCGATGCCACCGGCCTGCCCGTGTGGGCGGGGCCGGACGAGGCCAGCGAGGTCGGCAACCTACTGGTGCAGGCCATGGCCATCGGTGAGCTGGGCTCTCTCGAAGAGGCGAGGGCGGTGGTGGCCGAGTCGTTCCCCCCGGCCCTCTACGAGCCAGGGCCGCGGGGGGCGTGGGAGGACGCCTACCGCCGCTTCAGCCGGCTGAGCCAGGGGACCTGGGACAACTGACCGGCGGCGGGCGCCGGGCTAGGTGTCGGGAGGTATGGCGCCCTTCCTGATGAGGACGTTCCCGTAGTAGCGGCGTTCCCCCGTCAAGACCACCGCGTAACTGTTGCGGGCGGCCTCGTAGAAGTCGAAGCGCGCCAGCGCGCCGGTCGGCCAGGGCCGCCCGGCGGCCCTGTCGATGACGGCCTGGACCTCCCGCTGCGCTTCGGGAAGGTCGTCGGGGGCGTTGTCGGCGGCAGCCATCCTGCGCACGGGCGTGCCGACGAAATCGTCCAGAGGTAGCAAGGTGAGGATGGCTCGCACCGCCTCGGGCATGGGAACGCCGCTCAGAGGCACGACCCGGCCATGCGCGGTGCGCCGAGCCACGCTGTCGGCGGGGAAGTTGGCGTCGACGACCGCCAGTTCGTCGCCATGGCCCATGGCAGCCATCACCTGGAGCAGCTCCGGGGTCAACAGGGGGTCGATGTTCTTCAGCATTGTCAGTTTCCTCTCGTTGGTCGTACCTAGAACGGCCCGGTCAAGGGCAGGGCTCCCGGGCTCCGCCTGGTGGCCAGGCGACGTTTGGGCACCGAGCTGCCCCTCACCTGCAGGGTTGGTGAGAGGGTGACCATCCGGGCCGCGCCTGAGTACCCTTCCAGCCGGCTGAGCAGCAACCTGGCGCTTTCTACTCCCAGGTCGTAAGCGGGCTGGGCCACGGCGGTGAGCGTCGGGCGCAGCAGAGTGGACCAGGACATGTCGTCGAAGCCGACGATGGCGATGTCCGTGGGGATGGTCAATTTCGCCTCCGCGATGGCCTGGAGGGCGCCGATGGTCATCAGGTGGTTCGTCACGAACACGGCGTCGGGCCGCTCGAGCTGGCCCAGCAGTTCGTTCATGGCCAGCCGGCCGCCCAGCTCCCGGAAGTCGGCCACTCTGACCAGGGCGTCTTCGACGGTCAGGCCAGCTTCCTCGATGGCCTTGCAATAGCCCACATAACGGCGCGAGCCGGTCGTGGTCCCCAGCGGCCCCGTGACGCAGGCGATCCGCTTGTAACCCCCGGCCAGCAGGTGGTTGACAGCCTGGTAGGCACCGGAAACGTTGTCCACGATCACGCTGTCGGCGGCTTGGCTGGGCAATGTCCTGTCGACCAGGACGACGGGGACACCGAAGTCGACCAAAGGTGAGAGGTCGGTGCGGGCGCCCGACGGCGTCAGGATCACGCCACCGACGTTCTCGGCTACCGCGAGCTCGATGTAGGAGGCCTCTTTGGCCGAGTCTTCGTCGGTGTTGCACAAAAAGAGCGAGTACCCCGCCCCGTAGGCGACGTCTTCTACTCCCCGTACCACGTCGCCGAAGAAGGGCCCCGTGCGGACATCGGAGATGATGAGCGCCCAGACCCGGTTCTGGCGGGTCCGCAGGGTGCGGGCCACGCGGCTCGGGCGATAGCCCAGATCTTTTATGGCCTGGAGCACGGTGGCGGCCAGGCGAGGGTCGACTTGAGGGTGGTTGTTCAGCACCCGTGACACGGTGGCGGTCGAAACCCCCGCGGCGCGGGCCACGTCAACGATGGTGGTCATCGTCGCCCGGTGGTCCTCGCGGCCCACAAGAGCCCCATCGGGCCGGTGACCCGGTGGGCCGGGTGCTCTTGAGGACCTCGCATTGGACTGCTAGTGTAGTAAACGATTACTCGGCACTGACGCAAAAGGTCGGTTGTCGTCCGCATCTGAGGGGTAAGGACCTACCGATGGCCCTAGGGCTAGGGACTAAAGTACCTAGTTGGGGCGGCTTTGCGTCGGTGGAGTCTATGAGAGTCTTTGTGCGCTGTTGGTAAATCGTTTTCTTGGGAGGGGTCCACCACATCCATGCCGTCCCCGGCGAAATAGAAGCTGAACTGGGGGCTGCCGGCCGCTCCCCGGGGACCGACCCGGAGCGGCTCGACGCCTGACTGAGGGGGTGATATGAGCCGACGTCGCAGACGTCCAAGGCGACTACAAGATAAGCGTCACAACGGTTCCAGAACGGGTTGTCCTACAAGAACGAGTTGATGAGCGAGTGTTTTCCCGGCTGCTTGGCCCGTGAGCCCAAGCCCAACTTTCACAGGAAATAGGGAGGGACTAATGAAATTTACGTCAAAGAAGTGCCTTAGCTGGCTTGCCGCCGCGGGCCTGATCGTGCCCATGGTCACGGTAAGTGCGCCGCTGGCCGCCAGCGCCAGCAAGCTGAACGCCTCGGCCTCAGCGCCGGTCACGATCGGCGTGGACCTGACGTACGACAACACCGCCTTCTGGGCTGCCTACGACAACTACGAGGCCCAGTACGCCAAGCAGCTCAACATCAAGGTATTGGGACCGTTGCTCTCCGCGGCCAGCGCCAGCCTGCAGAACCAGCAGGTCGAGGAGCTCGTCAACGAAGGGGCCAAGGCCGTCGTGGTCAACCCCGAGACGGCGACCAGCATGGGGCCGGCCATCGCCTACGCGGCCAAGAAAGGCGTCCAGCTCATCTCCACCGACACCATCGTGGGCGCCGGGCATGTCTACATGGTGGTGCGCGCCTCCAACCTGCTTTACGGCTGGGACGCCTGCGCCTACATCGCATCGAAGGTGCAGTCCGGCTATGTACTGGACCTCGAGGGAGACCTCTCCTCGTCCAACGGTGCCGACCGCACCAATGGCTTCAACGAATGCATGGCCGCCAACGCCCCCAACGTCAAAATCTTGAAGGACCCGACGGTCTGGACCGACGCCACCGCCGTTACTGACGCCCAGGACGCGGTCAACGCCTACGGGTCGCAGTTGAAGGCCATCTATTCGCAATGGAGCAGCCCCGACCTCGGGATCATCCCCTTGCTGAAGAAGAAGGGCTTCGGCCCGGTGGGCTCGGCCAAGCATGTGATCCTGATCAGCGATGACGGGGTCGCCTTCGAGATGTGCGACATCGGCAACGGTTGGGTGGACGCCTCCGCGTCTCAGCCCGCCAACCTCTACGCTTACTGGGCGCTCCAGTACGCCAAAGATGCGGCCACGGGTGTCGCGCTCAAGGCCGGAGAAGCCGGAGGGGGCGCCCCCACCCTGGCGGACGTCAGTTACGCCGGCGACACCAACCTGGGTGACCCTGTCGTCGCCCCCTTTGTGACCAAGACGGTCGAGCACCTCACCATCAAGCCGGTCGGTGGCTCGCCCTCTGAGATCACCACCACCCCGGTGAGCGACTCCGCCCTCTGGGGCAACGTCTACGGCAAAGCCCACGGTGGGGTTTGCTCGGGCGTGAGCTTCTGATCGGAGCACGTTCCTGACCGAGCGCTCCCTGCGAGCGCGAGAGTGGAGCTAGTAGAAGGCCAACGCTGGTGGGTTCCTGACCGGGGCCCACCAGCACTGGCAAGGAGCCACCGGTACCCGGTCCTGGCCCGCCGGCGCCGGTGAGGACAAGAGCGAGGCCCGTAGCAATTATCATCGGAGGGCAAGAAAACGGTGGTCGACGATCCTGAACGACCCGCTCCTTCGGGCGGCGCCCCGCCCGCCGAGGCAGTCGGTATCTACAAGCAGTTCGGGAGCACATTGGCGCTTCGTGGGGTCAGCCTGGCCCTTCGTTCCGGGCGCTGCCTGGGCCTGGTGGGGCGCAACGGGGCGGGCAAGTCCACGCTCGTGTCGATCATGTCCGGTATTTACGGCGCTGACCGGGGGCAGGTGCTCTTCGAGGGCGAGCGGGCGCCGGCCTTGGGGGACGTCGAGGCCTGGCGCAACCGGGTGGCGACCGTGTTCCAGCACTCCATGGTCGTCCCGCAGCTGACCGTGGCGGAGAATGTGTTCTTGAACTGCCAGCCCGGGCGTTCGGGGATGGTGGACTGGAAGACCATGCGGGCCGAGACCCGCCGGGTGCTGAGCGAGTGGGGTTTCGACGACGTGGACGCCGGCGCCCCGTGCTCGAGCCTCTCGGTCGAGCAACGCCAGTTGGTGGAGATCGCCCGGGCCCTGGCGGCGGGGCGGCGGTGCCTGTTCCTGGACGAGCCTACGGCGGCACTGGAGCGGTCCGAGATCCGCCGGTTGTTCGAGCGCGTGCGCTCGTTGGTGGCCAGTGGCGTGGCGGTGTTGTACATCTCCCACCACTTGGAGGAAGTCTTCGAGGTCTGCGATGAAGTCGCCGTCTTGCGGGACGGTGAGCTGGTCCTCATGCAAGCAACCGCCGGCCTGTCCAAGGACGACCTCGTGGCCGCCATGGTCGGCCCGGACGTGGCTGCGCCGGGCGTCATGTCGCCGAACGGCCGTAACGCCGCCGAGGCCTCCGAGCACCCGAAGAAGGGCCAGCCCTGCCTGGTGGTGGAGCACCTCTCGGCCACCTCCCCCCGTGGCCCCCTTCGCGATGTCTCGCTGGAGGTGCGCCACGGTGAACGGGTCGGGGTGGCCGGCCTTCTCGGTGCTGGTGTGGCCACCCTGGCCCGGGCGGTGGCGGGCGCCCATCCCTGGCAATCGGGCAAGGTTGAGATCGAGGGGGTCCCCCTCGTGCCCGGGAGGCCCGACAAGGCCCTGAAGACCGGGGTCGGTTTCGTCCCCGAGGACCGTCGCGCCGAGGGCTTCGTCCGCCTGCTGGGCGTGGCCGAGAACTCGACCATGACGATCGTCGACCGGCTGGCCAACCGCTTCGGTGTGGTTACGCCCCGGGCGAAGACCGCGGCTGCCCGTCCCCTGGCCAAGCGGCTGTCCATCGTTTCGGCCGGGATGTCCCAACCCGTGGGCGAACTTTCCGGCGGCAACCAGCAGAAGGTCACGGTGGCGCGGGCCCTGGCCACCGAGCCCAAGCTCGTGGTCGCCATCGCACCGACCAGGGGCGTCGATGTCGCCTCCAAGGCGGCGTTGCTCGAGGCGCTGTCTTCACTGGCCACTCGCGACGGGACGGCCGTGCTGCTGGCGACAGATGACCTGGACGACCTGGTCATCTGTGACCGGGTGGTGGTGCTCAGCGGTGGTGAGATCGTGGCCGAGTTCACGGAGCCGCCGTTCGACCGGGAAGAGCTTATTGGTGCAATTGAAGGCCTGGTAACAAACGGGAAGGTGACAGCATGACCCAGCTAAGCAGCGAGAAGGACGCCAGACCGCCGGTGGCGGTGCCGCCGGGGGCAGGGGCTAGCGGCAGGGTCGCCGCCGAAGTCACGCTGCAGGAGACGAGCCGGCAGGCCCGGGCCGTGTCGTTGGTCAGAGAGGTGGCGCTACTCCCTGTAGTGGTGGCGCTCATCATCGTGGGTGCCCTGGTGAGCAATGTGTTCCTGACGGTGTCGAACTTCTCCGGCATCGGCCTGCAGGCTTCGGCTCTCGGGGTCGTCGTGGTGGGGGAGAGCCTCATCATCATGATCGGGGGGATGGACCTGTCGCTGGAGGGGACCTACGGCCTGGCCCCGATGGTGGCCGCCTGGCTGATCGTACCGGTGGCAGCTTTCGGGTCCGGTGCGGACCTTAACCCTTATATCGGGATCCTGATCCTGCTGCTGGTCGGTGCTTTCGTCGGGGCGTTCAACGGGCTGCTCATCGTTAAAGGCCGCCTCAACGCCTTCATAGTCACCTTGGGCATGACCATCGTGCTGGCGGGTATGCAGAACGGCATCGTGAAGGCGCAGACCCTGTTCAGCCTGCCCGCGTCCTTTACGTACCTTGGTTCGGCTTACTGGGGCCAAGTCCCCGTTTCGCTCGTTGCCACCGTGATCATTTTCGTGGGCGTCGGCTTGTTCTTGCGCTACCACCGGGGAGGCCGGGCCATCTATGCCGTAGGAGGTAACGCCGAGGCCGCCCGGGCGGCCGGGATCAACGTCGACCGGGTGAAGATCGGGGTGTATGTGGCCGGGAGCATGCTCGCCGCCATCGGTGGGCTCATGGAGGCGGGCCGTGTCTCGGCTGTGACCGGCCAACAGGGCTACCAGGAGGGGATCATCTTCACCGTCTTTGCTGCCGCAGTCATCGGGGGCGTAAGCCTCGCCGGCGGCAGGGGCAACATGGTGGGCGCGGCCACGGGTGTCGTGCTGCTTTCGTTGGTGCAGAACATCCTGGACCTGGCCAACGTGTCCAACTACTGGATCGAAGCCATTGATGGTGGCGTGATCTTGATCGCCTTGGCCGTCGCCCGGGTTATCGGGGGCAAGACGTCCCAGGGCTGAGGTAAGGGCTATCGTCGCCCTCCGCCCTCCGCCCTCCGCCCGCCGCCGTCCCCCTGGGTACCCGTTTACCCCTGTCGGTTTGGTGACCTATGAAAACTACGAGAGTTGACCCCGCGATGGTCCCCCAGCGAAGGCTGCGCAGCGGCGCTCTCATGCCCGCCATAGGGCTCGGTACCTTCGGCTCGGACCACGTCTCCGCCGATGAGGTCGCCGATGCCGTGAGCGGTGCCTTTGAGGTGGGGTACCGGCATTTCGACTGTGCCGCCGTTTACGGCAACGAAGGCCGCATCGGCCAGGTGCTCCAGGGGTTGCCCCGCCAGCAAATCTGGGTCACGTCCAAGTTGTGGAACGACAAACATTCCCCCCAGGACGTGGTCCCCGCCTGCCAGAGTTCCCTGGCCGACCTGCGCACCGGTCACCTGGACATGTACCTCGTGCACTGGCCCTTTCCCAACTACCACCCGCCGCGCGCCGACGTGACCTCCCGGAGCCCCAACGCCCGCCCCTACGTCCACGACAAGTTCATGGAGACCTGGGCAGAAATGGAACGATTGGTCGACATGGGGCTGGTACGGCATATCGGGACCTCCAATATGACGGTCCCGAAGCTCGAGCTGCTATTACGTGATGCCCGCATCCCTCCTGCCGTCAACGAGATGGAGCTTCACCCGCATTTTCAGCAAGAGGGGCTCTTCTCCTTCGTGCGTAGCCGCGGCATCGAGCCCATCGGCTTCTGCCCTATTGGCTCACCCGCCCGCCCCGTGCGTGACCGGTCCCCCGACGACACTGTCGACATCGAAGATCCGGTCCTGGTCGAAATAGCCCGGGGCCACGGGGTGCACCCGGCCGTGATCTGCGTCAAGTGGGCCGTACAACGGGGCCAGGTACCCATCCCGTTCTCGACCAACGCCAGTCATTACACCGCCAATCTCCAGGCCGTGGTGAGCGACCCGCTGACCGACGACGAAATGTGGGCCATAGCCGGCACTGATAGGGACAACCGGCTGATCAAAGGCCATGTCTTCCTCTGGAAGGAAGGCCAGTCCTGGGAAGACCTCTGGGACCTCGACGGGAAGATCGCGTCCTAAGCTCGCCTAGAGCGTCGTTAGAACCAGACGGTTGTGAGGCGGGCCCGCCGGAACGGGCTGGTTGTCGTTGCGCTCGTTTGGCACCGGGCCGTCCACCCCGGCTGTGAACTGTCCGGCAGGTGGCAATCGGCCACTTCGGTCCTGGCGGCGCCGTCACGGGAGCCAGGGCCGGCGGGCGGGCCGACCTGACAGCTGTACGGCCCGAGACCGCCCCAGGCCGCGTCGACGAGCTGGCACACCTGGCCGTTGGCCAATTGGACCGCCCACGGGACAAGGGTCGTGGGAGCCGCGGGGCGGGGGACGGTGCCCGCCCTGTCACCCCGGGCCGGCACGACCGAAGTAGCCGTGAGCAAAATGGCGTCGCCGGTGGCCGGGTCGGTCGGGCATATCATCTCGACCGGCCGGCGCCCGGCTCTTCGAGGGGCGGCAAAGCAGGGGTCGAACACGAAAGCGCTCCCCGGGGCTTTCTTCGGTGCCGTAGTGAAACACCGGTAGTAGGAGCGAAGCTCCACGGGTGCAGGGCTTTCCCCGCAAGTGCCCACGGCGCGGCCGTTGACGTGCAGCCCCGGCCTGAGCCCTGAGGCGGCAAAGGGGTTGTAGATGACCGTCCTGGTGCCCGACGGCGCCGTCACCGAAAAGGGCACGCTGCACTCGTTGGCCGGGTAGGAACCGAACTGGTACGCACGGCCGCCAACCACGGGGACGGCGGCGTCGAGGTCCCCCCCCGCCTCGTACTTGAGCGGCACCACGAAGGTCGTGGCGTACCGCGTCCCGTTTTTTTCCCTGACAGCTCTGGGCAAAAGCTCGCCCGCACCTCCCGAGCCGACATAGTCGAGTGGGCCCAAGAAGACGAGCGAGGCCCCGTTGCACCCCCGGGCATAAATGGTCACCGAGCTCCCGGCGGGCGCCGCCCCCGGACAGACGGTGAGGGTGCCGGCACTGCTCGAGTGGCTGGTGCAGGCGGTGTGGCCATCGGTCGTGGCCGGCACGCGCCCGCCGTAGGCGGCGGCTGTGGCCGTGGTCGTGCACGTGGCGTTCAAAGCGAACATCGAAGTCGCCACCAGGGCGACGAGCCGGCGCCGGCACGAGGTGGGTGCCTGCGCGGTAAGCCGTCCCATACCTCTTGAACCGTTCGACGCCCGGTCCGGTTCTGGTGTCGACGAGGTCGGCTCTCCTGAGGGCCTCGAGGCTACCCGGCTACGGGTCAGTCGTCCTCGTCGAGGAGCCAGCGAGGCCCGGGCCCCTCGGCGCGGGCGACGTCGTTGGGGTTGAGCAGGCGGCAGACGCCAAGCGACAGGCAACCGCACCCGATACAAGTGTCGAGCCTGTCCCGCACCCGCTCGAGCTCGGCGATGCGCCGGTCGAGCAGGGGCCGCCAAGAGCGCGACAAGCGGCGCCAGTCGTTGGTGGTGGGTGTGCGGCCCTCAGGCAGTGCCGTCAGGGCTTGTTTGACCTCGTCCAGCGTGAGGCCGACCCGTTGCGCGGCGCGCACGAAAGCAATGCGACGCAGGACTTCGCGTTGGTACCGGCGCTGGCCCCCGTCCGTACGGGCCGACGAGATGAGGCCTTCCTTTTCGTAGAAACGCAGAGCGGACGCCGCCACATTGGCCCTTTCGGCTACCTCCCCGATCGTGAGCACTTTGTCAGCCTAGCCCTTGACTTGAAGTTAACTTTAAGTCCTACGATGACGGACCATGACCAGAACCGCGATCGTCACGGGCGGGTCCAAGGGCTTGGGCCGTGCCATAGCCGCCGAACTGGTGCGAGCCGGCTGGGACGTCGTCATCGATGGTAGGGACGGCGCCCAGGTGCGCCAAGCGGCGGCCGAGACGGGGGCCATCGCGCTCGTTGGCGACGTCACCGCCCCCGACCACCGCTCCCAATTGATCGGTGCCGCCCGGTGCACGGGGCGCCTGGACGTGCTTGTCAACAACGCCAGCACCCTCGGCGCCACCCCCCTACCGGCGCTGCGCGACTACAGCCTGGACGACCTTCGGGCCGTCCTCGAGACCAACGTGGTCGCCCCCCTGGCTCTCGTACAACTGGCGCTCCCTCTCCTGGTCGAGAGCCAAGGGGCGGTCGTCAACGTCACTTCCGACGCCGCCGTTGAGGCGTACGAAGGGTGGGGGGGTTATGGGTTGTCCAAGGCCGCCCTCGAGCAGTTGAGCAACGTGCTCACGGTCGAAGAGGCGGCCACCAGGGTGTGGTGGTTGGACCCCGGTGACATGCGCACCGACATGCACCAACTGGCCTTCCCGGGCCAGGACATCTCCGACCGGCCTGAGCCGGCCACGGTGGCTCCGTCGGTCCGGCGCCTTATCGAGCAACGCCCACCGAGCGGGCGGGTGCGGGCCGCCGATCTTCTAGAGCGCCAGTCCCAGTGAGCGAGCGGCTCGATTTCAGGCTGCCGGCGGAGCTCCGGGCCGGGCAGCCACCCGAGGCGCGGGGCCTGGGCCGGGACGGGGTGAGGATGATGGTGGCTTACCGCGGTGAGGGGCGGCTGGTGGGCTCGGAGTTCCGCCGGCTGCCCTCGTTGCTCACCCCCGAGGACCTGGTCGTCATCAATACCTCGGCGACCCTGCCGGCCGCCGTGAGCGGCACCGACGTGGCGAGCGGGACGGAGGTAGTTGTCCACCTCTCCACCCGGCTCGGCCCCGGCCCGGGCGGCACCGAGATCTGGGCGGTCGAGCCCCGCCGGCCGACCGGCTCCACCACCAAGCGCTGGCTGGTCCCGGGCCCGGCCCTGGCCGGCGACGCGCCGCCCCGGTTGGTGCGCCTCGACGGGGACGGGGCCCACCTGGAGCTGCTGGCCCCCTACCGGGGGAGCCATCGCCTGTGGACGGCCCGGCTCAGCGTGGCCGGCCCGGTCCTCAATTGGCTGGCCGAGCACGGCCGTCCCGTCCGCTACGAGTACGTGCAGGGGGCTTGGCCGCTGAGCGCGTACCAGAACGTCTATGCCACCGAGCCTGGTAGCGCCGAGATGCCCAGTGCCGGCCGTCCGTTCACCACGGAGATGATCACCCGGCTCGTCGCCGCCGGCGTGGGGGTGGCCCCGGTCCTGCTGCACACGGGGGTGGCGTCGCTCGAAGCCGACGAGCTGCCGTACCCCGAACGCGTCCGGGTTACGAGCGCCACGGCGCGGCGGGTAATGGCCGTCAAAGCGGCGGGTGGCAGGGTGTTGGCGGTCGGCACCACGGTCGTCCGGGCCCTCGAGTCGGCTTTCGATGTCGGCACCGGCCGAGTGGAGGCGATCGACGGTTGGACCGAGCTCGTCATAACGCCCGAGCGGGGCGTTCACGTCGTTGACGGTCTGCTCACCGGGTGGCACGAGCCCGAAGCATCGCACCTGTTGATGCTGGAAGCTCTGACCGGCCGCGCCCTACTAGAGCCCATCTACACGGCCAGCCTTCAAATGGGCTACCTGTGGCACGAATTCGGCGACGTGGCCCTTGTCCTCCCCTGAGCCCGACGCCGCCAGTGGCCCCGGATCCGCTAGCAGCGCATTGCGGAAGTTGGACTGACAGAACCGGGTTATGGTCACACCCCGTTCCTATTTTCATAGGTAGTGAGCTTTGGCAAGGGCTCTGTCCCTGACGGCTGTGTGGTGCGCACCTTCCGGGTGAAGGTGATGGCCACCCCGGCCAAAAAGAAGCGGGCGTACAGCCTGCTCGTCTCGGGTGGTGACGCTTGGGCTTGGTGCATCGACAGGTTCCACACGCGCCTACTCGATGAGCTGCCCAACGCCAGCTCGGTGGTGCAGATGTGGCCCGACCAGAAGCGCCACGGCCCCTTTGGGGAGCTGACGGTGCACTGCGCCCAGGACGTGACCAAGGCCTGGTCGGCGGCCTTCTTCGAGACCATGAAGCGTCGGAAGGAAGCCGAGCAGGCCAGGCTCCCGTTGCGCAAGCACTGGCTTGTGCCCGTCAGCTGGCGCAAAGGCGAGTTCACCCTTTCCTTCGGGCCCGGGGACCGACGGGCCCGGGCCGTGCTTGTACGGCCAGGGGCTACGCCAACCTGGAGTTGGCCCTGTCCCACGACCACCCCTATGACCCTGAACTGGTCAGAGCAGTCCGGCTCTTCGACGTCGCCGGAGAACTGTTCATGGACATCACGGCCTGGGTCGCGGTGGCGCGGGCCGAGGTGAGCCCCGAGAAAGTGGCCGGGGTCGACCCCGGCATCATCCACCCTTTGGCAGTTGCCGCTGGCGACCAGGCCCTACAGATCTCGGGCCGGGCGGTCAGGGCCGAGGAGTTCTTGCACCTGGAAGACCAAAAAGCCCGTCAGAGGAAGATGGCCACCAAGAGGGGCCCCCTCCGGGCCAAGGCGGGACAAGCTCGCCAGACCGGATCCCGGCGTTGGAAGCAACTGGCCCGGTCCCAACGCCGGGCCGAGGCCAGGGACCGCCGGGTGGTAAAGCTGGCCGCCAACCGGGCCGCCCGCCTGGCGGCAGGCTTCATGGTGGCCAACCACGTCGGCTTGGCCGTCATCGGCAACCCCACCGGTATTGAGAAGACGGGCTCGGGGCGACGCCAGAACCGCAGGACCGGTCGCTGGGCTCGTACCCACCAACGCGACGCCCTGTGCTACCGCCTCGAAGAGGTCTCTGTCCAGACTGCCCTCACCGAAGAACGCGGCACCTCTTCGGTCTGCCCCACCTGTGGGGCCAGGGCGAACAAGAAGGGCCGCCGCCTCGTCTGTACCAGCTCCGTCTGCAAGAAGTCCCATCACCGCGACGTCGCGGGAGCGCAAAACCTGGTCACCAAGCTCGGCCATGCACCGTTAGAGGTAGCTCGCACAGAGCACCGTCGAGTAGGTTCTCCTGCCCGGCGTGACCGGAGGAGGCACCTCTATGATGCCGACCGAGGCCTGGCCCGTACCCGGGCCGCCGCACCGTCTTCGGGTGCGGAGTCGCTCGCTGCTCCCAAAGCCGCGTAGGGCTCGCATAGTTACAAAGACTTTTGCGAGAGGGTACTGTGTAGCAGTAGCAGGGACCGGGCGTCGAGGGCGACCGTCCTTCGTCTAGCGAGCTTGGGCGTCCGCTCGACCGGACCGGTGGTGAGCACGGCGTCCCACTTCGCCCGACCCGGCGGTAAAACGAACTCGACCGGCTCGAAGTGGGCGTTCAGGAGCAACAGGAACCGGTCGCTCGTGGTCCCTCCGACGCTGTCTTCGATCTGGCGGCCGTCCAGGGCGACGGCGAGCGCCCGGGCCGAGGGGTCCTGCCAGTCGTCGGCTGTCATGTGCTTGCCGTCTGGGCGGTAGAGGGCCATCTGGGCCGGGCCCCCTTCCGGGCCGCGAAGGTACTCGCGGGGCCGCAGGGCCTGGTTGTCCCGGCGCAGGGCGATAGCCGTTTTTACGAAGGCCAGCAGGTCCTTGTCGAGGTTGTCCCAGTCGTACCACGACAGCTCGTTGTCCTGGCAGTAGGCATTGTTGTTGCCATTTTGCGTCCGGCCGGTCTCGTCGCCACCGAGCACCATGGGGACGCCGGCGGAAAGCAATAACGTGCCGAGCAGGTTGCGCCGTTGCCGCTCGCGCAGCTCCAGCACGGCGGGGTCGTCGGTGGGGCCCTCGACCCCGCAGTTCCAGGAGCGGTTGTAGCTCTCGCCGTCGTTGTTGTCCTCGCCGTTGGCCTCGTTGTGCTTTTCGTTGTAAGCCGTGAGGTCGGCCAGGGTGAAGCCGTCATGGGCGGTCACGAAGTTGATGCTGGCCGTCGGCACCCGTCGGTCGGAGGCGTAGATGTCGCCACTGCCCGTGAGCCGCAGCGCCAGTTCGCCCAGGGTGCCGTCCGCCCCCCGCCAGAAGTCACGGACGCTGTCGCGGAACTTGCCGTTCCACTCCGACCAGCGGGCAGGGAAGCCGCCCAATTGGTACCCGGCGATGTCCCAGGGCTCGGCGATCATCTTGACCGGGGCCAGGACGGGGTCCTGGTGCACGAGGGTCAAGAAGGCACTATGGATGTCGACGTCGCCGCTCTGGCGGGTAAGGGCGGTGGCGAGGTCGAAGCGGAAGCCGTCCACGTGCATTTCCGTCACCCAGTAGCGCAGCGAATCGAGCACCAGGCGCAGCGCGTCCGGGTGGCCGACGTTGAGGCTGTTGCCCGTCCCGGTGGTGTCGAAGTAATGGGCCCGGTCGTCGTCCACGAGGCGGTAGTAGGCCGGGTTGTCTATGCCCTTCAGGGAGAGGGTGGGCCCGAGGTGGTTGCCCTCGGCGGTGTGGTTGTAGACCACGTCCAGGATGACCTCGAGCCCGGCGGCGTGAAGTGCCTTCACCATGGCCTTGAACTCGTCCACCTGGCTGCCGCATGTCCCGCTCGAGCTGTACTCGCCGTGAGGGGCCAGGAAGGCAATGCTGTTGTACCCCCAGTAGTTACGCAAACCACGCTCCTGGAGATGAGCGTCATGGACGAACTGGTGCACGGGCAGCAGTTCGACGGCGGTGATGCCCAGGTCGGTCAGGTAACCTGTCACCGCCGGCTGAGCCAGGCCGGCGTACGTGCCCCGCAGGTGCTCGGGTACGTCGGGGTGCCGCCGGGTGAGGCCCTTGACGTGGGTTTCGTAGATGACGGTCTCGTCCAGAGGGGTGCCGGGCGGTGAGTCCGTGCCCCAGTCGAAGTCCCCGTCGGTGACCACGCACTTCGGCATGAACGGCGCCGAATCGGCGCTGTTGGCCTCGTCTGGGTCTGCGAAGCGGTGCCCGAACACCTCTTCGCCCCAGGTGACCTCGCCGTCGACGGCGGTGGCGTGGGGGTCCAGCAGCAATTTGGCCCCGTTGCAGCGCAGCCCTTCTGCCGGGGCCCAGGGGCCGTGCACCCGGAGCCCGTAGCGCTGGCCCGGCCCGGCCCCGGCCACCAGTCCGTGAAAAACGTGCGCCGTGCGTGAGGGCAGCTCGATGCGCTGTTCGTGCCCGTCGGGGTCGAAGAAGCAGACTTCGATGGCGTCGGCGACCTCCGACGACACGGCAAAGTTGGTCCCTTCCGCCGTAGGGGTGGGCCCGAGCGGGAACGGGCGGCCCGGTTGAACTTCCATCCGCCAACCGTACCCATGCCGGAGCCGGACCAGGCATGCCTTGTCCCCATGGCCGTATCCTGGGCTAGACGCCCGCGGCCCGCACCGGGCCGGCGGCAATAGGAGGCACCAGGTATGCGAGTCCTGTTCGTGGGGGGTACGGGCCTTATAAGCAGCGCCTGTTCCGCGGCCACGGTCGCCGCCGGGCACGACCTTTGGCTGCTCAACCGCGGGCGTTCCCGCCTTGAGGTCCCCGTGCCCCCGTCCCGGACCATCGTCGCCGACGCCCACGACGAGGCCGAGGTACGGGCGGCCCTGAAGGGACGCGAATGGGACGCGGTGGTCCAGTGGGTCGGTTACCTTCCCGCCCAGGTGCAACAGGACATCAGCGTCTTCTCCGGCGCCGGGCAGTACGTGTTCATTTCCACCGCGGCCACGTACCAAAAGCCGCCGAGCCACTGGCTGATCACGGAGCGCACGCCGCAGTCCAACGCCTACTGGGACTACGGCCGCCAGAAGATTGCCTGCGAGAAGCTGTTGGTCGAGGCCGGGGAGCAGACCGGGTTCCCCTTCACCATCGTCCGGCCCTCGCTGACTTACGGCCTGTCCCAGATCCCCG
>JBKQUU010000035.1:0-5271 GCA_052325485.1 Acidimicrobiales bacterium | reverse complement strand
GCTCGGCAGCGTGCAGGTCGAACAGCTGCGCGCCGGTCGTGAACGGCTGTTGGACGCCTACCTAGTCGTCCGCCGCACCCTTGACGACGTCACCGACGAGTTGCAACGGGCTGATGCCGAGGCGCGGGCGGCCGCGGACGCGGTGGGCCGGCAAAATGCCACTGAGCGTCCCGACGAAGCGGTCGACCTGCGCCATGACGACGCATGGGATGCTTTGGGCGCTTTCGGCGAGACCAGGTCGCCCTCCGCCACCAAACCCCCCGCCGGGGCCCTGCCGGGCCCTGGCGAAGCCGTGCCGGCAGCGCCCAAGGCCGCCAGCACCTCCGGGCCCGGTCCCGACCAGCAGGGCAAGGCGCCGGCTGAGGCACCCCGGCTCCCGAGCACCAACGGAGGCCCGGCCCGGGCCATTGTCGCCCCGGAGGACGCCATCGAAAGCGTCCGGATCCTCCGCCACGAGGCCGAGCCGAGCGTGCCCGTCGAGAGGGCGGAGGAGGCACCTGAGGCTCTCGTCAGTAGCGGCGGAGCGGGGCCCGTTCGCCAGGACGTCCCCGGCTCGCCGGCCGGGCCAGAGACGGCCGGGGCAGAGACGGCCGGGGCAGAGACGGCCGGGCCAGAGACGGCCGGTGCGCACGACGTCCAGGGCCTGTTCGCCCGGATCAGGGCCAGTCGGGCCGAGGCGACGACAACAGCGCGGCAAACCCTTGACCAGCAGGACGGCTTTGCGACCTCCAGCAGCCGCTCAACTACCGACATGAGCGGGGGAGGGACCGGGGAGACCATGTCCGCGGCGCCCGACGAGGCGCCAACCGGTGCGCGGACCGAAGACGTCCCGGCAGTCGAGGCCGAGAGCAGCAGTGGTGGCCCCCGCCCAGAAGAAATGGGCACTGACCAGGAGTTCTTCCGGCGGCGCGACTTGATCACCAGCCGCCTCGAGTCCTCCCTGGCGAGGAAGCTGAAGCGAGCATTGCAGGACGAGCAAAATTCGCTGCTCGACCGCCTGCGCAACCTCAAGGTCCCGGCCACGCCGGCCAGCATCCTTCCGAACATCGAAGAGCACCCCGATCGGTTCGTGGAAGCCGGTCGCCCGCTGCTCGAAGAGGCGGCTCGAGCGGGTGCCGACCTGGCGGCCGCCCTATGGGGAGGTGCCGCACCCCCCGACCTCGCCCTTGAGGGCCTGGACGATCTGGCGGAGGAGCTGGGCAGGGCTATCGCCGAGCCTCTGCGCCAGCGCCTCGAGCTGGCCTTCCAGTCCATGGACGAAGACAACGGCGAGCTGGCTGACGCCCTCGGGGCGGCGTACCGGGAATGGAAGACCCAGCGCATCGAAGCCGCCGCTCACGATGAGGTAGCGGCCGCCTTCTCGCGCGGGTCCTATCTGGCCTTTGCTGACGGTACGCCCCTGCGCTGGGTGGCGGACGCGTCCGATGCGCCCTGCCCTGATTGTGAAGACAACGCCCTCGCCGGCGAGCAGGTCAAGGCGGAGCCCTGGCCCACGGGCCAGCTTTACCCCCCCGCTCACCCCGGCTGCCGGTGCGCCCTCGCCCCCGACGGAGCGTCAAGTGGCGGGCGGGTGCGCCTAGCTGCCGGCAGTGCTCGGCCCGGGCCCTCGCCGGCCGCCACCGGCTAAAACGCTCAGACCGCTCGCCCACCCCTAGGCCGCCCATATAGGCTCCGGGTTGCTGATGCGTGCACAGTCTGAACTACCGCGACACTTTCCCAGAACCAGCCGTCGTGTTCGATGGACCATCGGCATCGTCATCTTGGCCCTGATCGTCGTGCTCGCCCTGGGCCAGCGCATCACCTCCGTCTACACGGACCTCCTGTGGTTCCGGTCGGTCGGCCTGAGCTCCGTCTGGGCAAAGACAATCACGGTCGAGGCCGGCCTCGGTGCCACCTTCTGCGTGGTCTTCTTCGCCCTGTTGTGGGGGAACCTGTGGCTGGCCGACCGCCTCGCCCCCAGTGCTGTCCTGGCGTCGCCCGGGGACGAGCTCGTAGCCCGGTGGCAACAACTCGCGGCCAACCACATGACCTGGATCCGCTTGGTCGTGGCCATCCTTTTCGCGTTGATCGGTGGGGTCAGCGCTCACGCGCAATGGGACAACTGGTTGCTCTTTTCCAACGCGGTCCCGTTCACGACCGCCTCCGCACCCTGGAAGAACGGCCTCGACCCGCTCAACCACCTGAACGACGGCTTTTACGTCTTCAGGCTGCCCTTTCTGGACTGGATCGTCGGCTGGGCGTTCTCCGCCCTGATCGTGACACTTTTGCTCTGCGTGGTCGCCCACTACCTCAACGGCGGGATCCGTCCCGGTTCGCCCGTGCAGCGGGTCAGCCCTCGCGTGAAGGCCCACCTGTCGGTCCTGCTCGCCGTGCTGGCGCTGGTCCAGGGCCTCAACTACTACCTGCAACGGCTCTCGCTGGTGCTGTCGACCAGGTACGTGGTCGACGGGCCGACCTACACCGTCGTCCACGCCCTGCGCCCGGCGCTAATACTGCTGGTCGCCATATCAGTGATAGCGGCAGCTTTGTTCCTCTACAACGTGCGCCAGCAGGGCTGGCTGCTGCCCGTCGTGGCGGTGGCTCTTTGGGCCATCGTGTGGGCCCTGGTAGCCAACGTGTACCCGGCCCTGGTACAAGCACTGGTTGTCAACCCCTCCGAAAATGTGAAGGAAGCTCCTTACATACAGGACAACATTACGGCCACCACTTTCGCCTACGGCCTCCAGGACGTGACAACGCAACCCTTCCAGGGCAACGCCCCCATTACCGCCTCCGAAATCACGGGGAAGTCCTCGGCCGCCGAGGCCAACCAGCAGAGCTTAGCCAACGTCCCACTTCTCGACCCCACGATCATGGGCTCGACGTTCACCAAGGAGCAGGGCTTCCGGGGCTACTACAGCATGAGCGGCCCGAGCGCCGACCGCTACGACTTGCCCCCCTCGCAGGGAGGTGCCCCCAAAGAGACCCAGGTCCTGATATCGGCACGTCAGCTCAACACCCCCGGGGTCCCTTCCAGTTGGGTCAACCAGCACTTGCAGTACACGCACGGCTACGGCGCCGTCGTCGCCCCGGCCAACCAGGAGGGGGTGGGCTCGTCCGGTTACCCGAGCTTCACGCTGAGCGGAGTGCCACCCACCGGAGTGCCATCGCTCAACGCGCAGCCCCGCGTTTATTTCGACGACAGCCCCCAGTCAACCAGCGGTTACGTGGTAGCCAGTTCTGCCCAGGCCGAGCTCGACTACGAAGATCCAAATACGGGCGCCCAGATTTCCAACCATTACGACGGTACCGGTGGGGTTGCCGCCGGAGGGTTCCTCCGACGGCTGGCTTTTGCCGTCAGTTTTGGCGACTTCAACATTTTGATCTCAGGGCAGGTCACGCCCCAGTCCAAGGTCATGTACTTCCGCAACGTGGCCCAGCGGGTAGAAAAGGCGGCACCGTTCCTTTCATATGATAGCGATCCCTACCCGGTGGCACTCAACGGGCGCCTCTACTGGGTAGTCGACGCTTACACCACGACTGACAACTTCCCCGGGTCTGAACAGGCCGACGTGAGCCGGGTTGCCCAGACCAGCGGGCTACTAAACCAGCCGTTCAATTACGTACGCAACTCCGTGAAGGCCGTCGTCGATGCCTACAACGGCAACATGTGGTTCTTTGTCCAGGACCCGAACGACCCCATAATCCAAACCTACAGCAAAGCTTTTCCCAAGCTGTTCACGCCGATGGCCCGCGCCGACTCGATCATCCCTGGCATAACGGGCCATTGGCGGTACCCGGAGGACATTTTCACGGTCCAGACCAATATGTACAGGAATTACCACCAGCAGATCGCGTCGGTCTTTTACACCAAGGCCCAGCAGTGGGCGATCCCCCAGAACCCGGCAGCGGGCGAGGTCGGCTCGGCCACGACCACGGTGGCCACTCTTCCCGGCGCTTTCTCCGCCCCCGTCATAGTACCGAGCGTCTCACAAAGCGTGATGCCCGTCTACGAACTGTTGGCCCCGCCCGGGCAGACCCAGCAAAGCTTCGTCCTCGTTCAGCCGTTCGTCCCGTCCTCCAGTGGGGACAAGCAGAACCTCACCGCGTTTATGACGGCGGCGTCCGATCCCGACGACTACGGTCAGCTCACCACCTACACGATCCCAGCCGGTCAGACGGTGGATGGGCCATATCTAGTATCGACAGCTGTGGCCACCAACAGCTCGATCTCCCAAGAGATCACCCTTTTGGACCAGCACGGCTCGAAGGTGGTGCTCGGCAACGTGATCATGACCCCGATCGGCGAATCATTGCTGTACATACAGCCGCTGTACGTGGAACAGGTCCAAAATGGCGTGCCCCGCCTCGACGACGTCGTCGTGGTGTACAACAACAACGCTTACCATTCGGGGTCCGGCAACCCCTCTTTGGCCGGTGCGCTCTGCGACGTTACCAACGGGGGTGGCGGCCGTCCCTTTGCCAGCTATTGCCATGGCGCCCCGACGGCACCGGCCACCCCTCCGACGACAACGCCCACCGGGCATAAAAGCTCGCCCACTACCTCTACAACGACGACGTCCAGCACCACCCGGCCGCCCTCCAGCACCTCAACGACTTTGGCCCTACCCACCCAGCGGGCCAACTTGGCCCAAGACCTCAACCGGGCCGATCAGGACTTCGCCTACGCGGACGCGGCACTGAAGCAAGGTGACCTGGCCACTTACCAGAACGATATCCGGGCCGGCGAAGCCCTCGTCGAGCTGGCTACCAAACTGGCAACACCGACGGGGACGACCACGACGGTCACGACGTCCCGCCCCTTGACGTCAAAACCCACCACCACCACCACGCTCAGGTCTTAGCGGGCGCGCCTGGAGGGCCGCGCCGGCCTCAACCACTACGTTGACGCCCGGCCTGGGTGCCTATCGGCCTCAAGGGGGGCCCTGCGTGTTCGCCCTTTTCGCAGGGCCGGGCCAGCCAACACCGGCTAAACCGTACTGGCGCGGCCCGGTGGGGCCGGCTTTCTTGTCGTGCTGAGGTATTTCAAGGCCTCCCGAGTAGCGGGCACCGCCCGGCGGAGAGGCAAGAAAGGCCTGGTCGGGGGGCTTGGGAACGGCACCGAGGCCCGGGCGGCTAAGATGAACAGTGGCCGGCGGGCTGGGTCTGCCGGGGCCTCTCCGTCCGAAGACTGGTGCCCATGGCCAACCCCCCCAAAAACTCAAAACCCCGGGTTGGCTACTTCATCGCGGCATCGCTCAGGTGCACCGCACCCCTGGTGGTGTCCCTCAT
>JBKQUU010000034.1:0-4325 GCA_052325485.1 Acidimicrobiales bacterium | reverse complement strand
ACTCAGGTGTGGGCATTTAGGAGCCCGGTTTTGGAGACGGCGGGTCATGAATCCATGCGCGCCTCCAGCAGAGTGAACGACTTTGCCGGGAGGTCGACGACGAGGGCATTCCCATGGGCGGTTACGGTGAAATCCTCCATGGTTACGGCGTCGAGGCCCAAGGGGCCAGGCTCAGGAGCACTCGTGATGGTGCGCGCCCGGACTACCACCCCAAAGAGGTGACCACGGAGCTGGATCTCAGTCTTCTCTTGGCTTTCGGAGCGGTTCACTAGGGTGACCGCGACCTTTTGGTCGGCCAGGTCAACCGTCGCAGACGCGTCGACGATGTCGAAGGGCCCGAGGTCGCCCAAGCGGTGCGCCCAGCGCCCGACCGGGGGGGGATCGGGCGCTGCGACCGTGGGGCCGTCGACGTGCACGTCCACGGCTAGGTCGAGGGCGGCTTGGGAGTGCATAAGGAGCGGGTAGTAGATGGGCTGCACTACGGCGACTTCGGGCGTGGTGACGACCGGTGCGATGGCGTTTACCATCTGAGCGAGGTTCGCCATCTGCACCCACGCGCAGTTGCGGACGAAAATGTTCAGGTAGGTGGCCACGGCCAATGCGTCGGCCATGCTGTAACGCTCCTCGAGGGTGCCGTCGCTGGTGCGGAACCAGACGTTCCATTCGTCATAGGCGATCCGTGGCCAGCGGTCCAGCTTTTGGACGTAGGCGGCGCGCTGGATGAGGCTGGCTGCGCAACTGATGGCCCTCTCGGCCTGGTGGACCTGGAGGACGTTCGTCCAGTAATCGTCCGAACCGCTGTAAATGTGCAGCGAGTGGAGGTCGACCAGGCCCGCCATCCCGTCGATAACCTCGCGGTCCCAGTCGTCCCAACCGCTCAAACCACAGCTGACGAGCCTGGCGGCCGGGTCGAGCAGCTTGATGGCCCTTGCCCAACGGCTGGCCTCGCGCACGTACTCGGCAGCAGACATGGAGCCCACCTGCCACTCGCCGTACATCTCATTGCCGAGGGCCCACCACGTAACGCCGTAAGGCTCGTCTCGTCCGTTCCGCCGGCGTTGGTCGGCCCAATAGGTGTCCCGAGACGAGTTGCAGTACTCGACCCAGGCCAGGGCCTCCTTGAGAGAGCCGGACCCCATGTTGAGGCAGATGTAAGGCTGCGTGCCCAGGGCGGCGCAGTACGCCATGAACTCGTCCGTGCCGAACCGGTTGGGCTCGACTCCCCCCCAAGCCAGTTCGCTTCGCACCGGTCGGGCGTCTTTGGGACCGATGCCGTCCTGCCAGTGGTAGTTGGAGACGAAGTTACCCCCGGGCCAGCGCAGCACGCTGACCTGGAGGTCCTGGAGAAGTGCCAGGGTATCGGCCCGGAAGCCCTGCTCATCGCTCAGAGGCGATCCCTCCTCGTAAATGCCGCCGTATATGCACCGGCCCAGGTGCTCGATGAAACCGCCAAAGATATTCCGGTTGACATGGCCGATCATCCGCCCTGGTTCTACGATGACCCGGGTCACCGGTAGCCCTCCCTATTGCTTGTGGTCCTGCTGCCTTGACAGTTGGCGACCGACTCTGTCCAAGCCCTCGTCTTAGCGTCCGGGGACCGGGCAAGGACGCTCAAGTAGCCAATTGACGTACGCCCACACGCTCTCCAGTCCCGGCGGTGCCCCCATTTATCCAATGTAAACCTTCCCTTTTCTGGAACAAGGTCGCGCTCGGGCACACGCTGCTGCCAGCTGCCGTCCCTTGCGCCGTCGTCATCAGAAAGCGCGCCAAGGCGCGGCTTCCCCGTCCCCTTCCGCTCAACTATCGCTCCCCCTGCGGGTGAGCAAGCCTTCCTCCGGCTACCTTGCCGTGCGATGCCTCTAACGTGTAGCGTTACATACTACGGAGCCGAAAGCAAGTCTTCTGTGGAACTAGTTGAGGCTGAGGGGCTGGAGAGGAGCCGACAGCCGTTGGAAACCTGCCAAGGCAACCACCGAGTTGACCGAACTTTGCCAATACCAAGCAAATGACCTCCGGAGAGGACGTCCTGACAGTGAGCCCGTTGTTCCGCGACCCAGTTTTCGATGGGGCGAGCGACCCCGTCCTGATCCGCAACCGCCGGGAGCGCTCCTGGTGGATGCTCTACACCAGCCGGCGAGCGACGGCGCCGACCAAAGGCGTCGGCTGGGTCCATGGCAGCGACGTCGGCGTTGCGTCCTCCAATGACGGTGGCGCGACCTGGTGCTACCGAGGTGTACTCGACCTCGGTCACGAGTTCGGCCGGAACACGTTCTGGGCGCCTGAGGTCACCTGGGACGGTGGCCTCTACCACGTGTTCGTGTCCTACATCCGAGGGGTCCCGGACCAGTGGGCCGGGCACGCCCGCCACATCCACCACTACATCAGCGAAGACCTGGTCAGCTGGGACCACCGCGGCCCCTTAGCCCTGAGCAGCGACCGCGTGATCGACGCCGCCGTTCACCCCCTCCCGGGCGGTGGGTACCGCATGTGGTACAAGGACGAGGCCGATGGAGCCAGCACATGGTCAGCCGACAGCGCTGAGCTGGACGTGTGGCACAGCCCTCAGCGAGTCCTGCAGACTCCGGGCGGTCATGAAGGCCCCAACGTCTTCCGGTTCCGCGGTGCTTACTGGCTCATCGTCGACTCGTGGGACGGCCAGTTGGCCTACCGCTCAGACGACCTGTGCCGTTGGTGCCCGGCGGGTCGGGTGCTTGACACTTCCAGTGCCAGCCAGAGCTGTCGTGAAGACGACGTCGGCCCGGGCCTGCACAGCGACGTGGTGGTCGACGGAGATCGCGCCTTCATTTTCTATTTCACGCTCCCTGAGGCTGACAGGTCTAGGCCCGAGAGGTTCTACCCGGCCCGTAGGTCATCGGTCCTGGTGGCGGAGCTGGGAGTCGATGATGGGGAGCTCGTCTGCGACCGGGGTAGTGAAATAAACCTGGCGCTGTCCGATGAGGCTCTCTAGGTCAACGGCGACCACTTTCACCTGTGAACTTGCACCGGGTGAGTAGGTCACTGAGCCCGTAAACCCTCGCTAAGCTCCGTTTTCCAGGTTGTTCCTCGCGACCGCCTCGGGACGAGCGACAGCACCCTGTCCGATGGTGGTGTTCTGGGCTACTTGGTGAAAGATCGCGCTGGCTACGACCGAAGTGCCAACGACCCTGACAACCCATTCAGTGTGCATGGCAAGAACGCCTATAGTGAAGTGCCCATTTCCGGTGCTTGTAAAGGCGTGGGTTCCGTCTGCCAGTACCGGTGGCTGTTTGTCTGGGGGGAACCCACACCACTCGTTAGGAAGAAAGCAACCAACGCCGTTGACATTGCTGTACTGCCCAACTTCAAAGAGAAGAACCGAGAGTTTGCAGGTGCGTCCGCAGGGCACGGCTTGGAAGTCCATGACACCTTGACAGGTGCCCGAGGGGCTCTGGCCGGCTGGCCCGGTCAGCCGGTCCCGGTCGTGCCAGGCGTACTCGATGGGGCCATAACGCGCGTCCGAGATCCCGCCAATTTGGAGCAGTCAGCTCGGTTAGATCGGCACCTCTCGGTGGCCTTGGCTATGTGAGAGCAGCGCCCGGCGATGGGCAGCCGTTCTTGTGCCGTCACTGCAAAGGATTTCGGGTTGCCGTATCGAACCACCGGTTGAAACGGTGGGGGCGAGGAGCCCGGCCATCTTCGTAGACGAAGACCAGGCCACAGTGCACCCGGGCCGCAGCCGGCCAACGTGCAGCCGCCGACGTCCTGCGAGCAACGAGCACCAAGCCCCCAGCCAGCGTCTGCGGCGTAGTCGTTCAGACCCTGTTCAGAACGCTCCGGCTCACGTTCTGCGTGGTTCATCTGCAAGGTTCAGGACTTCGTCGATCCCGAGCCCCACCAGTACTGCGGACCTTTGCCTGGGCTTGTTTCGCGCCATCAACGATCCGCTTACCCCGACCAAGAAAGGCCTCTCTCAAAAAAGGGGGGGCGATGTAGGCACGGCACCGGGCGGGCAGCCGCTTGCTGTCGAACCATTTACGTCCGTTGCCTTGAGAAGGACTAAACCTCAGATCAGACTTTGATGAGCCCCTGGCGGGGCGCACCCGTGGAGTATGAAATATTGGGGTGCCGCTCTGGCGAACGCCGTTGCCTCTTGGTGCTGTTGGTGAGCCCGAAGGTCAGACTGGCGTCGGGGGCTTGCAGGCACCCTGGATTGTTGCTCCGAGCACGAGTGTCAGAGTCTTTCTGATCGCCACGAAGCCCCCCGGGGCGGCACGCCCGTTATCGACGACCGGGAGGGTGATGACCGATGGAAGTGGTGGTGGCCCGCATCGCGGGACTGGACGTAC
>JBKQUU010000033.1:0-27291 GCA_052325485.1 Acidimicrobiales bacterium | reverse complement strand
AACGCCGAGCCCCCCTGTGGGTTCCGGTGCTGGGTGCCGTTGCTACCCAACGAATCGAGTCCCTGTGACATGTCCAAGGCGTGCCGTCCCCGCGGGACGGTTGACCGGTCTTCAGTGCGCTCTATTTGCCGCAGTTCAGGCGAGGGCGAGGTGGCTACGACATGGGCGTGGCCGGCCGATGGCGGCCATGGCGCCGCGTGCCGTACCAGCTCCGAGCACCAAAGTGGAACGGGCGCGCCCCCAGAGCGGGAGCAGGTCCAGAGCAGGGCTGGCCCCTTGGGCGGTGCGCCTCCTGGTGGCGACATCGATGATTGCCGGACTGGTGGGCAACAACATCGGGGCCCGTCCCGCCGGCGCCTCCAGCCCCCCGCTGTGGTCCCAGCTCAGCCCGGCCACCAGCCCGGCGGCGCTTTCGGCCGCATCGGCCGCCTACGACCCGGCCACCGGCCAGACCGTCCTGTTCGGCGGCAACGAGAGCGGGGTGGCCCAGGCCGGGACGTGGACCTGGACCGGGACCACTTGGAGCCAGCTCAGCCCCACGACCAGCCCTTCGGCCCGCTACGGCGCCTCCCTGGCCTACGACACGGCCACCAGCCAGTTGCTCTTGTTCGGTGGTTACAACGGCACCACGTACATGAACGACACCTGGGCCTGGACCGGCACCACCTGGAGCCAGCTCACCCCGGCCACCAGCCCTACGGCCCGTTATGGAGCCTCCCTGGCCTACGACACCTCCACCAGCCAGCTGCTCCTGTTCGGCGGCAAAAGCTTGAGCGCGTACGACAACGACACCTGGACCTGGAACGGGGACACGTGGGCCGCCCAGTCCCCGGGCACCGTTCCCCCGACGCGCCAGGCGAGCGCCATGGCCTACGACACCTCCACCAGCCAGATGCTCCTGTTCGGCGGCTACAACGGCACCGTCCTGGCCGACACCTACCTGTGGTCGGGCACCAACTGGACGCTTCAGTCACCCTCGACCGCCCCGACCGGCCGGTACGGCGCCTCCATCGCCTACAGCCCGGCCCTCGGGGATCTGGCCCTGTTCGGGGGCCAGAACTCCGGCGGCTATGACTCCGACACCTGGGGCTGGACCGGCACCACCTGGGCCCAGCTCTCGGCGTCGACCAGCCCTACTGCCCGCACGTTGGCCGCCATGGTCTATGACCCGGCCACGGGCCAGATGGTCTTGTTCGGCGGAGTTAATGCCGCCTATCTGAGCGACACCTGGCAGTGGAGCGCCATCGCCGTTACCGCCGTCAGCCCCGCCGCCGGCCCGCCCGCCGGTGGCTCCTCGGTGAGCATCACCGGTATGGGCTTCAACGGGGTCACCGCCGTCCAGTTCGGGGCCACGAATGCCACGTCATATGCCGTCAGTTCACCCACTCAGGTCACGGCGGTGGCGCCCGCCGGGCCCGCCGGCACCGTCGACATAACGGTCACCAATGCCTCGGGCACGGGCGCCACATCTCCGGCTGACCAGTTCACCTACGAGGCCGTCCCGACGGTCAGCGCCTTGGCCCCGACGTCGGGCGTCCTGGCCGGCGGCACCTCGGTGGCCATCACCGGCACGGCCATCACCGCCCTGGCCAACAGCGCCACCGACACCCAGGCCAACGCCAGCTTCACGTGGTCGGCCACCGGCCTGCCCGCCGGCCTGTCGGTCAACTCGGCCACGGGCACCATCACCGGCACCCCGACCACGGCCGGCGCCTATTTGGTGAGCGTCACTGCCACCGACGGCTGGGGCTTTAGCGGTGCCGCCATCTTCGCCTGGGCCATCACCAGCGCCAGTCCCAGCCCCAGCCCCAGCCCGAGCCCCAGCCCGAGCCCCAGCCCGAGCCCCAGCCCCGGGCCCCACTCGAGCACGCTCTCGGTCACCAGCCCGGGCGACCAGTTGAGCCTGTATGACGCAGCTGTCACCCCCTTGCAGCTCAGCGCCGTAGACACACAGGCAGGCGCCGCCATTACGTGGTCGGCCACCGGCTTGCCCGCTGGTATGTCCATCGGCTCCACCAGTGGCGTCGTGTCCGGCACACCGACCACGGTCGGGGCCTACGACGTGACGTTCACGGCCACGGACGGGTCCGGCGCTTCCGGTTCAGCCAGCGTGACCTGGACGATCAGGTACCACGTCACCGTCACCAACCCCGGATCCCAGTCGAGCGAGCTGGGCACACCCATCGCGGTGTTGGAGATCAGTGCCACTGACTGGTCCCCGACGGCAACGCTCTCCTACGGGGCGACCGGCCTGCCCACCGGGCTCAGGATCAACTCTGCCACCGGCGCAATTTCGGGCACACCCACCGCCGCCGGCACCTTCTCGGTGACGGTCACCGCCACCGACAGCTCCGCCTTTACCGGCTCGGCCACCTTCACCTGGACGATCACCCAGGCCGGCCGGCCGGTGAAGGCCAAGGTGCTTCCGGCTGGCCAGGTGCTCTTTCCCTATAGCTACAAGTTGGTTGCTCCCACGGGTGCCGCCCCCTACTCCTGGTCGGTGACCGCCGGGTCACTGCCGGTCGGCCTTTCGCTCAACGCGTCGACCGGCGTCATCAGCGGGACGCCGGCCGAAGTAGGGACCAGCACCTTCACCATCACCGTCACCGACGCCGCCGGGCACACGACCTCCCAGAGCTACAGCTTGACAGTCTTCTCCTACGGCGCCGGACCGGCCACTGTCCCCGCCCACTACGAGATGATGGCGGCCATGCCCAACGGGAAGGGCTACTGGCTGGCTGCGCCCAACGGAGCGGTCCTGGCCTTCGGGCACGCCGGCGAGCACGGCTCGATGAAGGGCCGCCGACTGGTCAAGCCGATCGTGGGCATCGTCGCCACCCCCAACGGTAAGGGGTACTGGCTGGTGGCGTCCGACGGCGGCGTCTTCAGCTTCGGCGACGCCCATTTCTACGGCTCCACGGCCAGGGCCCACCTGGTCAAGCCGATCGTGGGCATGGCCGCCACCCGGGACGGCCAGGGCTACTGGCTGGTGGCGCGCAACGGTCGCATCTTCACCTTCGGCGACGCTCTTTCCCTTGGCTCCCCGGTCAAGGTGCACCTGGCCAAGCCGATCGTGGGCATAGCTGCCACCCGGGACGGCGAGGGCTACTGGCTGGTGGCGAGCAACGGTCGCATCTTGACCTTCGGCGACGCTCGAGCCCACGGCTCCCCGGTCAAGATGCACCTGGGCGGTGCGATCGTGGGCATGGTTGCCACCCCGGACGGCCAGGGTTACTGGCTGGGGGGCATTGACGGCGGCGTCTTCAGCTACGGCGATGCCACGTTCTACGGATCGGGGGTCTGACGCCGTGGACGGCCCGTCCGCCTCGAGCCCAGCACCCTCGGCCTCGTTGCCTGAACCGTCAAGCTGGGAGCAAGCGGCGATCGAGCTGGCCCGCCTAGCGCGCCAGGTAGCCACTAGGCCCCCCCCATCGCCCAGGCAAGGAGCGAGGCGTACTGGTGCTGACGGGGCATGTTCACCAGAGCATCGTGATCATGGTGGCTCCGCCAGGCCATCGCCGGCGGCATCGCCAATACCGGCCGTACCGTTCGCCTTACCGTGCACGCCGGCGACCTGTCACCCGGGTGACAAAGGCGCGGGGCCGGCTGGCAGGCCAGCTCGGACCGCGTCCCACCTCGGCCGAGCGGGCCAACGACCTCGGGCTCGAAGAGGACTAAATGATCGAGATCCTCCGCCACGCGGCCGAGCCTCCCTCGCTTTCGGAGCCGCTCCGGGAAGACGGCGACGCCGAACCGGGCGACGTGGTCGAGGACCGGTCCGCCGTCTCGCCCTTCGAGGCCGTCGCCGGACCGGGAGCGCACCCGCCAGGTCGAGGCGCGGGCCATGTCCAAGTTGCGCCACCCCTCAACTGACCGCGGCGCCCGGGAACTACTGACCACCTGACCAGCCGCCGGGACGGGCCGCCAGCCGACCTGCGCCTGGTCCCTTCGGCTCAGGCACCGGTGAACGGGCGGCTGAAGTGAACGGGCGGCTGAAGTTCAGCCGGCTCTGGTCGAGAGGCGGGGCCCTGGTCGGGCCAGCCAGGCACGGGTATGAGCTCCCGGTCGCCGCGTACAGGTAGGACCGTGCGGATCCGTGCCGGGCCTGAGGAGCAAGACGTGCAACCGCCAGCTTTACCCGTTCAGCTCACAGCCGGCCCGGACGGGGCCGCGCCCCCCGATACGACGCTGAAAGCCCCGCCCCCCAGGACCGAGGGAGTGGAAACCCGGCGACCGTCCTGGACCATCGTCAGCCGGCTGAGCGTGGTCTGGGCCGGTTGGGCCACTCCGGCACCGATATCGGTGAACACCACCGCCGGCCCGTAGGGCGCCAACGGGGTCGGGGTCGGCCGGCTATCGCTGCGCTGTAGTTCGGCTTCGACCACCCATTCGGTCGACCGCGCCGGGCCGGAGTAGCTCTCGTCGCCGGCAAAAACTTCACCGTTGGTTTGGTCCTTCAAGGAGATTGCCCACTCGCCCGCACCAGTTTTCTCGACTGCCACGCTCACCTTGTCTCCCGTGTGTACGGTGACCGTCAATATCGGGATCTGGGGGCCAGGAAAGGCTTCCCACCATGGTTGCACGACAACCTGTCCGGGCCCCTCGGGCACTTCGCTCACCCCCGCCTGCACCACTGAGCTGTCTCCGTACCCGTCGATCCCGACCCACTGGCAGTTGGTGGAGCCGGCGACATAGGAGCGCAGGGCGGGCACGGTGAAAGTCCCCTCCACACCGCTGTAGTGGCCGCCCGTGAGGACGTACCCCGACCAGTTGGCGGAAGTGACGCCCTCGACGGGAACCGACTGCGGCGAGGCCAGAGCGGGGACCGTACTTCCCGGCCAGGCGGCGGACGGCGTGGCGCTGGCCGCCGCTGGGCGCACACTGTCTTCTGGCCCGGCGAAGGGACGAGGGCGCGCTGCAGCGGCCGCGCCACCTGCGACCAGGGTGCTGACAAGGAGGCCCAAAAGTCCCGCCATTAGGTATTGCTCACATTTTTCCTTAGGCAGCACGAAATGAAGATAACGGGCCCGCTCCCTGGCGGCCCCTGACTAGCGCCAACTGTGACGTTGCGTGGTGATTTAGTCACTATCTGTGCACATCCCCCGCATGGTCTTCTCTCCTAGCTGGCATTTCTGCAGGCTAAGTTCCCGCCGTATTTGTCGAAGCTCGCCCGCGGGATGTCCGGGCCGGAGGCTGACCATGGTGCGGGACGCTGGCCGGTGCAACTAACAGCGGGGTCGGCGAGGGTAAACGGGCTCCGCTAGGAAAGCACTACCTCCCCGATGGCCCGCCTGATAGCTCGGACCACGGCCGCCAGGGTGCCAGGCTCGACGCCAGGTCCCAGGGGCCCCGCTGGAGGAGCTCCTTGTCGATGGTCGTGACTTGTTCGCAGTACAGCACGCTGTCACGGGGCAAGCCGCCGGATTTGGCCGGAACAGGCACGCGGGTGGGGCCGAGACGTCCGCTCGAAAAGGCGGGCACGACCATGACGTCGTCTCGGAGCCCGTTACGAACGTCTTCTGAGATGACGAGCACGGGTCGCGGTTGGTGGGGGTCGTCGGGTTGGCCGGGCGTGTAGGCCGTCCAGAACTCGCCCCGGCGAGGCGACTTCAGGGCTGTGCCCGAGGTCATGACCTCTGGAGCCGACGTGCGGCGGCGGACCGTCTGATCGAACGCCACGCCTCCACCTCGTCAGGCGGTGCGCTCTCCCCTGAGAACTGCTCCTCCATGGCGGCGTCCTGTCGACGGGCCAGCCACAGCGCAAGAGCCTCGTCCACCACCTTGCTCCGGTCGAGCCCTTCGTGCTCCCCGACATAGCTGTCGACCTCGTGCAGCACGTCCGGGTCGAGCGTGGACGCTCACCTTGACGCGGGTCACGGCCAATGGCAGTACGAAACGGCGGATAAGTTTCGCACATAGGTGCCAGCCGCTTGTCGGCCGGGCCCGGGGCGCCCATCAGGACGAGGTCGCCGGCACTGGCAAAACCCGTCCAGAGGGTAGAGAAAAGGCCGATCGGCAGGGGCCGGGGCCCGGAGCGGTGCCGCTCGAGCGGCAGGCGTTACGGTGACCCGCCCTCCATCGGCCTGGATAAGCCAGGGGCCGTCCTACGGCGGCGACGGCGGCCCGGTCGGTTTCGGTAGGAGGGCGATTCTTCGAGCGGGGGGGCGAGAGCCCTTCTATCGGATGAGGCGGGCACCGTTTAAATGCAGCAACGCCGCCGATCGGGGTGGCGGCGTCGCTGTTGAGAACGGCTACCTGTCGGGTGCGAGCGCGGGGCGCCTCCCTACTTCGACTTGGTGTGAGGAGGTGGGGTTTTGACGGGAGGAGGAGGCGGCGGGGTGCTTTCCACCGTCAGGTCCCAGCCACAGGACGTGTTGATGGCGAAGCGGTACCGGCCCGCTTTGGTGAACGGTTGCCGGCCTCCTCCGCCCAGGCCCGTCTGGTCGGTCAATTTGACCTCCGGGGCGCCTTGCTCGGTGGAGCTCAACATGAAAGTCCCACGTTGTTTGGCGGCGTTCTGGCAGTCGAACTTCCATACGACCGTCCATTCGGCCGGCAGTGCCACGGAGGAAAGGGCCCGGTTACCGGTGCCCGAATGGTGCAGGTACACCATTGTGGCCGGCTTGGGCGGGGCGGAGGCGCCAGCGGCGCCGCATACTGCCATCGAGCCGGCGAAGAGCGCGACAGCCATGGGGAAGAGGACCGTGCTGGAAAAACGAGGTCGTGTGCTCGTTGCCAGACGCGGGGCGGGCCCTGTTCGGGAGGTCATTCGTACCACCTTTCTCGGCTGGCACCGGGCCAGCACTCAAGCGGTCCCCCTGCCCGCGGCACCGGCACGGGGACCGGTGGAGCGCCATGCCAGCTCGGCCCGGGATGGGCCAGAAGTGCACAGGGGTGACAGCAATGACAGTGTCGACACGTAGGGTGGTTTTTTTTACACACTCAGTGGTTTAAGGGTCTTTGGTCCCTTTCAAGGGGGGCGGGCGCCGTCGAGAGACCACACGAGCCCGTCTGGGCTTCGGGTGGTGGCCCCCTGTGCCATCCAAAGAACCGAGTGCCTGTGAAACCACCAAGGCGTGCCGTCCCGACGGGACGGTTGACCACCCCTCAGCGTGCTTCGATCGCAGCAGTTCAGGCCAAACACGAGCGGGCACCCGGCGGCCACGGCCGAACTGGGCCTAGTGGCCGACGACACCAAGACCGGGGCCAGCTTCACCTGGGCCGAGAGCGGCATGCCCAACAGCCCGTCGCTGCCACCTTGTACGGCTGTGGGGCCTGAAGTCATGGTCAGCCGCCGTACCGGCTCGGGCCTCCAGGGCGCGGCCCTGTTCCCCGAAACCTCGACCTGGGAGAAAGCCGCCCTCGAACTGGCGCGTTTAGTGCGCCAGGTAGCCACTAGGCTCCCCCCAGCGCCCGGGGAAGGAGCGACGTGTGCTGGTACTGACGAGGCCTGTCCACCAGAACATCGTGACCGGCCATGACGTCGTCGTCACCGTCCTGGAGGTGCGGGGGGACCGGGCCCGCCTGGGTATCACGGCTCCCAAGGAGTGCCAGGTCCACCGGGAAGAAGTGTTCGCCGCCGTCACCGCCGCCAACCGGCCACCGGCCATTTCGGTCACCGACACCGAAGTGCTGAGCGAGCTGAGCCGACCGGGGGCACCGGGCCCAGGCCATCCGGCCTAGCAAAGGGCTAAGGGCCTTGTGGACAGTTGTTCACCAGACGGCGCGGGCCCGGTATCATAGGTGCAAGAGGCCACGGTGATAGCCGGCGCAGGGGTTCGGGAGGAGCCGGTGCCAATAAAGGGGTGCCAGGCTGGCTTCTGGCCGCGGCAACAAACCGGTAGGGGAGTGCCGTGAGGCCTCTTCGCTTCGCATGAGGACAACGGACTAGGTGCCAAATAATCACGCCGCTCAGCCTGAGGAGGACTTGGTCCGCCTCTATCTGAACGACATAGGCAAGCACTCGCTGCTGACCAAGGACGACGAGGCCAGGCTGGCCCAGGCTATTGAGGCGGGGCGAGCAGCGCGGGCGGAGATGAGCAGCGCTAAGTCCCTAACGGTCCCGAAGAAGCGGGAGCTGCGCCGGGCCATCCGCGAAGGCGACGAGGCGGCGGAGACCTTCGTCAAGGCCAACCTGCGCCTGGTGGTGTCCATAGCCAAGAAGTACCAGGCCGCCGAGCTACCACTGCTCGACCTGGTCCAGGAGGGCAACCTGGGCCTGATGCACGCGGTGGAAAAGTTCGATTGGCGCAAGGGTTTCAAGTTCTCCACCTATGCCACGTGGTGGATCCGCCAGGCCATAACCAGGGGCATCGCCAATACCGGCCGTACCGTGCGCCTGCCCGTGCATGCCGGCGACCTGTTGACCCGGGTGACCAAGGCCCGCGGCCGGCTCGAGGGCCAGCTCGGCCGCCGGCCCACGTCAGCCGAACTGGCCAACGACCTCGAGCTCGAAGAGGAGAAGGTGATCGAGATCCTCCGCCACGCGGCGGAGCCTCTTTCCCTTTCTGAGCCGCTGCGCGAAGACGGCGACGCCGAGCTCGGCGACGTGGTCGAGGACCGCTCGGCGGTGTCGCCGTTCGAGGCGGCGGCGGCGTCGCTGCTCTCGGGCGAAGTGGGCAAGATGCTGGTGGCCCTGGACGAGCGTGAGCGGGAGATCCTCCGGCTGCGTTTCGGCCTCGACCGGGGAGAACCTCGCACTCTGGACGAGGTGGGCGAACATTTCAACCTGACCCGGGAGCGCATCCGCCAGATCGAGGCGCGGGCCATGTCCAAGTTGCGCCATCCCTCCACCGACCGTGGCGCCCGGGAGCTGCTGACCACCTGAGCGCGGCGGGCCCGGGGGCGTTGGCGCCGCGGAGCCGCCGCCCCGGCCCCAGGCGCTCACGCCCCGGTGAACGGGCGGCTGAAGTTCACGGGCAACTTGGCCAGCACGAAGCTGAAGAGCAGTTTGCGGTCGGTCGTGGTGAGCACGATGGCCGCCTTGCCGGACACGCCCGAGGGCGCCCCCGCCACCTGGTCGGCGGGGAACGTGCCGGTGAAGGCGAAGGCGCACACCTTGGCCCCTAGGGGCGGGTTGTAGTTAGCCGAGGGGTTGTGCGGGAAACGCCGCTTTACGAGCTGAGCCATGACCTTCGGGCTCACCAGCTTGACCCCGTGGAACACGTAGCTGGTCTTGCCCACGTCCAGGGCGCCTTCCGCCAGAGGCAGGCTTTCGTAGCACGCCCCCAGGCCCACGGGCGGGGCCAGGTGGTGGCAGCCGCTTAGACCGGCGCTCACCGTCCCTACCAGGACAATGGCGACGACAACGCGCCGGGCCGAGCCGGCCCAGGTCCTCAAGGTCATGGTCATCTCCCCCTTCAGTCCTCTTCTGCCACGGCTTGTGTCGGATGTGGCTGGCCTTCCGCCCCGTCTTCGGTAAGCGGGGCCCCGGCGCCCGGGGCGGGCTCGGCCCAGGCTGGCCCGCCCGAGGCTGGCCCCGGTCCTTCGACGGGTGAGCCCAGGGCGGGCAGCGCCGCCGCGCGCCGCGCTTTGCGGCGCGCCCTTAGCAAGCCCAGGTAGCACACGCCGCCGACGGGGAGGGGCACCCAGAAACTGATGAGCCGGTACAGCAGCACGGCGGCGACGGTCGGGGCCTGACCACCCCCGAAGGCCACCAATGCCACCGTCAGGCTCCCCTCGACCACGCCGAGGCCCCCCGGCGTGATGGGCAGGTTCACGGCCAGCTGACCGCCGCAGTAGGCCAGCAGCAGGCCCGCCCAGGGCACGCCGGCACCCACGGCGATGAAGGCGAACGCCAGGCAGGCGCAGTCCGACAGCCAACTGCACGTCCCGGCCAGCACGGCCTGTGCCCATTCGAGCCGGGTGGGGGCGACGGACCGCATGCGTTGGACGCCCTTGCCCAGGGGCCCGCTCAGCTGCCCGGGGGCACGGTTGAGCGCCTTTTCGAGCCGGGCCGTGGCCTGCAGGGCCAGCCGGTAACCGGTGCTCCGGTTAGCCCACGCCACTACGGCCAGGAGGGCGACGAACAGGACGCCGACGATGGCGTACACGAGGTCGAAGGTGGTGCCCAACGTGGCCGCCAGAGCGAGGCCGACGCCGGCCAGGGCGGCCAGGGTGGCGAAGGCGACGGAGCCGACGGCTATGACCACCCAGCCGGCGAGCACCTCGTCGGCGCCGAGCAGCTGGAACTGGCGGAACTCGTAGACGCCGGCGAAGGCCGCCCCTACGGGCAGGGCGGACTGGATGGCGCTGCCGGAGAAGGCGATGGCCGTAAGGCGGCCGAGCCCGGCGCCTACGTCCCCGGCCCCGAGCAGGGTCCGCTCCATGAAGGTTATGGAGAGGTAGGACCCGAACTCGGCCACTGAGGCCAGCACGATCCACTCCCAGCGGATCTGGCTGAGGAAGGCGCCGGTCCCGGCCAGCTCGCTCGATTTGCCGGTCAGGACCCAGATGGCGACGCCCAGGAGGGCAAAGCCGGCGACAATGCGGAACGGCCGCCAGAAGCGCAGGAGGTCCCGCTTGGTCAGCCGTGCCACTTGGGCATCATCGCGCCTAGGCGGCGGTTGCCAAACATAGGCCGGCGCGTCCGGCGACGTCGGCGGCTTCTGGCCGGGGTGGGGCGGCGCCCGGCCCGGGGTGGCGTCCGGCCGCGGGTGAGCTTCCTACATGCCAAGCCAGGGGCCCCGGGGCCGATCGGGGGACCTCATGTTTGTCCCCCGGCCGTGGAGGGGTACATGGAGGCCGGCCCCCCGGGCGGGGGTGCCGAGGTCGCGTTCGACGGCCGACGCCGCGACCACCTCGGCCCAGCGTCGCCGGGCCACGGCGTTGAGCGGGCGGGGCCCGGCCCGGGCCAGCATCTCCTCGTCGGGCCAGCCGGTAGCCAGCTGGACGATCCCGGCCCGGCGGCGGCGGGCCAGACCGGAGGCCCCGGCGGCGGGCAGGCCGGGGCCGGCCAGGGTGACCCAGGCGGCGGCTACGGGGGCGGCCCGTCCGGCCAGGGCCAGTGGGTCGCCCAGTACCAAGAGGCTGTCCCGCCCCGGTTCGCATGAGCGCAGATAGGGGACGGTGGTGGCGTACCCGTACCCGAGCGAAGAGGCGTGCTCCGGCCCCACCAGGAAGGTCCCCGGCCCGGCCCGTCCCCGTCCCCGCCACGCCACCTCGACGGCGCCGGTGCCCACGCCGACGGCGACCACGGTGCCGTGGGTGGCCCCGGGCACCGGTCCTATGCGCCGCAGGGCCAGGACTTGGTCGCCCACGGCGTACGAGCGCCGGCCGAGCATCTGTTGGCGGGCCGCCCCGTCCGGGTAGGTGCCGGCGTGCCCGGCGCGCGCCGCGGTATTGAGCGCCTCGGCTTCGGCGGGCCCGAAGGCGACCATCAGCGGGGCTGTCCGCTCCGGTGGCCCCGCCGCTCCCCGTACCGGCGCTCCCCGGGCGGCCGTTCCCCGGGCCGCCACGAGCTGGGCCATGGCCGCGGCCCCGGTAAATGAGCCCTGTACTGCTATCCCGGCCAGGGAAACGGCTGGCGTCGCCGCCCCGGCCAGGCTCGCCGCCCCGTCCAGATCGGCGAGGGGGGAGCCCGCCAGTGCGTCGGCGAGGCAGTCCAACGACCGGGCCAGGCTCGGGCCTGAGCGCGGCACGGTGCCCCCGACCACGAGCACCAGTTTGGTCTGCCTGGCCGTGGCCTGTTCGAACAGCTGGGCCAGCGCCACGGGGCCGATATGGTCGGCGGCGTCGACCACCAGCACCCGCTGACCGGGCCGGTCGGCCAGAGGACCGGCGATGCTCCGGGCCGGGCCCGTGCCCGGGCCCGGCTCCTCCAGGGAGGTAAGGGCGCGCCAGCGCCGGGCCGACAGCTGCGAAGGGCACGCCACTTCCACAGTCATCCCGGCCGCCTGCCATATGGCCCGGGCGGCGTCGACGCAGGCGGCCTGGTCCAGCCACGGTGCCGGGGGCAGGACGGCCACGCCCTCGCCGGAGCAGGTCAATTGGCAGGCGGCCCGGGCCAGGCGCCCGCCCGTCCCCAAAGCAGACAGCTCGAGTTCGGCTACGGCCGGGCTCACCCGGGCGCTGCGGGCGAAGCGGGCCTCCACAGCCAGGTCGAGGGCCCGGTTGTCGACCTGGGTGGACCGGGCGGTGGTCCACCGGCCATGAGCGGCCGCCGTCCCCGGTGCCCGGGCGCCGTCGACGCCCACGGGCGCGGCCGCCGCACCCACGCCTGGTCCCCCAACGGGCATGCCGGCCTCGCACCAGCGCCGGGCCCAATCGGCCGCCGCCGGCAGGCGCAGGCCGCTCGGGCATGACTCGGCCAGGGCGACCAGGACGTCCGGCTCGTTGAACACCGAGCCCCGGCGGGCCAACGCCTCGGCCACGGCCGCGGCCGACGGTGGAGGAGGCGGCAGCGCCGGGACGGCCCGGGCGGCGCCCAGGACGGCGGTGGCCTGCGGGCGCCCCCATCCGCCAGAGGCCACGCCCGGGCCCGGGCCGCCCCGGCCGGCGGCGGGGCCCGCTCGACGCGACCGCCCCTGGGCCACCCGGCTGGTGGCCACCGAGCCCGAACCGAACCATCGGGCCGCCGCTCCGACCTCCCGGGACCGGGTGCTGGCGGCGGCGACCACGGCGGAGGGGACGGCGGTGATCTCCCCCAGGCCCCCGGGAGCGAGCGTCCAGGAGAAGCCGAACCCCGCCTCGGCCAGGCAGTCCCGCAGGGCCAGCTGGAAAGCGGCGCCGAGGCCCTCCCGCCAGCGCCACAGCTCGCCTCCCGCCAAACAGCTCCAGCGGCCGTCGGCGGCCAGGCCCAGGTTGGCCAGGACCACGTGGGAGTGCAGGTGAGGATGGCCGGCGTCGTTGTCCAGGTGCTCGAAGGCGCCGGCCACGACCTGACCGGGGACGAGGTCCCGGCCGCGGCGCACCCAGGCGGCCCGTTGCTCAAGCGTCGAGACGGAGTCGGCGACGGCCTGGCGGTAGGCCTGGCGCAGCGTGGCCCCGGCGGCCTCGGGCGCGGTGGCCACCAGCAGCGAGAGCGATTTTGGGGCGGCGAAGACGAGGTCCCAGCCGTGGCGGCGGCGCAGGCCGGGCCGTTCGGTCAGCGCCCCGCCCCCGGGCGCCCGCCCCCGGAGCACGGACTGCAGCCCGGGGGCGTGGACCGCCCCGGACAGCCCGAGGGCGGGGGCGCCCTGGCCCAGCCAGGCGCTGTACGAGGCGGACCGCTGCCAGTAGGCGACACCTGAGGAGGACGCCGGGTTGAGGACCAACATGGCTTGAAATGCTACAGGAACCATGAAATACTATGAAAGAACTCATCGGCCGGGGTTTGCGGCCAAAGCCTGCGCCCGCAGGCGGGCTCACTCGGCGACAAGCGCCTCCATAGCCATTCCCGTCCTCAAGGAGCCGCCATGCACTCGGTCCTCGCCCGGTTGTCAGCCGCCAGCACTACCGCCGGCGCTAACAGCACAAATATCGTCCTTCAGCCGGGCCAGAGCGGGGACCTGCCCGGGGGCACCACGTTGGCCAACCTGGCCAGTGGGGTAGGCCACTGGGCCCTGCTGGCGTCCATAGTCGGGGTGATCGTGGGCGGCGTGATGTGGGCCTTCGGGCACTTCTCCCACAATTACCAGCAGTCCTACAGCGGGCGGCGGGGCGTGATCGTCTCGGGCGTGGCGGCGTTGTTGATCGGGGCGTCCTCACAGATCATCAGCTTTTTCTTTAGCCAGGGCGTGAACCTGCGCTGATGAGCCTTTTACCGTTCCCTTTCTCCATCAGTGCCAACACTCTGAGCACGCTGTTCTTCTCGGGCCTGGAAAGCCTGGAAGCCGATGCCGCCAAGGCGTTGATCGGCGACTTGATAGGGGCCGTCGTGCCCGCCACCACGGCCATCGGTTTCAACCCTGGCGACTGGTTCGCATCGGTGTCGCACCTGCTTTTCCCGATCGAGGAACTGGTCGTGGCCCCTTTGCTTTTTGCGGCCACCATCGGTGCGGTACTGCGCCAGGACATGCGCCGTTTGGCCCGGACGTGGGGCGTATGCCTGCCCGCCTCGGCGCTCTGCGGTTACGCCATCGTCTGGGTGGCCCAACGGGGCCTGGAGGTGACCGATGCCATATCCCAACTTGTCCAAAGCCAGGTCGAGCCCAATCTCCAAAAGGATTTCCTGGACGTCATAACGCTCGGGATAACCAAGACCGTGAGCGCCGGGCCCATCGGGGCCGTCCTTAGCTTGCTCGTGATCGTCGGCGGCCTGCTCATTTGGCTCGAGCTGGCCCTGCGCTCGGCCGCCATCGAGCTGGCGGTGTTCTTCATGCCCCTGGCCCTGGCTGGCCTCGTCTGGCCGTCCACCGCCCACTGGGCCAAACGTCTGGCCGAGGTGCTCGGTGCCCTTTTACTGGCCAAGCCGGTAATAGTGGGGGCGCTGTGCCTGGGCGCCAATGCGCTCACCAGCGCCAAGGCCGGGCCCAGCTCGGTCGTCACCGGGTCGGCCATCTTGCTGCTGGCTGCCTTTGCCCCCGTAGCGCTACTGAAATTGGTCCCCATCGCCGAGGCATCGGCCATCGGCCATCTCCAGGAGGTCTCCCGCCAACCGTTCCGGGCCGCCGAACGGGCGGCCCACACAGCCATGAACGTCGCCACCCGGGCCGGCATCATCAGCCAGGCCGCCAACCGTTCAGGCACGGTGGGCGGGGGGGCGGGGCAGCTGCTCAACCAGGTGAGCCGCCCCGACGCCGGCGGCGCCGGCCCCGCCCCGGGCGCGGCCCCGGGCGCCGACCCGGGCGACGACCCGGGCCTCGGGCCGGCCGGCAACCCCGCCTTCGTTGCCGCTGCCCGCCGGGCGAGCGCCGCCGATGGCTGAGGGCGCCCACTACCGATTCGAGCCCCTCCACCGCCGCGGCCTTTTTCTCGGCCTGGGCGTCGGCCAGCTGGCCGTGCTCGGCGCCGCTCTAGTGGTGGCCCTGGCCCTGGTCAAGACGTGGCCCGGCATGGCCGGTGGCGCCGGGGCGTTGGCCGCGCTTGGTACGGGGGGCTTGTTGTGCCGGCCCATCTCGGGCCGCACCTCGCTGCAGTGGTCGAGCATCGCCGGTTCGTTCGGGGCACGGACGAGGTCGAGCACGGCCCCGGTCCCGGGGTCAGCCGGTCTCGGCACGGCACCGGTCGTGCTCGGTGGGCCGGTGGTGGTCGGCGGGCCGGTCGGTCCCGCCCCGGCGGCGGTGCGCCGGCTCCCGGCCCGGTTGTTCGTACGCGGCCTTTACCTAAGCGAGATCCCGGCGCAGGACGGTGGGGGGGCCATGGGGGCTCTGGTCGACGAACGGGGGGGCACGGCGGCGGCCATCGTGAGGGCCCAGGGCAGCTCCTTCTGCCTCCTCGACGACACCGAAAAGGAGCGCAAGCTGGCGGCGTGGGCGGCGGTGCTCGAGTCCCTGTCCAACCAGCGCAGCAGCCTGGTACGCCTGCAGTGGTGCCAGCGCGCCCTGCCCGGTGACGGCCACGCCCTCATTGCCCACCTCCAGCGGGCGGGCCACCCCGCCAGCCCCGGCTATGCCGGGCACATGGCGCTGCTCGAGCAGGCCGGGCCTCGGGCCGTACGCCACGAGACGCTCCTGGTAGTGGTGGTGCGGGCCCGTTCCCGGCACGGACGGCCGGGCCCGGAAGGAGCCGCCGCCTTGCGCAACGAGGTGCGGGCGCTGCGCACCCAGATGCGCAACGTGGGCCTGGTGTGCCAGGGCGTCCTCGACGGGCAGGGGGCGGCCGCCGCTCTAGGGGGCTTCCTACTGAACGACCTGGCCCGCCACCCGGCTGCCCATCCCTGGCCCCTGGCCGTCGAAGAACACTGGGCCGACGTGCATGCCGACCTGTCCTGGTACCGGACCTACTGGGTGGCGGAGTGGCCCCGCAGCCGCGTCGGCCCGGATTTCCTGAGCCCTCTGCTGGTGGGGACGGGCCGGCGTTCGTTCTCGGTGGTCATGGCCCCCGTCCCGCCCGAGCGCGCCGCCCGCGACGCCGAGTCCTCCCGTACCGCGCAGCTGGCCGACGCTCAGCTGCGCGCCCAGGGCGGCTTCCTGGAGACGGCCCGGCAGCGTCGCCAGGCCGAGGCGGTCGAAGGCCGGGAAACGGAGCTGGCCGACGGGCGGGGCTCGTTCGAGCTGGCCGGTTACGTGAGCGTCTCCGCCGACGACAAGCCCGGCCTGGAGGAGGCGTGCGCCGAACTGGAACGGGCCGCGGGGGCGGCCAAACTGTGCCTGCGCCCCCTTTTTGGCCAACAGAAAGAGGCCTTGACATGGGCATTGCCCTTCGGGCGGGGCTTGTGAGCACCCGGGCCTGCCGTCCTAACTGGGTATACGAGTGTGTAGCCGTATATATCTCGATGGTGGCGGAGCACCTGGTGGACATCGACGAGGACGCCCTGACGGCGGCTCGGGCCGAACTGGGCACGACCAGCATGAAGGCCACCGTCAACGAGCGCGGGTGGTGCGGGCCGGCAGCGTTGACGGACCGCGGGGCTTCGCCCCGGCCGGGCGCCGGCGAGGGCACCGCCGGTTAGTGCCGGCGCGCCCGGGCGGCCTCCAACTCCCGGCGCAGCGCCTCCGGGCCCCATTCGCCGTCGAGCGCCCGCCACACGATCTCCGCCGGCGACGGCGGGGCGAGGCCGTCCACCGGGACGTCGAGGTCCAGGTTGGTCGGGAACGAGTAGCCCTCGGCCGCGGCCGCCACGACGTTGGCCAGCCACTGCCGCCCGGCACCCTCGCGCTTGCGGCGCAACAGCACCGGGAACACGGCGTTCGTCAGCGCCTCCCGGTCTACGCTCTCCATGGCGCGACCGAACGCGGAGGAGACCTGCAGCAGGTTCGCCATGCGCCTGACCTCGGCCGTGCGGTTGTGGCCGGCGGCGTGGAACAGGGCGGGGTTAAAGAACACGGCGTCGCCCTTGGCGAGGGGCAACTGTACGTGGTGGTCCTCGGTGTAGGCGCGGAACTGGGGCAGGCGGCAGGCCAGGTAGCCGGGCAGGTACTTCTGGGAGTGGGGCACGTAAAGGGTGGGCCCGCTCTCCACCGGCATGTCGCTGTGAGCGACGGCGCCCTGCAGCGTGAGCAGGGGTGAGAGCCGGTGGACATGGGCCGGGAAAGCGGCGGCGCGCTCGTTGGAGAGGAAACCGAGGTGGTAATCGCGGTGGACCGCTTGCGCCGCCCCACCCGGGTTGACCACGTTGACCTGCGCGGTGACCTGGTAGCCGGGACCGAGCCAAGCGGTCGAGACCAGGGCGACGATGTCGTTGGCGTAATAGTCGGCGAAGACCTCGGGGTCGGCGAGGGCTAGCTTGCCCAGCGCCTCCCAGAGCCGCTCATTGGCACCGGGCTTGGCGAAATGGTCCCCGCCACCCACGCCCTTCGCCCGCTCGGCGTCCATCACGGCCCTGAGCACCCGGGTGGCCCGGTCGACCACCGGGGTGCCAAAGGCCCCTTCGATGACGACGATGCCTGGGCCTTCTGACAGGGCGCGCCCGATCTCCGTCTGGACGTGACGCCCTTGCCCGCCGGTGGCCAGCTCACGGAGGTGCGCGGCATCGTAAATGAGCACGTTGCCCTCGACGGCGCCGGCGGCAGGGTACTGGCGCAGGTCCGTTGTCTGCTCCACCAGCGCCCGGAACTCGTCGAGGTCACAGGACTCTTCGCTCAGCCAGGTCGAAGTCGGGGGGACCATGGGGGGAGGCATGTCCGTCCTTTCCAGCGCTCAGGGCTTGACGGATATGCGCAACCCGTTGGGCACCAGTTCTTCCCAAGTACCGCCGGGCGTGAGAGTGATCTTGGTGCCGTTCGTCTCATAGAAGACGGCCGGGTGGTCGAGCAAGGGCCGTTCCCAGTAGCCGAAGAACTGTTGGCCGTCCCGGAACACCCAGGCCGGTCCCTTCCCTTTCAGGGTGAGCTCCTGCTCGAGGGCGCCGGTGTCGTCCTCGACATAGGGGGTGGGCCGCTCCTGGACGAGCATGACAATTACGTTGGACGCCGTTATCTGGGCGCCATCGCCCTGCATGGCCGGCCCGGTGTCCGAATAGGACCGGTAATAGACGCCCGTGTCGCGGTGCCAGGTCCAGGTCGTGACGTCCAGCGGGTCGTAGATGTTGATGACGCCCGCCGGAGTGCCGCCCGGTGCCGGCGGCCCGTAGCTGAAGATGGGCGTCGGGCCTCTTTCCTTCCTGTCGCCCAGCTCGGAGGCGGCCGCGTACAGCGCCGCGGTGGAGCTCACGAGGTTGTGAGGGGCGTAGCGGTCCGGGTCTCGCCAGTAAGCACTGCCGGCTCGGTCCGCCCCGACGTCGAACAGGAGCGACCTCTTCGAGTCGATCTCGTTGATCGCCGGCTGGATGGCACCCGAGTAGCCGAAGAGGATGCGGCCCAGGGGCTCGAGGATCTGGGGGTCGACGAGACGGCCCGAACGCACCGGCTCTATGCGCGCCGCTGATTGGCACTGGAAAACGGCTATGAACCGCGTGATCCCGCCCTCGACTGGCTCTTCGAAGACGATGTCGGCCTTGTCGAGGCCCCACTGGGGCCGGGCCTGGGGCAGGTTCTCGACTTTGACGGCCACGGCCGCCCGCTGGGCGACCTTTTCGTTGGGCGCCAGCGTGCCTGTCAGCGGGCAGCGGGGCGGGCCTTGGGCGACCAGGGCTGCTTTGCGCCGCGCCTTCCCCGTCCTATCTCCTGCACGCGCCGCCTGCTCGCCGTGCGCCCGCCGTTTTTTCAGCTGGGCCTGTCGTCCCTTAAGGTGCCGCGCCTTATGCTGTCCCGGCGAGGCCGGAGCAGCGCCGCGGGCCGGGCCCTTGGACGCGCTGGACGGGGCGGTCGTGGTGGTCGCCCGCCCGGTGGCGGCGGGCGTAGCGTGCCCGCCGCACGCCGCCACCAGCAGGACCAGGACCGATGTAGCCACCGTAGCGATGCGACGCCCGCCGTTGGGCCGCTTCATCAACCCCACGCTAGCCCCGCGACCATCGTCCAACCGCGCATGCTGTTCCGGCGCATGGGAGTGTTATGCCCAGGACAGGCTCTCGGGCCCCAATCGTCTGCTCGCAGTCGGCTCGCTCAGAACGGTCGCTTGGTTAAGTTACCTACACGGGCGGGGCCCGTTTTGTTCGAGATCGACCCTCGTGCCCACCAGTGGACAACCGGCATTGAGTGATCGGAGAGCAAATACGACCTACCCGTTGCGCTCGACCCAGTGCTCGCGGCCGAACATGCGACCAAAGCGGGCGTGCAAGGAAGTGCCCGCGCCCTGGAACGGATCTGCCACCTCGACCGGCGGGTTTGAAGGCGGCGGCAAGGCGGCCACCTCGGCGTCGCTCAGCTGGCAGTGCACCGCTGTCCGGGTGATCTTGGCGATCTGGTCGCGGTCGACAAAGCAGAGGCCATGGTGGACCTTGACGACAATGCCGTCGAAGAGGTCGAGCGATTCGACCACCAGCACGTGGTGCACCGTGCCGAACTCGGTGGCCGAAGAACTGAGGACCGGCGTGCCGTTTTGGAGCGCGAGGTAGGAGATCTCATCATCTGTACCGGCCGTGCCTGACATCGTTCCTCCCTGACATGCTCGTAGCGGCCATCGCTCCCCATCAGCACCCTACTTCCTTGCTGTTCGCCTCGGTCGGCTCCTCGGTGGTGACCCTCCTCGAGCGTTATGAGCGCACAGCCCCGGTGGCCCAGATTCTCGCGACGAGGGGCGAACGTCGGTCTATTTGTCTTGCACCGCGGGGCCCGGGCCCACGGCCGTGCCCAGGAGTTCCTTAGCAAAACTCTCTGTAGCGTTTACCCCGCGCTCACGGCTCGCTTATGTCCAACAGCCAAGCTCGTAGGCAGCTGGGCCAGAGAGCCGAGCCCGGCAGAGACCGAGTAGAACTCAAGGAGATAACGACAACCATGATCACCGACAGCGAAAGCACCGGCCTCTACCCTTACCCCCCGCCTCCTCGTGCCCCGACCGCCAGCCGGTCAAAGCGCTCGAGGCTCACCCGGACAGCCGTGGTGCTCGCCGTAGTGCTCGGGACCGGCACCGGCTCGGTGGCGGTGGCTCAAGCGGCGACCACGGCCCCCCACAACAGTTCTAACGCCAGAGCTCCGGGCACCGTGCGGACGCCCCCCGCCGCGGCCGGCAAGGTGGCGACGGTCAGCACCACCCCCGGTGACAGTTTTACCCTGACAGAGCGCAGCGGCGCCGTCGTCACCGTCGACGTGGGCCCCACGACGACCTATAAGGACGGCAAGGTCACCGCGCCGAGCTTCGCCAACGTCAAAGTAGGCGAAATGGTCAGCGTCCAGGGCACGACGGCGTCGGGCACGGTCACGGCCACGAGCGTCTGGGTCGGCTTCGGTGGCGGCATGGGCCGTAACGACGGATGGGGCGGCCCTCCCCCTCCCGCATCGACCAGCTAAAAAGTGGTCGAGATATTGCTCCCTTGCGGCTGACTGAGCGCAAGGGAGCGTTTTGCATTTGCAACCAGTCACGTCCGTTCCACTAACGAGGCCGAGCGCGGCGTGCCCGCGCCACGACGACTAACCGGCACCGCTCAGGGACAACCCGAAATCAAGGAGCCGGCGGCAGGCGCCGATACAAGTCCTAATGGCCAAGAGAACCACTGTGGCCAACCGAAAGCAGCGCACCCCTTCGACCGGGCAGGGCGGCGCGGCGGACGTTGGCGCGCCTCGAGGGGCCACCGAAGTGTGGTGGGACAGTGAAGCTCGCCTCCAGGCTCTCCTTTCCTCACTGGATGATCTTGTGTTCGAGATCGACGAGAACGGCGCTTACCTCGGGATTTGGACTACCGACGACGCCCTGCTGGCGGCACCCCGGAGCGAGATGCTCGGCCGAACAGTTCGTCAGACCCTCGGCAACGAGATCGGCCTGCGCCTGACCTCGATTATCGGCCATGTCCTCGAGACGGGTTGCTCGGAGACTTGTGAGTACAGCCTAAAGGTCCCGGCGGGCACGCGCTGGTTCCAGGGCAGGGTCGCCCCTATCGCTGCTTCGCATAGCCTTCCGAGGAGCGTGTGCTTCTTGGTCCGGGACATTACGCTGCAGAAGCTCGCTGAGGTGGCTCGAGACCAAGCCGAAGTGCAGCTCCGGCACCAGGCCCTTTACGACAGCCTCACCGGGGTGGCCAACCGGCCGGCGCTCATGGACCGCCTGTCCCAAGCCCTGGCCGCCCTCGACCGCAGCCCCGGCCGGCTCGGGTTGTTCTTCGTCGACCTCGACAACTTCAAGGCCATCAACGACTCGTTCGGCCACGACGCCGGTGACCGGGTGCTGGCCGAGGTGGGCCGGCGCCTGTCCCGGATGTCCCGGCGCAGTGACACTGTGGCCCGCGTCGGGGGCGACGAGTTCGTGTTGCTACGCTCCAACTTGCGCGACGAGGACGATGCACGTGTGATCGCCAGTAGAGCGCTGCGGGCCATCGGCAGGCGCTTCGTGTGCGAGGGCACCGACCTCACCGTCACTGCCAGTATTGGCGCCGTCGTCACGGCCGACCCGTTTGCCCGCCCCGGCGCGCTGCTGCGACAGGCCGACATCGCCTTGTACGAGGCCAAGGGCGCCGGTCGTAATTGCTTCGGCACCTTCAACGGCGACCTGCACGCCGGCGCCGCCGCCAACCACGATCTCGGCTTCGACTTGCGCAGGGCCATCACCGACAACGAGCTCTTCCTCGTCTACCAGCCTTTGTTCGCACTGAGAGACCGATCGCTGCGGGGCGTTGAGGCGCTCGTCCGTTGGCGCCACCCCGAACGCGGGGTCGTCCTGGCGGGCGACTTCATCCCGATGGCCGAGACGTGCGGGCTAATAGACGCCATCGGTACTTTCGTGCTGGACGAGGCATGCCGGCAACTGGCCCGGTGGACGGGCGAGGGGGGTTACCCAGCGGACTTCACCGTCTCGGTGAACGTGTCAGGGCAGCAACTTTCGGACCCGACGCTGGTTGACCGCATCGCCTCCGTCATCGGAGAACACGGTATTGTCCCTTCCCAGCTCTGCCTGGAGATCACCGAGACGGCCCTCATCGGTGAGATCGGCGAGGTGCCAACGACTTTGGAGGGGCTGTCCGGGCTCGGGGTGCTCCTCGCTTTGGACGACTTCGGGACCGGCTACTCGACGCTTGTCCACGTGCAACGCCTGAACGTGGACATCGTGAAGATCGACCGCAGCTTTGTCGAGCACGTGACCGGCAACGACCGGGACCGTAGGATCGTCGGCGCCATCATCGCCATGGCCCACGCTCTTGGGATGTCGGTCGTCGGCGAGGGCATCGAGACGGACGGCCAAGCCGGAGCGCTCGCTGCCCTGGGATGTGACCTGGGCCAGGGGTTCTTGTTGGCTCGGCCCGTCCTACCCGACCAGATCGCCGCGTTCAAGCGTGGGACCGGTGACGCCGCTCGTCACAGCCGCAGTGGCCGCCACGGCGGCTCTCAACGCCGGGTGCCGCTCTCCCGAGCCCTACTTGGAGCACCATAAAGACCGTGGCGCGCCGTCTCCGGCCGTAGCCTAGCGGCTTCGTTTTTGGCCTCGGGGTACGAGCGTTCCCATCGGCAAGCGCGTCGGTAAGGCAACGCCACACCGCGTCGTCGGCCTCCTCGAGCTCTCAGGAGAGACCGGTGCCTGATCTCCTCGGGCGGCGCAACCAAAGGGGGAAGTTCATGGACTGCTCTCCCGAGGACGGCCATCGCACTGGCCACCGCCGGCCGTTGCTCCCCGGGACCAGGGCTGGCGGTCAGACGGTGCTCATCTGGCGGAACCTGTGCAGCGCCAGCGGTACGCAGATAACGGTGACCAGCAGGCACCATCCGACCATGGCCGCGACGGGGTGGTCGAGCTGCCACGAGCCACTCGAGCGGGCACCCTGGCAGACCTGACGGATACCGGCGACGAGAGACGACAGCGGGTCCCATTCTCCTATCACCCGGGGCACTTCTTTCATGCCGGCGATCGGGACGAACGTGCCGGCCAGGAACGACAGTGGGAGCACGATGGCAAAGCCGAGCCCCTGCATGGCGTCGCTGCTGCGCACGAGCATGCCGAGAAGCACACCGAACCAGGTAAAGGCGAACAGGCCGAGGAAGATGAGGCCCAAAAGCTCCAGCAGGCGGGGGGCATTGAGGTGAGGGTGCCAGCCGAGCAGGAGGCCGATCCCTATGACGATGACCATGCCGAGGACCTGCTCGAGCATTTGTCCGAGGACCTGGGCCGTTATCACCGATAACCGGGTGACGGGCAGAGACCGGAAACGGTCCGTGACCCCACTGGCGAAGTCCGTGGCTGTGGCCACGCCGGCGCCGATCACGCCGAAGGCGAGCCCTTGGCCGATGAGCCCGGGCAGGAGGTAGTCCTGGTAGCGCATGCCCGGGACATGGATGGCCGACCCGAACACGTACAGAAACAGGAGCGTGAACAGGACAGGCTGTATGGTCACGTCGCTCAGCCGTTCGGGGACACGGGGGACCGCCCGCAGGCTGCGGCCGACGAGCAGGGCCGTCTCCCGGAAGTAGCGTCGCAGCCGGTTGGGCCGGCCCGGGAGGGCCTCGACCAGTGCGACGGGCCGCTTGGGGATGGTGATCGTCGTCATGCCACTACCTCCAGGTCGTCCGTGGCCTCGCCGGGCTCCCCGGTGAGGGCCAGGAAAGCGTCGTCAAGGGTGGGCCGGCGCAGGGCCACCTCGTCCACGGCCACACCTGCCGCTACGACGGCACTTGTGACGGACGCCAAGTCGAGGGCCTGGCGCGGTGCCGGGACGGAGATCGTGCGTCGTTCCGGGGCCAGGGTCAGCTCGAAGGACTGCTCGAGGAGGGCGGCGAGCCGGTGGAAATTACCTTGGTCGCTCACCACGACGTCGACGCGGTGGTCGCCTATCTGGGCGCGTAGCTCGCCCGGGGTGCCGGCCGCCACGGCCTTGCCGTGGTCGATAAAAACGATCTGGTCGGCCAGTTCGTCGGCTTCCTCCAAGTACTGGGTCGTGAGGACCAGCGTCACCCCCTCGGCTACGAGGTCGTGCACCGTCGCCCAGACGACCTGGCGGCTGCGCGGGTCAAGACCGGTAGTCGGCTCGTCCAGGACCACCAGCCGCGGACGGGTGACGAGGCTGGCGGCCAGGTCGACCCGGCGGCGCTGGCCTCCGGAAACGTTCTTTATGAGCTTGTCGCGGAACTCGCCGATGTCGTAACGCTCGATGAGGCTGTCCGCCACCTTGGCGGCGGCGAGGCGGCCGTAGCCTCGGAGCCGGGCCATCAGCACAAGGTTCTCGCGCCCCGTCAGGTTGGCCTCGAGGGCGGCGAACTGGCCGGTGAGCGAGATGTCGCTCCGCACCGCGTCGGCCTCGCGCACGACGTCGTGGCCGCAAACGGTGGCGGTGCCGCTCGTGGGTTGGGACAAAGTAGCGAGCATTCTCACCACCGTCGTCTTCCCGGCCCCGTTCGGCCCGAGCAGGGCTACGACCGTCCCCCGCCCGACAGTGAAGTCGAGCGAGCTCACGGCGGTGAACGAGCCGAACCTCTTGGTCAATGCCGCCGTCTCGACGGCTGGCCCCGTTGCTGACATGAACGCCTCCTGACTTCAGGTGAGGACCTCTCTTCTGGCTAACTTACAGTAGCTATAAAAATTCTGCAACAGTATTTCTTGAGGCGGTGAGCTAAGCTGCCCGATGTGGGCGAGGAACGACGAGCGACGACGGGGGGACCGGTGACCGGACCGGCGGTAGAAGGCCTGCGCGAGCGCAAGAAGCGCCAGATGCGACGCCTTATCTCGGACACCGCCACCGAGATGTTCTTGGAGCGGGGCTTCGACGAGGTCCGGGTGACCGAGGTGGCCGAACGTTGCGGAGTGTCGGAGAAGACCGTCTACAACTACTTTCCCACCAAAGAGAGCCTTGTGCTCGACCGTGAAGACGAGATGGCAACCGCCATCAAGACCGCTCTTGGCCCCGGAGGGCCAGCCCGTACGCCCACGCAGGCGGCCCTCGATGTCCTACGACAGGAGCTTGACGAGCTGCGGTCCAACTGGGACCGTCTCACGCAGTACGAGGGGCTCGTGGACCGGTTCATGGACCTGGTCGAGACCACGCCGTCACTGCGGGCCGCTCAGCGGGACATGATGGACCGCCTGGTGCAGGTGGCGGCCGAGGCCCTGGCCGCCCGGGCCGGGGTGAGCCCCGACGACCCCGAGCCCCAGATAGCCGCTCACGCCATCCTCGGGCTGTGGCGCGTCCAGTTCCAGGCCATCCGGCTGTCGTCGGCCGGGGCGCTCGATTTCGACGAGGTGTTCGAGGAGGTGAGCGCCGAGGTCGCTCGAGCAGCCCGGCTCATCGACTCGGGGCTGTGGGCGTTCGAGGTCATGGTCCAGGGCCGAGGCACACGCGACCAGCTAAAGGCGGCCGCCGAAGCCGCCCAAAAGGCGGGCCAGCAGGTGGCGGCGGCCTTGCGCCAGGCCCGGGGCGTGTGGCGCCAGGTCCAGAGCGATCACCGTGACCGCTTCGGGGCGTGGCCGCCCCCAGGCGAGCGTCACCCTTCCCAAGCGCGCCCCTGGAGGGGGAACTCGGTGCGTGCCGAGGTCGATGAATGGAAACGGGCCCAGCACGAGCTCAAGCAGCAGTGGGCGCAGGCCAAGAGAGAGCAAAAGCGGGTGCTCCGCGGTACGTTGCGCCGCCAGCCGGGGCGACCTTTCTAGCCTCGCGCCAAGGGCACCTCGGCCGTGCCTGCCGTAATTCCGCCATCCTGGCCGGCCCGCAACTGAGCAGGGCGTCCGCCGCAGCAGGCGATGAGCAGATCTGTCCCACGCGGCCGGTGGCCTTCGCGAGAGCGTCGGGCTACGGCTAGGATGGTATGAAAAGACATCAGATCATCTGCTGAACCGCTCAGAAGCTCAGGAGGACGGGAATTGAGGGAAAGAGGGCTCCCACCGCCGCACCGGGCCACGACCGTCGAGTTACGTACGCTGTACCCCTTCGTGGTGCCCGACGACCTCGGCGTGGACGGGTGTTTTATCGGCCGAGAGGCCTCGGGCGGCTTGTTCTGCTTCGACCCCTGGGAGTGCTATGCCAAGGGCAGGCTGACCAGCCCCAACATCGTCGTGTTCGGCCAGATAGGGCGGGGAAAATCCGCATTTGTCAAGTCGTTCCTGTGGCGCCAGCTTTGCTTCGGCCGCCAGTGCTGGGTCCTCGACCCCAAGGGCGAGTACGGCGGCCTGGCCCGGGCCTGCGGCGTCACCCCCTTGCGGCTGGGCCCGGGCCTCGGCCTTCGCCTCAACCCGCTCGACGTCGGGCCGGTTGACGTCGGGCCACCAGGTCCGGAGAGAGGCTGGGCGCCCGCCCACCAGCGCCGGTCCGAACTACTCGGTGCCTTGCTGTCCAGCTCGCTTGGGCGGTCCCTACAGCCCGAAGAGAGGGCGGCGGCCGACGTCTCTTTGAGCGCGGTCGAGCGGCGCGTAGCGGTGCCCACCCTGGGTGCTTTGGCCGAGGCGCTCCTGGCCCCCGAGCCCGGCCAAGCCGCGGCGCTGGCCACAGACCTGGAAGGGCTGCGCCGCGACGGTCGCCAGATCGCCCTCGAGCTGCGCCGCCTGGTCGTCGGCGACCTGGCCGGTATGTTCGACGGGGAGACGTCGCCCGGCATCGAGATGGCCGGTGGCCTGGTCGTCTTGGACCTCTCTCGCCTGTACGCGTCCCCCGCCCTCGGCCTTCTCATGGTGTGCGCACTGTCGTGGCTCCAGGGCGCCCTGGCTGGGAGCGAGGGCACCAAGCGCCTGGTCGTCCTGGACGAGGCCTGGGCCGTTCTCAGCCACCTGGCCACGGCCCGCTGGCTGCAGGCGACGTTCAAGCTGTCCCGCTCCTTCGGGGTCGCTAACGTTGCTGTTCTCCACCGCTTGTCCGACCTGAGCGCCGCCGGTCCCGAGGGCTCCGAGCAGCAGCGCCTGGCTGAGGGGCTCCTGGCTGACGCCGAGACCCGCGTCCTGTTCGCTCAGGCCCCGGCCGAGGCCGACCGCGCCGGCGACCTGCTCGGCCTGACCGGCACCGAGCAGGCCCTTTTGAGCCAACTTCCCCGGGGGGTGGCTTTGTGGCGAGTAGGACAGAGCTCTTTCCTGGTCGAGCACCAGCTTGGGCCCGAAGAGCTGGCCCTGGCGGACACCGACGCCGCAATGCGGCCTGGGGCGGTGCCTGCCTAGTAGGCGTGGCCGTTAGTTCGTCGGTGGATCGCTAGGCAGCCAGGCCGTGGGGTCACCGAGGTACAGGCCGCACGCGCAGTCAAGTGCCTCCTCGGGCTCACCGGCGCTGAACCCGCTGGGCAG
>JBKQUU010000032.1:0-21619 GCA_052325485.1 Acidimicrobiales bacterium | reverse complement strand
GCGGGGCCGGCCCCGGCCCCAGGGCCGTCGGGCCCGTCCGTCCCCGCCGGCGCCCCGCCCTCCCCAGCGCCCACGGCATGCTCTGTCCACGCCCGCCCGTCCCACCACCGCCAGCGCCCAGCCCTCTCCGGGTCGGCGTACCACCCCGGAGCGCGTTGGTTGGGCACGGGACTACGGTAGGCCCATGGCAACTGCTCCGGTGTCCGTTATGGTGCGTCCCGGCCAGATAGAGCTCGAGGAACGCCCGATGCCCGTACCTGGTCCGGGACAGGTGCTCGTCGAGGTCAGCGCAGTGGGGGTGTGCGGTTCCGACGTGCACTGGTACACCGAAGGCCGCATCGGCGAGCGGGTGGTCACCGGGCCTTTGGTCCTCGGGCACGAGGCGTCCGGCGTGGTCCGGGAGCTCGGCCCGGGCACGGGCCGGTTGAAGGTCGGCGACCGCATCGCCATGGAGCCGGGCGTGCCCTGCCGGCGGTGCCGGGCCTGCCGCAGCGGCCAGTACAACCTGTGCCCGGACATCCGCTTCTTCGCCACGCCGCCGGTGGACGGGGCCTTCGCCCGCTACGTCGTGCACGACGAGGATTTCTGTTACCCGCTGCCCGATCACGTCTCCGACGACGCCGGGGCGCTGCTGGAGCCGCTCTCGGTGGGCATTTGGTCGACCTGGAAGGCCCACATCGCCGTAGGCGACCGCGTCCTGGTCACCGGGGCGGGGCCTATCGGGCTCGTCGTCACCGCGGTGGCCCGGGCTGCCGGGGCACAGGAGGTGGTGGTGACCGACACCCAGGCCGTGCGCCTGCCGTCGGCCACCAGGATGGGGGCCACGACGGTCGTCGACGCCCTCCAGGACGGGGACGCGCTGGCCGACATGGGGGCGGACGTGCTTATCGAGTGCTCCGGCTCCATGGAGGCTCTCGACACCGGGATCAGGGCGTTGCGGGGGGGCGGCCGGGCCGTGGTGGTGGGCATGTCCGCCGAAAGCCACCCGCGCCTCCCCCTGGCCGTGGTCCAGTGGCGGGAGATCGAGCTGACCGGGACCTTCCGCTACGCCAACACCTACCCGACCGCCGTGGCCATGGCCTCAGCCGGCACCGTCCCCCTCGACGACCTGGTGACGGGCCACTACAGCCTGGCCCAGGTGGAAGAGGCGCTGCTCGCCGGCCGGCGCGACCCCATGGCCGTAAAACCCGTGGTCCTGCCGGGCCAGTAGATCCGCCCGGCCAGTAGGTTCCGCGGGCCTAGCAGAGCCGCCGGCCAGTAGAGCCGCCTGGCCGTAGGACGCTGGACGCCGTCGCTAGGGGCCGATGGCGGCCACTTCGGCCACTTCGGCCACACCCACTGTTTGCGCCGATACCCGCACGGCCCAGGCGCGCGCCCCCGACGGCATCTCGGCCAGGAGGTAGGGCACCTGGCCGTTGCCGCCGACACCGCCAGAGCAGGACGCGATCGTCTCCCACGCCCCCCCGGGCGTTTCGATGGCGACCGTGACCGCCCTCAGCCCGGCCGAACTGGTGACCGATCCCACGCTCACCTGGGACAACGTGACCGGAGCAGGCCACGTCCATTCGAACTCGGCCTGGCCCGCCCGCGCCGGGGCGCGGTAGGCGGGGGTGCCCGTGTCGCCCTGGCCGTCCGGCGCCAGGCTGGCCCGGAGAAAAGGCGTGGCCGGCGCCGTGCTGGTGCGGTCCACCAGGCCCGGCTGGGACGTTCCCCGGCCCACCAACTCGAACACCGAGGTGTGGTCGAGGCTTATCGACAGTAGGCGCACGGCGCCGAGCGTGGCCGCCGTCGGCTGGGTCGTGGCCAGGGCGAGAAGGCAGGGGCTGTCCACCTCCCACGGGAGGTTGAAGTCCCCGATCGTGAGGAACTTGGCGTCGTCGGCGGCCAGGGCGTCCCTCACCGCCGGCACCGAGCACCGGTTGGCGGCGAAGGGGCCGAAGGGCGTGGTGGCGGTGAACGCCGTCCACGCTGTGCGATGGCCGGTGAAATAAGCCACGCTCCCCCGGTAGTCCGTCTCCACCACCGAGCTCGGCGTCCCCAGCGCCTTGAGCAGGGCCATGGCCGGCGAGTGGGCGAACTCGGAGCTCTGCTGGCCCTCCGGGTACAGGTAGTCCCGGGTGAACCCGGCCGCCGTGGGCACCCCGGCGGCCAGCACGGCCACCACCACCGACAGGGCCACGGCCGCCCGGCTGATGCTGCGCCCGCCCAGGGCCAGCATGGCCCGGCCGAAAACGCACGCCCCGACCACGTACCACACCACCACCACCGGCAGGACGAGGATGACCCGGCGTTGGTTGGTGTAGGCGTAGACCAGGGTCTCGGCGAAGTAGGCCCACACCATCCACGAGTCGCCCCGGGGATGGCGCCGGTACCAGGCCACCGAGCCCAGCACGCAAAAAACGGGCACGGTGGCGCCCACCACGACCACTAGCACGTGGACCGGCCCGGCCCCCGGTACCGGGCTCCCTGACGGCAGCACCGACTGGCGCAGCACACTGCCCAGGTAGGCCCAGGTGCCCGAGACGACCAGGGCCGGCACGTGGGCCAGGCCGCCATTGCCGGTATTGGAGATCTCGCCCGCGTAGCGGTCGCCCACCGCCGCCGCCCCCGTGACCAAGCGGGCCACCAACCCGGGGAGCAGCAAGGCCCCGACCCCGGCCCCTACGCCCGCCGCCCGCCGCCAGCGGCGCCGCCAGAGCTCGTACAGGACCAGGCCCACGGCCAGGCCGATGCCGGCTTCTTTCAGCCAGACCAGGAAAGCCAGCAGGACGACGACGACGCTGGCCCAGCGCCACCCCGGCTGGCGTTCCCAGCGGTCCAGGGCCAGCAGCGCCAGCACCAGCACGACCAGGAAGGGGGCCTCGGCCATGACCATGGTCGAGTAGGTGGCCAGGACAGTGTTTATGGCCAGGAGGACAAGGACGGCGCCCCGCTGGCCCGGCTTGACCCGCCGGCCGCCCATCCAGGCCCAGAGCAGCGGGTACAGGGCGCACGTGCACAGGGACGAGAACAGCCGGAGCGGGCCCAGCGCCGGGCCCCAGATCCATATCAGGGGGACGAGCAGCAGCGGGTAGCCGGGCAGGTAGTTGGCCACCACCGACACCCCGCTCGGCATGGTGGTCGTCAGGCCTCCGCCCGAGGCCAGCACGTGGGCGGCCATCAGGTAGTTGCCGTCGTCGTCGAACGAGCCCACGTGGTACTTGGCGGCGACGGCAAAGGTGTGGACGACCTGGACGGCCAGGGGTGCCAGCCAGCCCAGCGCCCACCAGCCCGATGTCCGGGCCGCCAAACGACCAGGTAGCCCGACAGGGACGCCTGGGCCCGGTTCGGCCACCGTGCTGGCGACGCGCCGGTCTTTCACGCGAGAAGCCAACGCGCGCGACTAACCTTTCACTATCGCTCGACTAAGCCCTTTCTTGACGTCTGCCCCGTCCACGTCCCAAACTGGGCGAGATATGTCTGCTCCTGTAGACATCGACGGGTCGGGCATCCCGAGGGATCCTAGCCAGGCTCCTGCTGAAGAGCCGGACGTGCCCACCCTCGGCAAGCCACCCCGGACCGTTCTGCACTGGTTGGTCGACGGCCACTGGCTGGGCCGCTGGCGCACCCCGTTGTTGTTGAAGATATGGCGTTACGGCGCCGGGTCGATAGTGGCCTTTGTGACCAGTGGCGTGGCTTTTTACATTTGCATCGACTGGTTCGGCCTGGGCGCCATCACCTGTTCGGTTATCGCCTTCTTCGCCGGCGCGGTGCCCAACTGGGTCCTCAACCGGCGCTGGGCCTGGCAAAAGCGGGGCCGCGAGGGCGTCGGCCGCGAGACGACCCTCTACGTGGTCGTCTCCCTGATCAGCCTGGTGGCTTCGGCCATTGTCACCAAGCTGACCGCCCTGGGGACGGCCCACTCCGGCCACATGGTGAAAGACGTCCTGGTGACGCTCAGCTACCTCTTCTCGGTCGTAGTGCTGTCCGGCCTCAAGTACCTGGCCTACGACCGCTTCGTCTTCGTCGACCGGCGTCGCTCCCGCAGCCAGGTGCCGACGACAACAGAGCAGAACCTCGCCCCGTAAAGAAGGTTCCCGCCCTTTTTGGTCTTGCCGTGCCGGCGGGCCTTCATGGCGATAGGCACTTCTTTGTAGCGGTAGCCCGCCATAACGGTGCCGATGAGCAGCTCGGACGCCTGGTACTGGGGCTGGTCGAGCACGACGTCGGCCGTCACCTCGGCCCTCATAGCCCGGATCCCGCACGATGGGTCGGTGACCTTCTGGCGCACCAACACGGTGATGAGCCCGGCGAAGAGCACGACACCGAGGTTGCGCACGGCATCCTTGCTGGTGGTGGAGCCCAGCCGCCGTGACCCCGAAACGAAATCGGCCTCGTTGTTGACCAGCGGCGCCAGCACCCGTTCCATGTCGTCGCTCTGGTACTGGCCGTCGGCGTCGCTGGTGAGGACGAAACGCGCCCCGCGCTGGCGGGCCAGAAGGTACCCGAGGCGCAAGGCGGCCCCTTGGCCCCGGTTGAGGGGCACGTCGCAGACCAGGGCGGCGGCCTCCGAGGCCATCTGCGCCGTCTTGTCGGACGACCCGTCGACGACCACGATGACTTCGGTGCCCAGGCCGCACAGTTGCGCGGGCACGGCGGCGACCACCGTGGCTACGGTCGCCTCCTCGTTGTAGGCGGCGATGACCACGGCCACCGGGGCCGGGGGGCGCTCGGCGTACAGGGAACCGAAGGCGGCCGCCTGGTCCAGGTCCAGCTGGCTCAAAGAGGCGGCACCCCGCGGCTCGGCGACGCCCGGCCCCGAGCCCCCCGGCTCCGGGCCTCGCAGCTCAGGCGTCGTCGCCACGACCGCTCCCCCATTCCGCCGCCACCTCGGCGATGCCGTCCTCCAGGCTCACCGACGGGGCCCACCCCCAGCTGCGGGCCACGGAGTTGTCGACGATCACGGCTGGCATCTCGCCCGCCTTGGCCGGCACGTGGTTGGCCCTCAGCGCCTTGCCGAGCGCCTTTTGGACCACGTCAATGAGGTCCAGCACGGAGACCGACGAACCGGAGCCGATCACCACCGGCCCACTGAGGCCGGGCGTGCGCAGGGCCATCATGATGGCCGACACGACGTCGGCCACGTTGACGTAGTCGCGGACCTGGAGGCCGTCACCGTATATATCGAGGGCGCCCTCGCTGGCCGCCACCCGCATCAACCGGGGCACGATGCTGTCCTTCTCCGACATGCCGGGGCCGTAGACATTGGTGAAGCGAAGGGCCACGCCCCGCACCCCGTAAGCGGCGTTGTAGCAGGACAACAGCATTTCCCCCGCCGCCTTGGTAGCGCCGTAGGGCGTCAACGGGCCCAGCGGCACGGACTCGCGCAGCACCCCCGAGGCCCCCGCCCCGACCACCGCATTTGTCGAGGCCAGCACGAAGGCGGCCGCCCCGGTACGGCGGGCGCGTTCGAGCACGGCCTCGGTCGCCAGGACGTTGTTCTCGAAGGTGCCCTGGGGATCTTCTATCGACCGCAGGACCTGGGTCTGCGCCGCCAGGTGCACGATGGCCGCCGTCCCCGGCGTCACCGCGGCATCAACCACGGGGGGCTCGCGCAGGTCGCCCAGCACCTCGGTCACGGGGTGGTCCCCGGCTGGGTGGCACCGGAAAGACGGCGCCGGCCGCCGGTCAACGGTGACCACGTCGGCGCCGGCGCGGCACAGGGCCGCCACCACGTGGGCTCCTATGAACCCGGAGCCGCCGGTCACGACGACGCGCCGGCCCGCCACATCGACCATCGGCACATCGACCATCGGCACATCGACCATGGGCACATCGACGACCGGCGCGCCTGTAGTCCCCTCAGCTCCCGTAGACATCGCACCAAACTATACGTTGGGGCACGCGGCCCGCCCCTCTTGGAACGCACCAGGAAGGGCGGACTATCGTGACCGCCATGCCCACCCCTTTGGCCCGAGGCGGCGCCCGGGCCCGAACCCCGACGACCAAGGACCCCCGGTCGCCCCTGGCCGCCGCCGTCCCCCCCGCCCTGCGCCGGGGCCCGGGACTGCCGAGGACCTTGTCTTTCGACATAGGGGGGACCGGCCTCAAAGCCTCCGTGCTGTCCAGGCACGGCGAACTGCTCCATGAGCCCGTCCGCACGCCCACGCCCTACCCGTTGGCCCCTCAACAGCTCGTCGCCGCCCTGGCCAACCTGGCCGCGGGGCTACCGACCTACCAGCGCGTATCGGCCGGGTTCCCGGGGATGATGCGCTCCGGCCGGATCCTGTCGGCGCCGCATTTCGTCTCCCCCACCGGTCCCGAAGGCAAGCCGTCGTCCGCCCTGGTGAAAGCGTGGACGGGCTTCGACCTGCAGTCCGCCCTGGCCGCCGCGCTCGGCAAGCCGTGCCGGGCCGCCAATGATGCCGACGTGCAGGGCACCGCCCTGGTCAAAGGTGAGGGCCTGGAGTTCGTGATCACCCTGGGGACGGGCGTAGGCACGGCGCTGTTCTGGGAGGGCAAGCTGGCCCCCCACCTGGAACTGGCCCAGCACCCCCTGGGCAAAGGGGGGCGGACTTACAACGAGGTGCTGGGAGAGGCCGTGCGGGCCAAGGTGGGCAACAAAAAATGGAACTCCCGGGTGGCTACCACCCTGGTCATCTTGAAAGCGCTCGTTTTCTACGACCACTGCTACATCGGTGGGGGCAACTCCAAGCACGTCACGATAAACCTGCCCCCCGACGTAAGCCTGGCCGACAACACGGCCGGGATCCTCGGTGGCATCAAGCTCTGGGAACGGACCTGACCACCGCCCGGGCTCAGGCCAGCACGTCCCGGGACGTCATGCGCGCCCAGGCGGCCGAACCGAAAACGACCACATAACCGGCCTGCAGCACCAGGTCTTTCCAAATCTCGTGCCATCTGACCGGGGCGCGGGCCAGGTCGGTGAACGCCGTCCAGTAGTTCGTGAGCATCCACGGGTGCAGGAACGACACCTCCGATACTCCGTCCACGATGGCCGAAACGATCACCACGGCCACGGTCACCGCCATGGCCGCTATGGGGGCGTCGGTCAGTGTGGAAATGAACAGCCCCACCGACGCCAGCCCGAACATGGACGCCCCCACCACGGCGGCGGCCAGCAGGCTGCGGCCCACGCCGTCCAGGAGGGGCACCGTCGTCCCCGACAAAGTGACCACGGCGCCGTGGGGGAACAAGGCGAAGCCGATGGCCAGGCCGGCCACCACCACGACGATCGCCGCCACCACGCAGTAGATGGCCACGACGATGCCCTTGGCCAGCAGCAGCCGCGCCCGTCCGGCCGGCCGGACCAGCAGGTAGCGCAGGGTCCCGAGGCTGGCCTCGCCGGCAATGGCGTCCCCCGCCACCACCGCCACCGACAAGGGGATGAAAAACGGCATGGTCACGGCCAGCCCGGCCAGAGCGGTGAACACCCCGTTGTGCGAAGCCCGGTCCAAAAATGCCGGCCCGTTGCCGCCCGCCGGCCCGCCCGAGAGGTAGACCGCCACCGCCAGCAGGACGGGGACGGCGGCCAGGGCCACCAGCAGCACCCTCACCCGGGCCCGCCCGAAGACGGTGCGCGCCTCAACCAGCCACATCACAGGTACACCCTAGCCAGAGGCCCTTTTCGGCTGGAAAACGTGCAGAAAACCGAGCCTACAGGCGCTCGGGCCACTCCGCTCTTGCGCCTCGGGCGCTGAGGGCCGTGGGGCCCGGCGCAGGCACGGGCGCAGTTCCTGCTAGGCGGCACCGGGGACGAGCAACCGGTCAGCTAGGGCCATGCCCTTGTCGGTCGCGCCCACCAGGTAGCAGGCCTCGCCCGGTAGGCAGGCCACGGCGTCAAAGCTCGAACCGGCGGTGCTGGGCGCCGACCCGACCGTCCACGACTGGCCTCCCCGCCATTGGGCGACCACGCCGCCGGTGTTGGCGGCCATGGTCGTCCAGCAATTGTCTTCGGCCAGGCACGCCACATCGGTGAAATCGCCGAAGGACTTTACCAATGCTGGTGGCGTGCTCAGGAGCTTCCAAGGCCCACCGTCCCAGACCTCCAAGAACGGTGTGAACACGGTTTTCCCATTGGCGTCGGGGGCGGCGTTGACCGGGGCCACGCACTGACTAGGCGACGGGCAGCTAAGGTCTGGCGCGTACGACGAGGAGAACTGCAAATTGTAGGGCTGCGGCATCTGCGCCACCGTCCATTTCGACCCGTTGAAGGTTTGGGAATAGACGTGGTCGAAGTACGAGCCCTCCGGGATCTCAACACCCTCGGCAACACAACTGGTGGCCGAGGTACAGCGCATCTGTTCGAGGTCTGCGCTCTTGTACCCCTTTGGTACCGCCACCTTGGCCATGACCGACCAGCGGGCCCCGTCGAAATGGAACACGAGCGGCGAAAAGGGCGTGGTCTCTCCGGCTCCGGCCCCGCCTAAGGCGAAGCACTCTGATGAAGACAGACAGGTCACCGAATCGAGGTCCTCGTGACGGTCGCCGGTGAGCGCCGGTAGCAGGACCTTGCTCCAGGACACACCGTCCCAGTGCTCGACCACTGGGCCCGTTTGGCCGGTCGAAGCCTCCACATAGCCGGCCGCCCAACAGTCGGCCGCGCCCGTACAGTCGACCCGGCCGAGCTCAGCTCCGGCCACCGGCGTGCTCACGAGCGACCATTTGTTACCGTCCCAGTGTTCCATCACGGGGTCGGTAATGCCCCTTTGCGTTACGTTGCTATAGCCAGGCGACCAGCAGTCGGTCGTCGACAAGCAAGTGATAGTGGAAAAGAACGCACTGCCTGGGGGGCTTTGGATGTTCAACGCTGACCACGACGGAGCCGCCACCGCCGGCGACGACAGGCACGCCACCATGGCAAGCACCGCAGCCAAAACTGCGGCCCGGCCCGGCCAGTTCATGCGCCTGCATAGGCCCATTCCCGTCACCCCCAAAAGCTGAGCCAGCTGTCTTACGGATGATACAAAGCGAGGCGCGGCATCACAACCACTTCGACGGGCGCCGATCACCTCGCCACGACGACCCCGCTGTCCTTTGTGACTGCGAACTCGCCGTCACGAGCTATCACCGCCTCGATGGGCCGGCGGGCCTCGCCCACCACGGGCCGCCCATTCCTCGTCCGTGACAACATCCTCCGTCCCGCTCCTGAGGCTGTTGACCCAAGCGACTGGAGGACCGGGTTGAGCGAACCGGAGCTCGCCCGGGAGGCGGTCGACTGTGACAGAGCCGAAGTGACGCCCGATCATGCTGGGAGCGTTGTCGAGGTTGGCGCGTGCGCTCCAATGGGGCACGACAAAGCCGGGCCCGAGAGCGGCGGTGCCTGCCTGCTGCCAGAGCGCTCGCAGCTCGGACTTGTCGTCTTCTCCGTTGAGGGCCACCAGGAGCGTCCCACCCGGCCTGATGACGCGGCGGGACCCGGCGATAGCCATATCGATACCGGGGACGTGATAGAGCATGAAGGCAGCCAGCAAGACGTCTATCGAAGCGTCCCGGAACGGCAGGTGCCCCGCATCGCCAGCCACCGCGAAGGTGCCGCCCTCGGTGCCCACGCTCGTCCGCGCTTCCCGGAGCATCCCCAAGGAAAGATCGAGCCCGACAACCACCGCCGCCCGCCGGGACAGCCGTGGTAGGTACGCCCCTGGCCCACAGCCCACGTCGGCGGCGGTCTCAGGGCCACGCCACGTAACGTGGTCCAGCACCCAGTCCTCGAAGCTGCTCTCCAGCGCCGGACCGGGGACCAGGTGCTCATAAATGCTCATCCGTGACCGCAGGTTGACGCTGGTGGCGTACTGAGCCGTCAGCGCTTCACGGTCAGCTGCAGCCACGCCGAGATCTACTGCCTTTTTCTCCACGGTGGTCAGTCTTCCACCCGGTCACTAGAAGAGCGACGGTGTGCCAGCATTGAGAGGTGCCTGACCCGAGCGGTCCGTACTACCGCCATGACCTGGCCCTCGTCCACCATCGTGGGTTCTCCGTCCATGCCGAGCTGTGCGCTCCCGGGATTGTTTCTCTTCTCCGCGAGGTACGGGCTCGTCAAGGGCTCGTCCTGGAGCTTGGCTGCGGCACGGGCTTGCTCACCAAGAAGCTGGTCGCCGCCGGGCACCGGGTCATCGCCACCGACGCGTCGCCGGCCATGTTGGACGTCGCTCGCCCGCTGGTAGGTGACGAGGTCGAGGGACTGAGACGCCTCACGCTCCCTGACGACCCACTGCCGCCGGCCGATGCCATCGTGGCCATAGGCCACCCCCTCAACTATCTGCCGGATGCCGAGGCCGTCGAGCGGGCCTTGGTGGCCATGGGCGGCGCCTTGCGTCCCGGGGGCTTGGTCGCCTTTGACATTTGCGACCTGGAATGGGGCCGTGCCCGTCGGGACGCCCCCAACCTCGGGCGGGTGGGCCCTGACTGGGCCATCATCACGGAGTTCTCAACGCCCGCCCCAGACCGCTTTGTCCGGGACATGGCGACCTTCGTACCCAACGGTGACGGCACGTGGCGGCGTGACGCCGAGCACCACGAGAACGTCCTCGTAGACACGGCCGACATCCCGCCGCTTTTGGAAAAACATGGCATTGACGCCGAAGTTAGGGTTTCGTTCGGTGCCGAGACCCTGCCCGTCGGTCTGCGGGTCGTGGTCGGGCAACGGACAACCTGAAGTAGCGCGTCCGGGGGGCGAGGGGACATAAGACCCGAAGTGGCAACGCGGGACTGGGTGGAGCGAGGCCGGCGAAGACCGTCAGCGGGGCGTTGCCCAAAGCCAACGACCAGCCGCCGTTCGGCTCCTCGAACATCTTGGCCCATGTCGACCTACAAGATAGACCCTTCCAAACCTGAGCCTCTCTTCGAGCAAGTGGCAGCCGAGATCCGCCGGGCTATGGCGGAAGGAGAGGCCGGCCCGGTGAGCGCCTCCCTCTGGCCAAAGACTTGGCGACTGTTTTGGGGCCTATGGGACTTGCTTGGGCCTATGGGACTTGCTTGGGCCTATGGGACTTGCTCGCGCCACAGGGCGTGACCCATAAGCGATCATCACTTCGCAGAAAGCGAGCGAGCGTACCCGGTGCCCAGGTGCACCCATATTTCGAGCTGACGCTTCGAACGCAAGTGCTCGGGAGCCACTCTCAGCCATCCCCGCATCGGCCGACCACGCATGACTGCAAGCTGAGCGTCCGTTGTACCGACGAGCCTGTCCGAATCCGCGGGGTCTACTCGGACGAGTACCCCGCCCTCGCCGCTCGCGGCTATTGACATGTTGCCGGCGATCAGAAAGGCAAGACCCCCGAACATCTTTTTCTCACTGACTCCAGGCTCGCCCACCAGGAGCTGGCGTATCCGCTCGGCCAGGTCCTCGTCGTACGCCACTGTCCAATGGTACAAGCGGGCAAGTACCCCGAACTGCACCGGCGCACCTGAGCATTCGCTACCAGCCTGATGGCGAGCAACCGGGCCCTCGCCGCGTGCAGCGGCCCGACGTCACTGAGCTACGGCATGCCCTCGATAGCCCACTATGACAACGCCATGCCTAAAGGCGGGGGCGGCCCCGCGACTTCTCGCCGACTTTTCGCCTGATCCTTACCTGGTTGAACAGGCTCAACACTCAACCAGCCACGTTGAAACCTTCGCCCGTCAAGGCCACAAAGGCGTCCTCCAGGGAACGCTGCTCCCTGACGAGCATGCGCACGCCGATCCCCGCTTCGACCAGGTGCCGGCAACAGTCTTCGGCCCGCAGCCCGTTGAGCGTCCCGACCAGTTGGGCGCCCTCGCGGGCGACGTCGGCCATCCCCAGGTCGGCCAGGATCTCCCCCGTCCGGGCCGGGTCGTCCGTCTCTACCCTCAGCTTGGGGACGGCACTGGCACGAAGGTCCTCGAGCATCCCCTGCATCAAAAGTTTGCCCCGGTGCATGACGCCGACATGGCTGCACACCTGCTCGATCTCGGACAGGAGGTGCGAGGACAGGAAAACCGTCGAACCCTCCTCTCCCACCTGTCGGATGAGATGGCGGATCTCGCGGGTCCCCTGGGGGTCCATGCCGTTGGTGGGCTCGTCCAGGACCAGCAGCTGGCGGGGCCGCAGGAGCGCCGACGCTAGCCCCAGGCGTTGGCGCATGCCCAGCGAGTAGGCCTTGTACTTCTTCTTGGCCGCAGCGCTCAGGCCGACGCGGGCCAGCGCCTCAGCGATCCTGCGCTCCCGGGTGGAGGACTGGCCGTCCGGGCCCATGGCATCGAGGCGGGACAGGTTGTCGTGGCCCGACAGCCAGGGGTAGAAGGCGGGCCCTTCGACCAGGGCGCCCACCCGGGGCAGGGTGCTCATGCCCTGTTCCGGCATCGGTCGGCCCAGCAGCGCCCAGCTCCCCGACGTGGGGCTCAACAGCCCCAATAGGACCCGGATGGTCGTCGTCTTACCCGACCCATTGGGGCCCAGGAAACCGTACGTGGACCCGACGGGTACGGCCAGGTCGATGGCATCGACGGCAGGGACGCCGCCGAACAGCTTCGACAACCCCCGGGTCTCGATGGCCAGCGGGGAGGTTTGGGCCAGCGGGGAGGTTTGCGGCACTACTTCGCCCGGGGCGGGGAGAGGTTGTTCAGGAGCCGGCGGAGGCGGCCGCCTCCAGCACACCAGGGGTCACCAGGCCGGCGTAGAACTGGCCGTCCGCCAGGATGAGCACGTTGAGCAGGTCGGTGCTGAACAGCCGCCCTTGGAGGCCGTCGAAGCTCACCACCGTGGTCCCCTCCGACAGCGCTCCCTGTTGGGCTTGGTCCTCCAGCTCGCTCGAGTGCCCGCTGATAACCGTGGTCCACCCCGTGCCCGTCTTGTGGAGGCCGCCTAGTGGGCCCGGTGCTTCGCTGCCCGCACCGCGGGCGGTGAGGGTACGGGTGACCACCCGCGCCCCGGGCGGAGGCGTGAAGCTGAGCTCGGCGGCCGGCGGCGTCCCCAACTGCAGGGCCCCGGTGAAGCCCAGTTCGAGCGCCGCCGCCGTCTGCCCGGTGGCGTAGACGGCCACCTGCAGCGGCACCCCGCTGAGCGGGCCCGACGCCCCGACGTCGATCTCGACATGGTCCACCGTGCTACCAGAAGCGGACTTCGGCGCCACGATCAACTGGTACGCGGGTTGGCCGGCGACGTACAGCGGGTCGCCCATGGTCACCGATGTCGTAGCGCTCAGATGGCTGAGGATCCGGGAGGCCAGCTGCTGGGGGGTGACCACCGGGCCGGCGAGCGCCGGTGGCGGGCTCGGGGACGTGGCGCTGGTCGTCGGCGGGCCGACCAGGTGCGTGGCGGTGTTGGTCGAGCTGTCCCACAGCCACGCCTGGTCGCCGTTGCGCACCAGGTCGACCTCTTCGGCCGGGGGCAGGAGCAAGGCCAGGTGCTCGGCCTGGGCCCCATCGGTCCATACGTCGACCTCGTGGCTGCCCGAAAGCAATGTCAGCGGGTCGAAGCCGCTCGTGGCGCCATCCCCGCTCCCGCTCCCGCCGGCCGACTGGCCGGCCCCGTTCTCCAGGGTGGAGAGGTCGGAGAGGCCCAGGTCCGCCGTCCAGGTGAGGCTGCCGCTGACCTGGGGCGGCTGCGCCTTGGCCATGTCCGCCAACAACTGGGTCACCGACAACGACGGCAGGCCCGGAGGGGCCGACGCCCCGCTCAAGCTGGGCACCCACGCCGCCGCCCCCACCGCCAGCACAGCCACCGCCGGCACACCGTACCGGGCGCGCCTCCCCACGTACTTCATGAGCCCAAAGCTACTGCTCCCCGCCGCCACCCAGTATGAGAGCGGTCTAAATTCGCCCCGTCGTGTGCTAGCGCCGCTCCAGCACCAGGGGGCCTTTCGGCCCGATGACATCCCTGACCTGGGCGTGAAAGGCCCGCACCTCGGCCAGGGGGGGCCGGTGCACCACCTCGCCCGCTTCTACCGCTCTCACCTGCAACGGACGGGCCCCGGTCTCGGGAGCCTGCGCGGAGGTCGTGACGATGTCGGCCCAGACCGGGCCGGCGGCCGACGGAGCACCAGGGTCGAGCCGGCTAGGGCATTCCTCGAGCATCACCCTCCACGCCCATTTCCGCCCGCCGAACGAGGCCTTCCCGGCCGATCGTTTGGCCACCGGGCGTTGAGGCGCCCCGGGGGCATCGCCGGGACCGCCTATGGCCACCAGTTTGTACACGAAGCCGGCCGTCGGCGCCCCCATCCCCGTCACCACGTTGGCTCCCACCCCGTAGCTGTCGACCGGTGCCCCGCCCAGGGCGGCGATGGTGTGGGCGTCCAGGTCCCCGGTGACCACCAGCCTGGTCCGGGTGGCGCCGAGCTCGTCCAGCAGGGCGCGGGCGCGGGAGGCCTCCCGGCCGAGGTCCCCGGAGTCGATGCGCACACCCCCCAGCCCGAGCCCCGCCACTTCGACGGCGTTGCGGATCCCCTGGGTTATGTCGAAAGTGTCGACCAGCAGCGTCGTGCCCGGCCCGAAGGCGGCCACCTGCGCGGCGAAGGCGTCCCTCTCGCTCGGGTAAGCGAGCACGAACGCGTGGGAGGCAGTGCCGGCCGTGGGCACCCCGTAGCGCCGCCCCGCTTCCAGGTTGGAGCTGCTGGCGAAACCAGCCAGGTAGGCGGCGCGGGCGGCGGCCACCGCCGCCGTCGGTTCGGCCCGGCGGCTGCCCATCTCGATCACGGGGCGGTCCCCGGCGGCGCAGGTTATGAGGCTGGCGGCGGCGGCCACGGCGGAATCGAAGTTCAAGATGCTGAGGCTGATCGTCTCCAGCAGTACGGCCTCACCGAAAGTCCCCTCGACCGTCAGCACGGGCGACCCGGCGGCGTAGAGCTCTCCTTCCCGGTAGGCGTCCACCCGGCCCCCGAAACGGTAGGTGGACAGCCAGTCCAGCGTCTGGTCTTTGACGACGTCGTTGTCGCTGAGCCAGGCCAGCTCGTCGGGGCCGAAACGGAAGTCCTCGAGCGCCTCGAGCAAGCGGCCCAGGCCGGCGAACACGCCCCACGGCCGGCGGTCGGGGAGCCGGCGGGTGAACAGCTCGAAGGTGGCGGGGCAGGACGCCCTCCCGCTGAGAAGGGCCGCCTCCAGCATGGTCAGCTCGTAGCGGTCGGTCAGGAACGCCGTGCCCATCTGGCCGCCCCCTTCCCATGGCGTTCCCCGAAGGCGCGCGCCGCCCGCTCGGCGTGAAGAGCGTCCGGCTCGGAGTCGTCCTCCAGCGGGCCGAGAGGGCCGACCACCCAGGACAGCAGCAGGTCGGCCAGGTGAGGGTTGCGGGCCAGCACCGGCCCGTGCATGTAGGTGGCCCAGATCCGCCCGGCCACGGCCCCCTCGACGGTGCCGTCCTTGTTGCCGGTGCCCAACCTGACCTCGCCCGCGGGACGGGCGCCGGGGCCGAGCTCGGTGACGGCCCCATGGTTCTCGAACCCGGTGAGCACGCCCAGGCCGTGGCCCTGCCACTCCGGGGCGGGCTCGACCAGCAGCTCGCCGATGGCCCGAGGGGCCGCTGACGCCACCGTCACGCAGTCCAGCAACCCGAGCCCCTGGCCGGCCTGGCCGTCCGGGCCCACGAACCTCTCCCCCAGGATCTGGAACCCGGCGCACACCGCCAGGACCACGGCACCATGGCCCACGGCCGTGTGCAGGGCCCGGCTGGCGTTCAACTTGGCCGCCGCCAGGCCCTGGGGAAGGTCCTCGCCGCCACCGATCACGTAGATGTCACAGCTCGCCGGGACGGCGTCGGCGGCCGAGACGGTCACGAGCTCGGTGTCGTGGCCCCGCCAGCGCAGGCGCTGAGCCAGGATGGTGGCGTTGCCGCTGTCGCCGTACGTCCCGAGCAGTTCGGGGTACACCAGGGCGATCAGGACGCTCACGGTAGGGGGGCCCGGCCGGCCGTGGCTGGTCCCGGCCCCGGGCCTAGCCGGGCCAGGAGCTGGTGGAACGACGTGTAATTGGCCACCACGTCGAAATGGGCGGCGGCGTTGCCGTCCGGGCCGGCACGGTGGCCGGCGGCCCGGACAGCCTCGACCAGGTCCGGGACCAGCTCGTGTTCGACCCGGGCGTAATGGAGCCTCACCGCCAGGTCCAGGCCCCGTTCCCCGGTGGCTATGGCCGGGCGTCCCCGGAGAGCCTCGAAGGGCACGTCCCACAGCCACGAAGGGTCATGGCCGTCGGCGGTGCGGGCGTTTATGGCGATGACGACCGGTGACGGAGCGGGCGCCAGCATGTCGAAGATCTCCGCCCAACCGGCCGGGTTCTTGGCCAGCAGGAGCCGGGCCCGGGACCCCCCGAGCGCGAACGTGGCGTACCGGCCCGCCACCTCTTCGACGCCGGCCATGGCGCGGGCGGCGGCACCGGCCGTGCCCCCCGCGCCCAGGACGCCGGCCATGGCCATCACGGCATTGGCCTGGTTGCAACGGCCGGGCAAATGGAGCTGCAGGGGATAGCTCTCACCGGCAGCGAACGCCGCTCGCCCGCCAGCCACGCTGGTGTCCAGCCAGACGTCCGGGTGGGGACGTGAGAACCCGCACTTCTGGCACGCCCACCCCTCGTCCCCGCCGGGGCCGACAACGCCGGGGCCGAGAACGCCGGGGCCGGGAACGCCGGGGCCGGGAACGCCGGGCCCGGGAACGCCGGGGCCGGCAACGCCGGGGCCGAAAACGATCGTCCCGCCGCACTCGGGGCAACCGGTGGCATCATTGCGCCACCGCAGGCCGGCCCCCACCCAAGTGACCCTCGGCGCTCCCGTCGCCGCCCACGCCACCAGGGGGTCGTCGGCGTTGGCCACGACCACGGCGCCGCTGGCCTCCCGGCACGCCTGGCGCCAACGCTGAGCGACGTGGCGGACCTCGTTGTTGCGGTCGAGCTGGTCGCGGCTCAGGTTGAGCAAGACCAGCACCGATGGCCTTACCTGGGCCGCCACCCGGCCCAGCCACGCCTCGTCCACCTCCAGCACGGCGGGGGCGCCCGGCCGCCCGGCGGCCAGGGCCGCGGCCAGGCCCGTGGGCATGTTGGCCCCCAGCAGGTTGGTGACCACCACCTCCGGCCCGGCCGCAGGCGACGCCAGGGCCGCGGCCAGGAGCTTGGTGGTCGTCGTCTTGCCGTTGGTCCCCGAGACCAGCACCACCTGGCGGCCTGCGGCCAGGGCACCGAGGGCAGCGGGATGGATGGCGAGGATGGCATGGCCGCCGACCACCGAGCCCGACCCTCGCCCTGCGGCCCGGGAAAGAGCACCGAGGCCGCGGCCCACCGCCACCGCCAGGCGGGCCCGGAGGGGTAGCGAGGAAGAGGCTGGGTCAGGCGGGGCCGGTGACGGCGAGGTCGGTTTTACGCCCCCGAAACTACCGCAGGCACCGGAACGGCCCGCACCGCAGCACCGGTGCCGGCCCGGGCCAGCTCCTCCGGTACGAGCTGGTGCTCGACCAGGAAAGAGCCCTGGCCTACCCGTCGCCACGCCACTCCCCGGGGGAGCTGGCTCAAAAGGGCCTGCTCCGTGCCGGTCAGGCCGAGCCTGTCGACGGCGCGCTCGGCCTCGGCCGGCGCCCGGCCAGCATGCTGGCTCAGGAGCCAGGAGCGCCTCGGCCACTGCGCTCAGGCTGAGCACCGCCGTAACAACAACGGCATCCCAGCGGCGCGGGCCTTTCCTGGCACACCACCAGCGAGCCCCCAGAATTCTTGTAGCCACTGATGCCCGGGCCGAGCGCCGGCGCGCTTACACGACGGTGCGGGATTTGACGTAATAGACGCAGGAGGAGGAGAGCCTTTGTAACTGTTGCAACATATGAAAGTCGGGGTGCCATAGCCTCTTTGTTAGGTGACCCGGCAACGGCCTCAATTTCGCGACTGGAGGGAAATACGGAAATTGCGCCCACAGCCCCAGTTCCCTAAGGCCGCCGGATGTGAAGACGATAACAGCCAAGGTAAGAGGTTGTTCTCGCTGCAGGTTGCCGCGTGGCAACTGGAGGAAAGGCCCGGTCAAGATGACGCCCCCAACCAAACCAATATCGGTGACCGTCCCGGTTCCCAGCCGAGTGCTGCGAAGCCTGGGGGTGGCCGCGGTGGCGACAACAATTGGGCTCACCGCTCTGCCTACAGTGGCGCCCGCCGCGGCCATGACGCCCACCGCGGGTGGCACCTCCGCGCCGGTCACAGTCCCAGTCATCGAGCCGGGGACCAGGCCGCACGACGTCCCGCTCACGCTGGCTTGTGCAAATGCCGTCGCCCCGGTCGAGGCCATGATCCACGGCATGCCCAGCGGCGCTATCCTCAGCGCGGCGCAAGTCAAGGTACTTAATGAGGTCCTCCGGAGCGCACCAGAAGTGTGCTCACCCGTGGAGTACAGGAACTGGCAGTACGAAGACCTGCTGCCGTGGATGCGGATGCCGGTCGGGAGACATTCGACGCAGCCGCCACCCACGGGCGGCACCTGGCCTCGTCCGAACGCCACCAAAATCACTCTGGCGGCGTCCGCAAAGACGGCAAAGTACGACTCGTACGTTGAGTTCACGGCCAGGGTGACGACGTCACGGACGGCTCCGACGGGCACGGTCAGCTTCGTCGACACCTCGAACGGTAGCGTCCTCGATGCAGTGGCGCTAAGCGGTGACAAGGCCGTCTTCAAAACCGCCTCGCTTGTCCCTGGTACCCGCAGGGTAGTCGCGTTCTACGCCGGCTCGACAGCGTTCTCGTCCAGTAGGTCGTCCTCTGTGACTGTGAAGGTTGGGGCTGGGCCTGACGCCACCGGCTACCAGATCGACCCGACCCACAACGGCGACCAAACGCGCTTCGATCTGAACGTGGCGAAGCTGAGGAGGCTTTGGGCCGTGACGCCGGGGACCGGCGGCGGCTCCTCCAGCTTCACCTACCCGGTCATCGCCGACGGGAAAGTCTTCGTCGCCGGTGGTACGCCGGATGCCATCTGGGCGCTCAACGCCAAGACCGGCAGGACCGACTGGTTCGTCACCGCCTCGTGTGTTGGCGGGCTCGCCTACGACGGCCACCAGCTGTTCTGTGTGTCATTTGGGGGCACGCTCACCGACTTCGACGCCGACAACGGCACGACGCTGTGGTCCCGGCAACTGCCCGGCCAGTACGCGTTTTCGGCCGCGCCGAGCGCCTACGACGGAGTTGTGTACATCTCCGGGGCTGGTGAAGGTGGCACCGTCTACGCTGTCAGCGAGGCCAATGGCGTTGTACTGTGGGCCCAGCAGGTGATGAACGGCGACATCAGCTCGCCCGCGGTAAGCGGCAACGGCGTCTTTGTCGCCTACGCCTGCCAGCAGGACTACCGCTTCTCGTTCACAGGGGAACTGCTGTGGCACCATTCCGGCCCGTGCGAGGGCGGCGGCGGTGACACGGTCTCCCTTGAAGGTCGTGAGGTCTACTCCATCGGCACCGCCGGCATTTCCTCCGCCTTGCTGTCGCAAGGTACCGGCACAACGGAGGGGACATTTGTGTCCTCGACAACTCCAGCGTTCGGCCAGGGCAACATGTACCTGGTCAACTCCGGCGCTCTCGTGGCCGCCGACCCCTCCGGGAGCCCCGACCGCTGGAGCCAGGGCACCAACACAGGTTCAGCTCCCGTCGCCGACCAAAGCGACGTCTTCGTCGGTCAGGCCAACTACGTCGTCGCCTACTCAGGCGCCGGGCACCAGGTGTGGTCGGCCGTCACGCCGTCAGTTTCATCGGTCTCCGGCCTCGCTTTGGGCGATGGTCGGCTAGTGGCTACAGGCAGTGCCGTGACCGCCTTCGGTGACTGACCAACTGCCTTTGCTTGCCGCCAACCGCGTCCGTCGTACTTGCCGCGCCATGGCCGTGCCCAGCAGCCGGTAGGTGGAGCCTTGCCAGCAACCGTCTAACCCGCACCCTGTGCCAGCGGAGCGGGGACATTGCCCAAGACGACGACGAACGCCTTCCCCCCGCTGCCGTGGCTCTCGACCTTGACGTTCTGGAAGCCGGCCTCCTCCACCTCCAGGAGGAGCTGAGCCTCCTGCTCGGCCGTGAGCCCATGGGCGCCAAGGCCACGCGCCCCCTGCTTCACCCGGCGCTCAGCGAGGAGCAGGCGCCCACCCGGGGCCAGCACACGGCGTGCCTCGGCAAGCCCGCGAACGCGGTCGCCCCAGTGGTGCACAGAGCTCATCGACCAGACCACCGTGGCCGAAGCGTCGGGTAACGGGAGGGACTCGGCGCTACCGGCCAAGAACGTGACCCTTGGCGTACGTCGGACAGAACTGATGGCCCGGGCGGTCCGCAGCTTCCAGGGGCTCGGGTCAATGCCCGTGGCCGTCGAGCCGCGGCGAGAAGCGAGGCGCGCCGCGGTGCCAGAACCACAACCGACGTCCACGACCCGGTCGCTTGGGCCAGTCCGCGCCAGGTCGGCGACGGTGCCTGCAGACGAGCCACGACCAAGCGTCACCGCGACGAAGCTAGCCGACCAAGCCCCAGGCGGCATGCGAGGATGGGCCCATGCATTCGGACCAGGTCAACGATTATGACTGTTTTGCCGAGGAGTACACGGCGGAAACCGACGCCAGTATCGTCAATGCCTACTACGAGCGGCCTGCGGTCCTGTCCCTGGCCGGGAATGTGAAGGGCCGCCGGGTGCTCGATGCGGGATGCGGCTCGGGCCCCCTCTTCGCGGCTCTTCGCGACCGGGGCGCCCTCGTGACTGGCGTTGACAGGAGCGCCCACATGCTGGAGCTCGCCCGGCGGCGGCTAGGTACCGACGCGAGCCTGCAGGTTGCCGACCTGGCCGGTCCCCTGCCGTTCTCGGACGGCGCCTTCGACGACGTGGTCGCGTCTTTGGTACTGCATCACCTGCAAGACTGGGCGCCGACCCTGACCGAGTTCCGGCGCGTGCTGGTCCCAGGAGGTCGGCTGATCGCGTCTGTCGACCATCCTTTCGCCGTTTACCTCAGACAGCGGATCCAGGGGCAGGAGGCCAATTACTTTAAGCCACACAACTGGATCTTCGAGTGGACCGTAAGCGGCCAGAAGATGCTGATGAGCTTCTGGAACCGGCCGCTGCACGCCATGACCGACTCTTTCACCTCTGCCGGGTTCCGCATCTCGGTCATCAGCGAGCCGCTACCACTAGACGCGGGCCACGAGGTGGATCCGGAGGGTTTCCGTCTTCTGTCGACGAGCCCGAACTTCGTGTTCTTCGTGCTGGAGACGGCGCAGCCCTGCAATGGGCAGTCTGCATAGTTCCCATACTTCCTCCGTTCCTCGGTCAGCACGACGGACAACTGGGCACCAGCGCCAACGCTCCGCCAGATCGCCGGGGCCCGAACGTTCTGCGCCGCTTGCGGGAACATCATGGAAGGTGCTGAAGTGCTCATCCTCTCTGCCGATTTTGCTCTGTAGCGATCAAGGCTGGTCGATCGTCCTGACGGAGGCAGAGCTGCGCTCCTTGCGACTACCGTCCCATTACAACCCGCCGCTCCGAAACGGCCGTCGCCGATAGTGCCCGGGCTGGAGGTCATAAGGCGTCCAAGTTGGCACCCTGCCGGTTGTCTTGTTGCTCCTGTCGCCATTACGCCAGCACGCAAAGTGTTCACGTACCGGTTCGAGCTTCGCCACGACGGCTTATGGGCACAGTGCCGGGGGTACATGCTGCAAATGGAGAGAAGCGGCGCGTGAAGATCGAACGACG
>JBKQUU010000031.1:0-21155 GCA_052325485.1 Acidimicrobiales bacterium | reverse complement strand
GGTGGAACAAGGCCATATCCGCCAGAACTTCAGCCATGGGCGCTCCAAATCTGTTCTTGTTGAGACGAAGCGCAAGCGGCTGCCCGTCCATGGCTTGACGGAAGATAGGCCCGGTCAGGAGGCAGGTGTACCGGTGCTGTCCGTCGTCTTCGCGCGGCAAGGCCCGCGCCGCGCGTTACACCGTCAGGCGAGGTGCTGGCGGCGAAAAGAGGGCACTTTTGGCCGGTATTGTTCGGCTCTTGGCATTCGACACGCTGCTATCGTCCCGGGCAGGAGGCATCGTTGTTCGGAGGGCGAGATGAGACCAGGTAGCAGGCTCCACCGGTTGTCCTGGGCTACGAGCCTCGTGGCCGTCTGGGCGCTTGGCTTGGCCAGTGCTGCCCCGGCCACAAGGGAGAGCACGGTCATTTCCGTCTCGTCGGCGGGCACCGGCACCGTACGCCACCAGCTCGACGGGGAGAGCGAAGCGCCGAGTGCGCCGGCCCAGGTGACAGCACGCGTCTCTGAGGCCCCTCTTCCCGGCAACGCAGGAGCGTCCACGCCTAACGCGGTGAGCTGTTGGGCCCCCGACGACTGCACTGCCGCCGGGAACTACGAGATCTGGGCCGGCTCCTACGCCGTCTACCTGGCAACGGTGGAGGCCGAAAAGGACGGGACCTGGGGCCCGGTCCACGTAGTCGAGGGGGCCAAGGGCGTAAAGACCGAGCAAGACGCCCAAATGAACGGCATTAGTTGTCCGAGTGCGGGCGACTGCACCGCGGTCGGGCAGTACTACGACGGCACGGACACCCTCCAGGCGATGGCGGCCACCGAGACCGCCGGCATATGGGAGCCTGCGGTTGAAGTCCAGGTCCCGGGCGAGCCGATCGAAGCCACCGGTACCCTGCCCGGGGCCCAGGAGGCCCAGTCCAAGGGGATCCTGAGCTCGGTGAGCTGTCCCAGCGCTGGCAATTGCACCGCCGTCGGGTTTTACGTGCCAAGCCCCGGTACTTTGGAGGCCATCGTGGCCACAGAGGTATCCGGGACATGGGCGCCGGTGATGCCAGTGGGGTCGCCCAAAGGGGCCGCCCCGGGCGCAAGTGACACCTTGGGCTCCGTGAGCTGCCCCAGTGCCGGTAATTGCACCGCCGTAGGGAAATACGTGGGTAGTCCCTTTACTACTTATGCCATGGCGATCACCGAGACGGCCGGCCGCTGGGCCCCCCCGAAGGAGGTCGCAACGCCACCGGGCCCCAGTGACTACGTCGACCTCGACAACGTCAGTTGCTCCAGCGCCGGGAACTGCACTGCGATCGGAGGTTACGACGGTGGCCGCTGTTGCGACAGTACTGCGGAGCTCTACCACATCATGCTGGTGACCGAGAGGGCTGGGTCGTGGGGGGCGGCCAGCGACCTGGTCCTTCTGCCCGCCAACGCGACACCCATGACCGTTGCCTCCAACCTCAATCAGGTGGCCAGCTTGAGCTGCTCGAGCACGGGCAATTGCACCCTGGCGGGCGGGTACCCGGACCAGGGAGGAACGACTCAGGCGATGGTGGCGGTCGAAAGAGCCGGGACCTGGGCGCGCGCCAGCGAGGTCACGCCGCCTGCCAATGTCTTCCCAGAGACCCAATGCCCGTTCCAAGACAGCCCCGGGCGGGGCAACTGCGCGTGGGTGGCCTACTTCGCGAGCATCAGTTGCCCGAGCGCGACCAGCTGCACCGCCGTCGGCCAGTACGTCGACTCATCTGGGTCTCCTGTCGCCATGGTCGCTACCTTGACGTGGTCCCCCGTTGAGCCGCCTTCCTGAGCGCGTGTTCTGGCGCGACTCTGGAGTCGCGATATCCGTCGGGGAGAATCGCTTAAGCCCGTGGTTTGGTTGCCAGGAGACTCTTGAAGCCGGCGCCATACGGATTGTCCCGGGTCACGCTCACGCCAAAAAGGCCTCGGAGTTCAGGCCAACGATCGACTGACCCACCATCATGGGAGCCGTGGAGAGCACCGTTTTCGTCGTCGTGGACGGGGCGCCGGCCAGCCGGAAGTCCACGCTGGCCCCACAGATCGCACAAGCGTTACGTTTACCGCTCCTGGCCAAGGACACGATCAAAGACGCCCTCATGGCGGTTGTGCCCCCAGCCGACGTCGAGCAGTCCCGCCAGCTCGGTCGGGCGGCGGTCGAGGTGATGCTCGCCCTAGCCGCCGCGTCACCCGTCGGGGCTGTCCGGGAGAGCAACTTCTACCGCAGCCGCGCCACCGTGGAGCTACGACGCCTCCCGGGCCTGGTGGTCGAGGTCTTCTGCCGCTGTAGCTGCGAGGTTGCCCGCGACAGGTACCGACGCCGGGCTGGCACCCGGGACGCGGGCCACTTCGACACCCTTCGCACCGACGACGAACTTTGGAACGAGGAGTTTGCAGATCCCATAGCCGTCGGATGGCCCGTGATCGAGGTCAACACGGGCGTCGAAGTCGACGCTGCCTCCGTGGTGGCCGCGGTGCGTGCAGTTGCTCCGGGGATCCGCTCACCTCAGCGTCCTGACCGGAGGCAAAGGCGTCTGCTCGGCGAGCTCTACCAGTCGTACGAGCGGCGCTATGCGCGCGGCCGAGCCATGGTCGCTTCGCGCCAAATCCGTCGAAAAGGCACGTGCGCACGTCGGCGGGAGACCCGGCGAGGCGGCGCCAAACGGAACACTCTGTTGTGACCACGCCCGCTCGGGCAGGTCAGAAGCAGCTGGTGGCCGGGTAACCCGGCCGGCTTGGCCGAACTGAGGGACTGCTGGGACAAAGCCGTATTGCGTGACCCTCGGCCGGGCCTCTAGCGACTCTACCGGCATACCTCCGGCCGAGCTGTTGCCCGGCAAGTAGCCGCCGTTAAGGACTAAGACGCCGATACCTCGACGGGGTCTAAAGCTTGACGCCAAGGCACCCATCCCCACTACTGGCAGATAGCGGCGCCTTGGGCGCCGGTCAGCGCCGAGCACCGCCAACCTCGTGTAGTGCCGCCTGGATGGGTCGCTCCGGTCGCGATGACCACGTAGTCGTACCAACCGATATAGGTAGGGTGGTTCGTCTTGGCCGGGCTGGCCGACTTGAAATGGAACGTGACATGAAAATCAATGGTGTCGGTGGACTGGTAGGCGGCTTTCCACGTTGCCTCGCCGGTAGCAGGCGAGAACGTACCGTGGATCGCCTCACCCTGGGGCCCTCCGAAGGTCCCGGTGATTGCCGACGAGCCGGGCCGGTTGACTATGAAAAACGTCCAAGTCGCACTGCTTTTGGAGCCAGCCCCGACCCATCCGTACCAAACACCGTTGATGCTCGGGATGGTAGCCGCTTCGGCCGTGCCGGTAGGGGCTAATGACGAAAGGGTTAAAACTGCCAAGCTGATGACCGTGTACAGCAGGCGTCGGGTTTTCATGAGTCGTCCTCCAGATTTTGCTGGTCGGATTCTGGCACACTTAACGGACTGGCGCTGGCGCCGGCCCCCAAACGTTGGCGAGCAACTGTCCGATTGGCCCCCTCTCGGTGCTGGCCGGGCGGCTTGCGGACCTGGGCGGGGTCGAGGAGGCCTACTTGTTCGGCTCGTGGGCGCGGCGCTACGAAGGTGAGCCGGGCCCACCGCCGGGAGAAATAGATGTGGTCGTGATCGGCCAGCCCGACGTCGACGCCGTCTATGAGGCCTGTCGAGAGGCCAGCGCCATATTGGGCCAAGAGGTCAACCCGTGGTCCTGACGCCGGCCGAGTGGCGCTCTAATCGCTCCGGTTTCGTGCAGGAGCTCCACAAGGGCACCCTTGTGGCACTGACGGGCAGTTAGCCGGTGGCAACCGCCTCGATCGCGGACCTGCTCCGTGAGGGCCGGATCGAGAGGGTGACACCGGATAACGCTGCCGCTTCGGGGCGAGTTGCTGAGGCCCGGGTCCGCCTCGCCTCGTCTGTCACACTGGCAGGCTCCGACCCTGCTCTCGCCTACGTTGCCCTCTAATGACGCGGCCAAGAATGCCATCACGGCGCACATGCAGGCAAACGGCCACCGTGCCACGAACCGCCTCGGGGCGCACCAATCTGTCGGGTTGTACGCGGAAGCCGCTCTCGGCACCGGGACAGCCCTTCCCCACATCAGGGTGTTCGACCGCATGCGCCGAGCCCGCAACCGGAGCGAGTACGACGACCAGCCGATAACCGAGCGGTTGCTGAGCACCGACCTCAAGCACGCGCAGGGGATCGTGGCCGCCGTAATTGCCGCCCTTCCGCCGCGTCCCTCGGCACCATAGAAGCCCTACATGCTCGTCGTTTTCGAGAGCGAGGAGAAGGCGAGAGCCCGCGAGAACGACCAGCGGCGCCAGGCCGGGCCGGAGCACCATGCGGCCCACGAGCTCATGGACGAGATCTTCGATGGTGCACCGGAATTCGTCGACCTGACCGTCATCGATGAGAGGGTGCCCTAGATCGGCAAACCGCTCGGCGCGGCTTTTCCGACGGGCCCGGGGTCGTGGAGTGCTGGCCGACGTGCCACCGTGGTCCGATCCGACCGCGCCGATCTCAGTGATGACGCTGAGGCTGAGATCGGGGAACGGGGTGAGGGACGCGGCCCCTCAGCCGCTCATGTGGCGTCCTGGATCATACGGAGCTTTCGCGGCGAGAGCAGCGGCAGCCCCGGCCGGCGATCTACTATACGGGCCGGAACGGGTGCAGGCACGCCAGTGCCGCATCCATCAGCGATAGGAGAACTACACCATGTGGGCGCAACTCATCACCACACGTCTCAAGCCGGGCCGGGAAGGCGACCTGCAGAAGATCGCAGAGCAGTTGCAAGCCACTGAACAACCGGGCTCGGGCTTGGTGCGGTCGTTGCTGATGCGGGACCAGAAGGACCCGAGCCGGGTCTACATGCTCGTCGTTCTCGAGAGCGAGGAGAAAGCCCGCGCTCGTGAGAACGACCAGCGGCGCCAGGAGGGGCTGGCCGAGGTCCGGGCGCTCATGGGGCAGATCTTCGACGGTGCACCGGAATTCGTCGACCTGACCGTCGTTGAGGAGTGGACCCCCTAGGTCGGTGGACCACTCGGCGCGGCTTTTCCGACCTGCCGCGGAAGCGCACTATTGCGGGCGCGGAATCACAGGACATTCGAGTGGCAGAAGCACGTAAAATCGGCGTTTCGGGCGGCATTATCCCGTTGTGGGCGGAGAGCGTAAAGGCACATAACGGCCTCCTCGACGATGCCAGGGACTGACCGCATGGCCCTTGCCGTCGTGTGACGGCTGGGCTCCGCCCGCCGCCCGATCGTCACCGCTTCGCACATCGCGGCCATCCCTACTGACGGTGCGTGTTATGGCGTCATTTCCCGCCGCCGCTGCGGCACCCATCGTTAGGAGCGGATTACCCCTGAAAATCAACGGTTTCTTGAGCTATCCCCGGCCGGCGTTCGGGGCTTGGGGTCGGCAGAGCAGGGCGGGACGGACTGGGGCCAGTTCCTTGAAGTCGAGCCATTTGAGCGCGGTCATCGCCCAGCCGCCCGGCGGTACCGCTCGGCGAGCTGGGCGAGGTCCATCATCAGCTCTGGGTGCTCGTCAGGTTCGTCCACCGTGAAGTCCGCTCCGAGCAAGCCGAGGTAACAGGCCAGCATCTCGGCTGTGTCAGAGCCAGCGTGCACGCGGCAGGTCTTTTGGTCCAGGGCCTCGACGGCCACCGAGGAGGGCAGGCGGGCAACGAGGGTCTCGTAGGTGGCTTGCACTGTGACCGTGGCCCGGTAGCGCCACATCGCACTGCTCGTGGACCGGGCTACAAAGCCCGCCACGTCCGCGTCTGGTAACTGGCGCGGCGCGAAACGAGGGCCGCAGTGGTTCTTGGGCAAGGTGATGCGGTCGGCCCGGAAGGTCCGCCACGCTTTCGGCCCGGTGTCCCAGGCCACCAGGTACCAGCGCCGCCCCAGGTTCACCAGGCGGTGGGGCTCGACGTCGCGGCGGCCTTGGCTACCCTCATGGCGCCTGTAGTCAAACAGCACGCGCTCTTGGTCACGGCAGGCAGCCGCCAGCACGGCGAAGGTCTCGGGGTCGGCGACCGGGCCAGCAGCGGGGAGGGTGTCGGTGAAGGCAGCAAGGGCGCTCACCCGGTGCCGCAGGCGCGATGGCAATAGCTGCTGCAGTTTGGCCAGTACCTGCAGCGCCGCGTCTTCGGTCCCCGCCCCAGAGCCTCCCGCCGCGGCTCGCAGGCTCAAAGCGATAGCCACGGCTTCGTCGTCCCCCAACAGCAACGGGGGCACGGATGCCCCGGTGCCCAGCCGGTAACCGCCAGCGGCACCCGGGGTGCCGTCGACCGGGTAACCGAGCCGTCGCAGACGGTCGATGTCGTTGCGGACGGTACGGGTGGTGACCCCGAGCCGCTGCGCGAGCTCTGGCCCGGCGCAGTTGCGCCGGGCTTGCAGGAGCGACAGGACCCGTAACGGGCGGGCGGAGGTCTCCAACATGGTTACCAGATCTTCGCACACCAAGGAAGAAACCTTTCCTAATTGGCCAGGAAACTCTGCCCATGACAAATCACCCGGACATCCGTCCTTCCGCATCGAAGTCCCCCAGGCTGAGCTCGACGACCTGCGCGAGCGTCTGGCCCGTACCCGCTGGCTCGAGCAGCTCCCTTCCCGCGGCTGGGAGAGGGGCGTGCCCGTCGCCTACCTGAAAGCGCTGGCCGAGTACTGGCGGGACGGCTTCGACTGGCGCGCCGCCGAAGCCAGGCTCAATGAGCTGCCCCAGTACATCACGACCATCGACGGCCAGGCGGTCCATTTCGCGCACGTGCGCTCCCCCGAGCCCGACGCCCTCCCGCTGGTCGTGACCCACGGGTACCCGAGCAGCTTGGTGGAGTTCCTCGGCGTCCTCGGGCCGCTCGCTGACCCGAGGGCGTACGGTGGGCGCCCGGCTGATGTTTTCCACGTCGTGGCGCCCTCGCTGCCGGGCTTCGGCTTCTCGGTGCCGGTGCGCGAACCCGGTTGGGACGCCGTCCGCATCGCCAGGGCCTGGGCCCAGCTGATGCACAGGTTGGGTTACGAGCGCTACGGTGCCCAAGGAGGAGACATCGGAGCGGGTGTGAGCGGGATGCTGGGCTCGATCGACCCTACCGGTGTTGTGGCCGCCCATGTCAACGCTGACCCGCTCATGACCGCGCTTATCGGCGAGCGCATCGGTGTCGACCTGGACGCTTTCGCCGCCTCAGGCCTTTCCTCAGCCGATCGGGAGCGCGTCGAGTTCCTGCAACTACGGCGCCGAGGGGCGGGGTTATTTCCAGGTCCAGTCCACCCGGCCCCAGACTGTCGCTTATGGCCTGGTCGACTCGCCAGCCGCCCAGCTCGCCTGGATAGTGGAGAAGTTCAAGGAGTGGACCAACCCAGCTGCCGAGCTCCCAGAAGACGCCGTGGACAAGGACCTGCTGCTCACCAACGCCAGCCTCTACTGGTTCACACGGAGCGGCGCCGGCGCAGCCGGCTTCATGTACGAGGCGGCGCACTCTACCGATTGGATGATGCCATCGGGCACGCCCCAGGGGACGGCGGTGTTCGCCGCCGACAGCGTTACCCGGGCGATGTTGGGCCCCGAGCACAAGGTCGAGCACTGGTCGGAGTTCATCTCTGGGGGCCATTTTGCCGCCATGGAAGCTCCCGACCTGCTCGTGGAGGACGTGCGGGCGTTCTTCGGCCCGTTCCGGTGAGCCCACGTGCTCGGCACGCAGCAGGTGACCGCCTTGGGCGCCGGGCGCTCAACCGGGCCACCCTCGAGCGCCAGCTGCTCTTGAGAAGAGCGGCGCTGGACGTGCCCCAAGCCCTCGAGCACCTTGTCGGACTTCAGGCCCAGGCACCCGACGCGCCCTACGTGGGCCTCTGGAGCCGGGTGGCAGGCTTCGAGCCTGCGCAGCTGGCATGCCTGGTCTCGGGGCGCCACGCTGTACGGGCCCCTCTTATGCGGGCGACGGTGCACCTTGTCACCACGGGCGACGCCGCCTGGCTCCGCCCTGTCCTGCAGCCAATGATCGAGCGCCATTTCGCCCGCTCGCCCTTCGCCAAGCAGCTCGCTGGCACTCAGCTCGACGGGGTGGTGGCGGCCGCCGTCGGGTTGCTTGGAGACCAGCCGATGACACGGGCCGAGCTCGGCGCTGCTTTGGCGGCGCGTTGGCCCGGGCAAGACCCGACTGCGCTCGCTTACGCGGCCACCTACCTGCTCCCCGTCGCCCAAGTCCCGCCCAGGGGCATCTGGCGCGCCGGGGGAGCCGCCCGGTGGGCGGCGCTCGGGGCCGGCGCCAGCACCTCTTTGGGGTGCCAGCCCGCCAGGGGCCATCTGGTCCAGCTGCTGACCCGCTACCTCGGGGCGTTCGGGCCGGCCACCGTACGGGATGCCCAGGTTTGGTGCGGCCTTGGCGGCCTCCAAGAGATCGCCGATGACCTCGGGGACCTGCGCCGGTTCCTTGACGATACGGGCCGCGAGCTGCTCGACCTCCCCGACGCTCCTCGCCCTGACCCCGCCACGCCGGCACCGCCGCGGTTCTTGCCCGAGTACGACAATCTCTTGTTCTCGCACGCCGACCGGGCCCGTGTGGTACCCGACAACCGGCCCGTCCCATTGCTCCCAGGCAACGGAGGTAACGCAGGGACACTGCTGGTGGACGGGACGTTCCAGGGGATCTGAGATGACCTTGACGAGTCAGCAGACTTTGCAACGACGCCGGTGGGCGGGGACGGTGTTGGTGTCCACCCGGTCCCAGGACGCAATCTTCTTGCCTTCCTCGCAGTCGCGGTTGGTGTGGTAAACCGCGGGCTTCTCCGGCCTGGTCGTGTAGTAGTAGAGCGCCATCGTGGTGGCTTCCTATTGGACCGACGGCCGAGGGAGGACGACGTTGTCGATTTCTTCGGGGGCGCCAGAGGCGGCGTAGAGGAAACCCTGAGCGTGGTCGCAGCCGAGGTCTATAAGGACCTGACGTTGGCTCGCCCGTTCCACACCCTCAGCTACGACAGTCAGGTCGAGCGCATGTGACAGCACGATGATGGCACCGACGATAGCCCGCACTTTCGGGTCACTAACCAGGTCGTCGATGAACGACTTGTCTATCTTGACGAAGTCGAGGGGGAACTGGCGCAGGTAGGCGAGCGAGGAGTACCGGGTGCCGAAGTCGTCCAGGCCCACCTTGACGCCGAGGTCCCGCAGGGCCCTAAGCCCGGTCATGGCCGAATTTGAAGCCTCCATCAGGACCTGTTCGGTAACTTCTATGAGCAGGTCGCCGGGAGGCAAGCCGTGGGCAGTGAGTTGGTCGAGGACCGCTTGGCGGAACTCGCTGTCAGCCAGGTGGCGGGCCGTGACATTGATGGCGACACCAACGAAGTCGGGCCCCAATCGGGCCCGCCAGGTCGAGGCTTGTTTCACGGCGTCTGCTAGCACCACCTCGTCGATGGCGACCAGCAAACCGCTCTCTTCGGCCACGTCCAAGAACGAGCCCGGCAACCGCAAGCCGTGCTCAAGGTCACGTATGCGCACCAGGGCTTCGGCGCCTATAGGGTGGCCACTGGTTATCTCGACCATGGGCTGGTACTCGACCACGACGCGACCGTCACCAAGAGCGCGGCGCACCATGCGTTCAGTGACCAGGCGGTCGACGGCGGTGGTACGCAGTTCTTCGTCGAACATAGCCACCCGGTCCCGGCCCTGGCCCTTGGCCCGGTACAGGGCTAGGTCGGCCTCGGCGAGCAGTTCCCCGGCGTTGCGCTGGCTGTCGGCGGTACAGGCCACGCCGATGCTCATGGTGCAGCTGAACTCTTCACCGTCGAGAGCGAACGGCCTCCGACCGTCTTCGACTACCCGGTTGGCCAGGCTGATGGCCGCGGCCATGCTGGTGACACCCTCGGCCACGAGCACGAACTCGTCGCCTCCGAGGCGAGCCAGGGTGTCGGCGGGGCGGAGGTGGTGGGCGAGGCGCCCGGCTATTTGCAACAGCACGTCGTCGCCGACGTGATGGCCGAGCGAGTCGTTGATGACTTTGAAACGGTCGAGGTCCAAGAACAGCACCGCCAGCACGCCCCCTGAACTGCGCCCCAACCGGCGGAGGCCCTGGTGCAGCCGGTCCATGAGCACCGTCCGGTTCGCCACCCCGGTCAAGGGGTCAGTCGTCGCTCGTAGCTCCAGTGCCGCGGTTACCTTCTGGCGTTCAGTGATGTCGCGCACCGTGCTGACCACCAAATGGCAGCCGTCGGTCAGGCTTCGCCGCGAAGTCGCCTCGACCCAGCGGTACGACCCGTCCCGGCACCGGAAGCGGTAGCTCGTGGTCACGGGGCCCAACAGGGCCCGCTCCGAGCGGCCCCCGAGAAGTGCCACCGCGTCGTCGGGGTGGACGAGGTCTTCCTCGCACCCTCCTACCAACTCGTCAGGCTCCCAGCCGAAGGCCAGCCGGGAGGCGGCCGTGCAGTAGAGGTACCGGCCGTCTAGGTCCACGACCGTCGTCACGTCGGCCAAGGTGTCGACGAGGTCCAGGTAGTTAGGACCTTTGGCCGTGCCGTGCCCGTTGCTCCGTGCCTGGCTCACCGTGTGCCGTTTCCTTCCGGCGAGGGCCGAGCAGAGGTCTGCCAGCGCACTGTCTGACCGCAGAAGTCCGAGGACCACTAGTCCATTTGCATCATACCACGGTCGACACGTATAGCATTGGTCTGGCTACGGAACGAGGTGACCCTTCGGGCCCCGGCCTATGCAGCAAAGCGGGCGATGCCCTCGGTCATCGTGCGAGCCGGGGCCATTTTTTGGCCGCCCGCGCCACCGGCAGAGGTGTACGGTCAGGAGGACACGAAAATGTCCCCGACGTGTTGAACCAGCACCTGCTGGTTGGGGGCTCACTCCAGACCCTGGTGCGCGGCATTTTGTAGCGCCTGAGGTAGGAGAACGCCATGGTCACCGCTGGTTCTTCTTTCTTCACCGTCTCTGACCGAGTTCCCCGCGGTTGGGGTGGGCCCGAGGCCGGTCCCGTCGTCGTTTGGCTGTGGGGGGAGCACGACGCTTCAACGGATAGAGCCCTGGGCCTGACACTGGCCCGGGCCGTCGCCGTCGACAGCCCCGGGCTCGTACTCGACTTGAGCGAGGTCGAGTCCATGGGCACCTCCACGCTGAGGACCATCCTCCGGGCCCGGCGGTTCCTCCGTCAGCGCTCGGTGTCGTTGACGGTGAGGTCCCCCTCGGGCCCCGCCCGCAGCGCCATCGACGAAGCCGGCTTGACCGACCTGCTCTGTCCCGGCCCAGAAATGACGGGCGCCCAGCCGGGCACGCCACTCAGTTCTTGGGTGGCGGTGCCCGCGGTGCAGCGGGATGGACAGCCCGGTCCGTCTGTGTCACTGCCGGCGCACGTCCCCGTCCGCGTCGGCGCAACCGGGCCCTCGACCTGAGCGCACAGGCCGCCGGGCGCCTAGCGAAGGGCGGCTGGCGAAGGTGACCGTCCGCCGAGGCCCGTGTGCACGGAGCTTTGCACCACAAATGGCAAAAGGGGGGCTGATCTTGGTGCAGCCCCGCCATCGACCGGTCCGGCACTCATCTGGGGCCGACCGGTTACGGAAGACGGCGGCGCCGCCGAGGTGCGCGGCGCAAGGCCAATAGTCGAACTACCGCTCGGAGCGATGGCCCTGGGCCTGTCCGTTAGGTACTCTGTCGGCTGTCGGCAGCCGTTTTTTTCCACCGGGACAATGGTGAAGTAGCCCCGAGAGCCGCTCGTCCCTACATATTGGAACTTAGCGACTCGTTGGCCGTCGTGAACGACCCAGGTCGGTCTACCGCTGTCGGAAGTTTCGACGAAATCCTCGTTTATTAGACGCATGGCGACGCTGTTCCTCTCTTCCTGGGCCCCAAACGACAACCTGACCGGCGAGCACCATGAGAAGCGGTGCTGCCGGTCAGTGCCCCCGTGCCCGCGTCCGCCCCGTGACGGAACAAGCTCTGGAAGGGCTCCCTTCGTCGGGGCGGGAGGCGGCGGTTCAGGCGGTGACGGCCTCCACGGCGGCTGGCGTGCTGCCCATGTGCGTTATCTCGACCTTGTGGGGCTTGACCTGTTCGGCCACGGGGATGGTGATGGTGAGCACCCCGTCGTGGTAGTCGGCGGTGACGTGCTCGCGGTCCAAGCTCTCGCCGAGGAACAGCTGGCGGCCGAACTGGCCGTGGCCCCGCTCGGCCACCTGGACCTCGTCGCCCTCGGCCTCGTGTGACGAACGCGTGGCCCTCACGGTGAGCAGGTCGGCCTGGACGGTAAGGTCGATCGAGCCCGGGTCGGCGCCGGGCAGGTCGAGGTCGACTTTGAAGTCGTTGCCCCGGCGGTAGGCGTCCACCGGTACCTGGTGGAGGCGGTTCTCTGCGAGAAGGTCCTCGGCGGCCCGGTCGGACGACCGAAAGGGTTCAAATCGCATCAACATGGTTGCACGCTTTCGTTGGCGCTCGAACAGCGGGGGGTCTACGACCACGGTGCCTCGAACGTCTAGAAGTCATTATACTCTAGTTACACAGTACTAGTACCATATTTCTAGAACTTCACTCCCGTGGTCCTGACTCCGGCGCAGTGGCGGTCTGACCGCGCGCTGGTCCGGGCGCCGGCTCACCCCCCGCATATGCTGGGCCCGATGGACCTCGGGTCGCTGTTCACGCCGGAGGCGAAGCGCCAGCGCTACCTCGACGTCGAGGCCGCCCTGGCCCGAGCGCAAGCCAGCCTTGGCATTATCCCTGCCGAGGCTGCTGACGCCATAGCCAGCGCCGCTCGGCTGGACCTCTTGGACACGGCTCGCCTCCGGGACGAAGAGGCACGGAGCGGCCACATGATGGTCGCCCTCGTCGGTGAGCTGGCTCGTGCCGCCGGGGAACGCCACGGAGGCTGGGCCCATTGGGGCGTGACCACCCAGAACATCCAGCAGACCGGCGACGTCCTCGGGGTCAGGGAGGCCGTGACGTGCATAGAGGACGAGCTGCGCCAACTGCTAGCTGGGCTGTCTGCCCTCGGGGGTGCGACGGCGGACATGCTGACCGCCGGCCGCACCCATTCCCAGCATGCCGTGCCCATGACTTTCGGCCTCAAGGTTGCCGCCTGGTCCGACATTTTCATCCGGCACCAAGAGCGCCTGCGTCAGTGCCAGCCGCGGCTCTACGTCGCCATGGCCGGTGGCGCGGTGGGCACCTTCGCCGCTGTGGGCGACGGCGGCCCACGCGTGCAGGAGCTGGTGGCCGAGCAACTGGGCCTACGGCCCATGGACGTCCCGTCCCGGGCCATCAGCGACCAGTTCGCTGAGCTGGTTTGCGTGCTTGCCCTCGTGGCGGCGACGGCCCAGTCGGTGGCGGAGGAGGTGTCCCGCCTGATGGGTACCGACTTCGCTGAGGTCAGTGAGGCCCTGCCCGAAGGAGACGTGGGCAGCTCGACCATGCCGCAGAAACGCAACGCCAAATTGTGCCTTCAAACCGTTATCGCGGCCGCGCAGGTGCGGGCCCTGGTCCCTATGGCGATCGAAGCCACCATCCAGGCGCACGAAGTCGACGGGGCTCGTTCGGCGGTCATGGATCGGGCTGTGGAGGGCGCCTGCACGTTGACGGCCACCGCGCTCGGGTGCTTGGTGCCGGTCATCGCCGACCTCCAGGTCTTCCCCGAGCGCATGGCAGAGAACCTGTCCCGCTCCCGGGGCCTCATAAGCGCCGAGGCCGTGATGATGGCTTTGGCGCCGAGCCTGGGCAGGCAAGTGGCGCACGAAGTAGTACACGGAGCCGCCAAGCGCGTCGCCACCGCCGACCACCCCGCCGCCGATGAGTTCACCACAGTTCTGCTGGCGGACCCGCGGGTCAGGGCCCAGTTCAGCAGGGCGGAGATCGACGCGCTGCTCGACCCCGAGGCGCACACGGGGCTCTCCGCCGCCATCGCAAGGCAGGCGGCGGCCAGGGCCAGGGTTGCCAGTCGCGCCTAACCCCGGGGTGCTCCAGCCGGTCGGCCGTGCCTATGCCGCCGCCGTCGGGGCTTGGCGGGCCGAACCGGGCAGCGGTACGGTCGAGCCGAATGTTCGGCAGGCCCGATCGCGCTCGCTACGGCATCGACGGCGGCTTCATTGCTCTGTCGTTCTATGCGGCGCTCTCGGGCCCTCTCGTCGCGGCGAGCCTTTCGGCAAGGCGGAGAGGGCACCCGGGCCTCGCTCGTCTCGCCGCCGCCGGGCTTGCCGCGGTCGCCTGCTCCGAGGCGAGCTTCCTCTATTCGACGGGCCCTGGCAAGCGCTCGATCTGGTCGGAGCTGCTCAACGCCCTCGACCTCGAAGGCGACGAGCACGTGCTCGACGTCGGCTGCGGTCGGGGCGCCGTGCTCATCGCCGCCGCTCACCGGCTACCGAAAGGCCGGGCGGTGGGCGTCGACATCTGGCGCCGACGCGACCAGAGCGGCAACCGTCGCAGTGCTACCGAGCACAACTCCGTCGTGGAAGGCGTCGCGGAGCGCGTCGAGCTCGTCGATGGGGACGCTCGAGATCTCCCGTTCCCGCCCGAGTCCTTCGAAGTCGTCGTTAGCAGCCTCGCCCTCAACAACATCCGCAGCACCGATGAGCGCGCCCGGGCGCTGCGAGAGGCGGCGCGAGTACTACGGCCCGGAGGACAACTGCGGGTCGTGGACGACAAGGCCGCCGACTATGCCGAGCCACTGCGCGACGCCGGGTGCGTAGCGGTCACAGCCCGCACACTCGACTGGCGGACCTGGTTCGGCCTTCCCGGGCACCACCTCGAGCTAGTAATGGCGACCAAGGGACCGAGAAGCCTCTGACGGCCTGAGCGACAACGCCGCCCTCGCCGTAGGCGGTGCGCGGGGCCAGAAGGAGTGCCACCTTGGTCCCCACGGGTTGATGGCGCCAAAGCCGCTGTACGAGCGAGCTCTCGCTCGCCCCCGTGTTACTGCCTGAAGGCGTTAGACGAGTAACTCCCTGTCCTCTGGTCCGGGAGGCTCATCTTCTCCCCGTACGAGGTGGCGGAACCGGTCCGCCTGTTCCGCCGGCACGAGCGCGCTGACGACGTCGCCCTGAGCAATCTCGGTCGATCCCGTCGCGTAGTTGAGCACCCCGTTGTGCTGCACGGTGACCACTACGCAGCCGGCCGGGAGCCCGGCGTCGCGGACCTGGTGGCCCGCCACCGGTGACCCGTGCCCCACACGTTCCTCGACGGCCAGAGCTTGGGGAGCGACGTTGTAGACGTACCCGGCATACGAGTCCAGCGTCCGGTGATAACCGCTGATGAGGTCGTTAGCCAGCAGGGCCCCGACGACGCGACGGTCCCCCCCGGTGACAGGTACCCAGCGTCCGCCCGCCTGCACCAGGGCGTCCAGGCCGACGTCGAGGGTCGCCGACGCGGCGACGGTGGCGGTGGTCCTGTCTACGGCGGCCCCGAGCGTGGCGCCAGGGTGGGCGGCCGCCAGCTTGTCGAGGCGGTCAGCCTCGACCGTGCCGACGTAGCTGCCCCGGGCGTCGACCACTGCGGCGCCAGGCACACCCGCGTCGCGCAGAGCCGCCAGGGCCTCGACTGCGAGAGCGCGGTCAGCGAGGGTCAGGAGCGGTGGCCTGGCCACGTCGGCCACTTTGAGCGTCGCCAACAGTGGCAACCCGAAACCGAAGCGGCCCGCCGCGGAGTCGGCCCTGGTGCGCAGCTGAGAGCGGTAGATGCTGTCGTCTGCGCGCCCGACGATGAACCAGGCGATGGCGACGGCGACCATGGCCGGGCCGAGGACGCCGACGCTGCCTGTCATCTCGGTCACCATCAGCATCACCGCTATCGGCGCCCGCGAGATCCCGCCGAACGTGGCCATCATCCCCACCACTACGAACGGTGCCGGGCTGTGGCCGACGCCGGGTGCGAAGGGCTCGAGCAGGCGCCACACGGCCAGCCCGGTGAAGGCGCCGATGACCATCCCCGGCCCAAAGACCCCGCCCGAGCCTCCGGTCCCGATGGAGAAGGACGTGGCGGCGATCCGGGCGAACGGCAGTGCGATGACCACGAAAATGGACAGGTGGTCCAGTTCGGGCCCGAGACCCTTTTGCACCCATCCGTAGCCCGTTCCCAGTGTTTCTGGGAGCCACAGAGCGACCAGGCCGGTGAGCAGGCCGCCAAGGGCGGGGCGGAACTGTCGCGAGATGGGTAGCCGCCCAGCCAGGCGGACGACGCCATAGAAGGACTTCGAGTACAGCAGGCCCACACCACCCCCAAGCACGCCGATCAAGGCAAACCAGGCCAGCTGTTCGGGCTGGAAGGAGTAGCCCCCGGGGACCGAGAACAAAGAGCGGTAACCGAACACGGCCCCGAAGATGGCGTAGGCGACGATCGAGGCGAACACGCCCGGCAGCAGCGCCTCGTACTCGAAGTCGTCCCGGTAGACGATCTCGGCCGCCAGGACCGCTCCCCCCAGGGGCGCGCCGAATATCGCCCCGATGCCAGAGCCGATGCCGACCGAGACGGCGACCCGGCCGTCCTCGGGCGACAGGTCCAGGGCCCGGGCCAACAGCGAGCCAAAACCGGCGCTGATCTGCGCCGTCGGCCCCTCCCGGCCGCCCGAGCCCCCCGAGCCGATGGTGACGGCGGACGCCACGATCTTGACCACTACGGCCCGCAGGCGAATGCCGCGGGGGTTGTGGTGCACGGCGTCGATGGCGGCGTCGGTGCCGTGGCCCGAAGCCTCAGGTGCGAAGGTGAACACGACGGGCCCAGCCACCAGCCCGCCCAGCCCTACGACCAGAGGGACCGCCCACCACCGCGCATAGTGGGCCGACCCAGCCAGGTTGCCCTCGCCCGCGGGGGTCGGGACCTTGTAGCCGGCCAGGAACCCCAGGAAGAAGTGCGTGGCCAGGGACAATGCCTCGTAGAAGACCACCGCGCCCAGCCCGGCGATCAGCCCGATGACCGAGGCCAGCACCAGCCACTTGGGCACGTACGACATGGCGTTGACCCGGGCCCCCGCTGAGCTGGCGAGGCTCCGCCAGCCCGGGCGCCCGGCCCTCAGGTGCTGCCAGCGCTGACGCAGGTCGGGCTGCCCAGGTGCTCCGGCGCTCATTGCCCTGAGCCCATTTGGGGCCGCCAGCCCTGGTGTTCGAAACCGTCAAGCAGGTACCGAAGCCCTTCGGCGAACTGCTCGGGCGCCGTGTAGGTTGCGAGCTCGTCCGCCAGGCTGTCGGTGGCAGCCCCCCGGGGTGCCCAAGAAACCCTGGAGGATTCCAAGGCGGCAAAGCCGATGGTGTAGGTGTGAACTGCCGCGTACGCGCGCCGTGCCGCCTGCTCCTCGGCGCCAGCCCGCCTCAGAACGGACATCATCGCCTCCATGCGTGCTATGGCCGCTGGCGACACCACCGGGTGCCGTAGGTAAACATGGAGGGCGGCAGGCTGGCACACGAGCAGCCGGCGCAGCCTGTCAGCCGCCTCGGCCATCCAGGCCCGCCAATCTTCTTTAGCGCACCGAGGCCGCCAGGCGTTGGCCAGCAGCCGGTCCACGACCTCGTCGAGCAGGTCGTCTTTGTCGCGTATGTGGCGGTAGAGCGACATCGGGGACACGCCAAGCTCGGCGGCGAGGCTACGGACAGTCATCTGGTCGTAGCCGCCGGCCTTTACGACCGTCATCGCTGCTTCGATGATCTGAGCACGCGTGATCGATCCCCAGGGCGTCCGGCCTGGTGCCCGCTGGACCTCGTCTGCGCGGCGCGCGTGTTGGGCGCGTCCTTCTCGACTAACCATGGCTCTAGCGTAGGCGACTTGCATACACGTACGAAAGATAAGAGACGCGTACGCAAAAGGGGCCACACCCGATGGGGCCGGGCTCTCCGCGGGCATCCCCGCCCCGAAGGGTCGGCCCGGGCCATGACTGCCGACGATGTGGGGGGCGCGGTCAGCCCAGTGAGGCGGTCGCCGCCCGCAGTTCGTTCAGGGCCGCCAAGGTGCAATGCGCAAGCCCGTCCTCGCCGAGGCGGTCGGCCTCGGACCACTCGGCGTGGCCTTGCTTGAAGGCAAGGACACCCAGCTCGCCTGCGAGCTGAGCGGTACGGTTGGGCACGCCGCGAGCGACCAGCGCAGTTGTCATGGCGGCCGCCAGCCCGACGCTCTTGAGAGCGTCACGCGCTTGGAGCTCGGCACTGGCAGCGACGGCCGCCTTCAGGCGGGGACCGAGCTCGCGCTTTATCGGGCTCATCGCCCTGGATGCGCGCTCGAGGCCGACAGCAACGGCCTCGAGGGGGCTGGCGCCCTCTGGCGCCTCGGCGATGCCCTCGGCCAGCAGCCGGCTCAGCGTCTCCTGCCCGGCCACTAGGAGCTCGCGCTTGTCAGGGAAGTACCGAAAGAAGGTGCTTTTGGTGGTGCCCGCACGCTCGGCGATCTGAGCAACCGTCGTGGCATCGTACCCCTGCTCGCTGAACAGGTCGACGGCAGCTATGACGAGCCGCTCGCGCGCTCCCGGTTCCCATCGTGGCACGGCCCCAGACTATGCGATGGGACAACGGTCTCATCACTCTGGTACAGTCGATGGGATAAGAGTCTTATCACCTTCTAGGAGAGCCCCATGCACCCGTCCGCCTGGGCGGCGCCGGCGCGGTATCGGCTCCGTCGTCGTCGCCGAGCTTCTCGCCAACGGCCACAGTGTCCTTGCGCTCGCTCGCTCTGACGCTTCTCGCCGGCGCCGAGCCCCTGCGAGGGAGGCTTTCGGCGGTGATTTCGGCAGCGCGGATGCTCTCGGGAGGGCCGTCGCCCAGGAGAGCGCCGCGCTCGCGACCCTGGGCGAAGAGCTCATCGGCAGTGACCGCCCTCTGGTGACGGTCTCGGGCACCCCACCCGTGCCGTGCCGGGTTTCCACAGAGGCCGACCCGTTGCGGACGGAGGGGCCCGTCGGCAGCACAGCGCACTGGTCGCTCGCCCGCTCGGAGGCCGCCGTCGCCGGACGGGCGCACCTCGGCAGGCGCCAATATGTGAGGTGGGGACTTCGTTCCTGGCGACCAGAGCAAGAACGACCCGTCAATGTGTACTGAAGTGTGCTGGGGTGTGATGGGGTGTTGACGGTTGTCGTCCGGTTTGTAGCCCGGAGCCTACGCGTCCCGGCGTGTCCGAGTTACGGTCCCAGGGAGCGCCGTCATGACGCAGGACCGCCCTGACGTTGCCGTTGAGATCGCCAGCCAGGTATGACGTAATGACGATCTCAAGACAATCCTTGAGGAAATCCACCGTCACAGCATCGGGGTCCAGGGTACCGATTATGTACTTCTGAGGGTCACCGTCGTCAGTCTTCGTCGTGAGGGTGACGACCCCCCCTCCGATCCGGGTCGCCGTCAGTTCAAGACGGCCCGAGCCGGTCTTGCTGTGCCCGCTCACCGTGAGCGACTGCTCGAGCCTGGGGCCGTCTTCGTCCAGACTGAGTTGTGGTTGCCAGATCTGCAGGTCAAAACCTCGCGTCGCCAAGTCGCCCCGGAGGGTCCTGAGGGCGGGGATGATGACGTCGCGAAATGTCTCAGTGAACCGGTCAAAGCGGGCGGCGCGCCTGTCACCTTCTTCCCTCGCTTGCCGGGCCGCCTCTTGCTTCGCCTTCTCCTGGTTGTCAGCTACAGCCTGGATGCGGTCCAGCCAATCTGCTTCGTCGGCCATCTCCCTTGCTCCTCCGGTGCTTACCAAGACGAAGCATAGAAGACCGTGCCCACCTTGGTGCCGGGGCCTCGACTGGTTCCTGACCCGCAAGGTTGTGGTGGCACTGGGCCGGTCTGGTTTATCGGGGCTCCGGTGGCGCAGAGGGACGAACTAGGGCTGAGGTGGGAACCACCCGTGCCGACGTGGTCCAGATCCAATGAAGGCGCCGCCTGTCAGGGCACCAGAATTGTCGGGGCCCAACTCTTCACGATCCCTGTCCTCTTCTGCGCATTTGGGGCCTGTAATAGACCACGGGGGCCATGGGAAGAGAGGGCTGCTTGGCGCTTTGGCACTGGCCGCCAGGCGGGTTGCCATCGCTGTTTAGGGGTAAGTTGCCATCGCTCTTTAAGGGTAAGTGGTCGTCGTCGTGCTCGTCGACGTTGCCGAGGTCGTTGTCGCCGTTGACGAGCTCGTGGTGGTAGGGACAGTCGTGGTCGTGGTGGAGGTGGTCGTAGTGGTGGGGAACCTCGGGGCCCACTTGGCGTCTAGGCGCTGGGCGAACTTGGAAGCGCAGATCGGGGCGTAGGACGCTCCGGGGGTCAGGCACAGGGCCGCCACCAGGTAATCGGCCGCCCCGTCGACAGTGCGGGCCACGGCGCTGTCAGGGTGGCGCAAGTCGGCTGCCACCTGTGCCTGGCTCAGGTGCAGCAGAGGTGCGATGCTGGACGGAGCGCCGACGACAAGGAAATGGCCGCCAAGGTCGGTAAATGGGATCGCTCCTGCGTACCGCGTGTAGGGGGGCCGGTCGTACTTGTCCACGAGCACGTTCAGGCCGGCAGGGTACGGCCGGGACGAGTTCTGGGAAGACTCAAAGGCGTCCAGTTTGAAGTATTTGCTCACATAGCGGGCCCCGGTGAAGCTCCAGCTTTTGAGGCCGGGGTAAACGTCGGTCGGGGACGACGACAGAGGGTTGCCGAGCTGGGTGAACGCGCCGAACTGGGACAGGGCTACCTGGAGGGGCCAGTTACCGAGGGCGCAGTACGGGCACCAGCCTCCTCCGACATAAGCCACCTCGACCTTGCCTGCGGCCGTGAGGGCAGGCTGGTGGAGGAGGAGCACAGGACCTGATACCCCGCCGGGGATGCCGACGCTCTCCAGGTCCGGTGCCGGTACGTTCACCTCCTGCACCGCCGTACTGGCCCCCGCCGGCACCGCCGTTCCCGCTGCCGCAACGGGCTCGACCAGCCCGGCGCCCGGGACGGCAAGGGCCGTCACGGCCAAGACGGCAACCGTGCCACGGGCGGCCGCGTACGGCCATAAGGAGCGCAGTCCCGTCGTCTTGATCGTCTTTCGCCTAACTACTTTGCCGCCCCCGGCCGTCGTGTTGGAGGAGCGCACCCGCACAGGCTACTGCCGTGACGCGGGCATGCATCCCGACGCCGGGAGAACTCAAATGTCCGACGCCATCACCGCCCGTGCGATGCTGCAAGGGCCCGCCGCCGTGCTCTGCCACGCAGGCGCCGGCACGCTGAGCTCGGGGCCCTCCGCTACGGCCTGCCGCTGGTGTGCTGGCCCCAGGGCGCCGACC
>JBKQUU010000030.1:0-72615 GCA_052325485.1 Acidimicrobiales bacterium | reverse complement strand
ATCGCAGCCAGCTCGTCGGGGGTGAACAAAGTCCCCATAAGAGGGAACATGTACTGCTCCTCGTCCGCCATGTGGGCGCGCATTAGGAACACGAGCGCAGACGAGCGCTTCTCGAACGCCGGCCCCGTTGGGTCGAGGCCGCACATTGCGGACATGAGCTGGCCCATTTCCCTGTGCTCCTCGGCGAACGCGTCCGCCCACAGCGCGGTCGTACGCTGGCCCGTCGAGAGGCTCCTAGCGCTCATCGCCGGCAACAGGACTTGGTCCTCAGCCCTCTCGTGGGCGAGCACCTCCCGCATCAGCTCGGAGTGCACCGTGGCCAGTTCGGCGGACGTGGCTCCGAGGTCCATACGGCCCAGTAGTTCATTGATGACTTCGTGGTCACGGGCCAGGCGCTCGACCACGCCCTCATGCTCGGCCACTGTTGCGCTCAAATGAGCGCCACTACCACTCATACGTGCAATTACACCATGCCCCCAGCGGCGCGTCAAGTTCCCGTCCTGGCCCTCACCTCTGACAGGGCCCGGCCGCCGGCCGAGGCCCAAGAGCAGGTCAACGGCCCTTGAGCAGTAATGTTGGTCACGAGTGCCAACCAACTCGAGCGAGCACAGTCTTCGGGACGTGGGCCGCCTCACGTCGGGTGCGGGCGAGCAGCGGGCGGTCGGGAGTGCAGGGCCTCGGCACCACCACCCGATGCAGACCAAACAGGCAACTATCGCGGCCCGCTATTACTTCCTCGACGGCTGGACGCTTACAGACATCGGCGTAGAGCTGGGCATTTCCCGGTTCAAGGCGGCGAGGTTGCTCGACTGGGCGCGCGCCGAAGGACTCGTCAAGATCGAGATCGCCAGCACCACCGAGACGGACGTAGAGCTTAGCGAGCAGCTCCGCCGGGCCTTCGGGCTCCGGGACTGCATCGTCGTCGCCGGCCTTGACGGGCACTCTGAGCCCATGGCGCCCGAACTGGCCGAGCTCGCCGCCCTGGTGGCCACCGAGGCGCTCAGGCCCTCCGATGTGGTCGGTGTGTCATGGGGCCACACCCTGGACCTTGTCATCGAACGGATGGCCGACTTCAGCGTCAAACAGGTCGTTCAGGTCGTCGGCGGTCGCGCCACCCTCGAGAGCGCGTTCGGCGGGATCGAAGCCGCCAGGCGCCTCGCCGAGAAGGGCCACGCCCCCGCCTACCCGCTGCTGGCCCCGGTAAGGCTGCGAGACCCCGCCGCGGCCGAGGCTTTGCGCCATGACCCCGTGGTGGCCGAGACGCTCGCACTGCTCCACGATGTGACCTTTGTGCTGGCCGGCGTCGGTGCCTGGGGGGACCCTCCCGTGTCGCGGATGATCGACTGCTTCGACGAGGACGAGGTGCGCGACCTGAAGGGGCGCGGCGTCGTCGCCGACGTCTGTGGCCTCTTGTTGGACGGCGACGGCAAGTTCGTCGAGGCTATCGAAGGAGAACGGATCGGCATCAGCCCCAAGCAGCTCGACGCCGCCGGCACGGTGTTGATCATCTGTGGCGGCAGCGAAAAGCGCCAAGCTCTCGACGCCGTGCTCCGTTCCGGCCTGGTTGACATCCTCGTCACCGACGCCGGCTCGGCGGCCGAGCTGCTGCGCGGTGCGGCACCGTCAAAGCCCCGAGGCCGCCACACGCCGCCGGTGGCGGGCTAGGAACGCTGCGAGTTCGCCGAGGACATCCCGGCAAGCTCAGCCCGTGGAGGTGAATATGTACGCCCGTCCAGCGGAGTTCGCGGCCTCGTCGGCTCCGATAACAACGGTGTCACCGGAAATGGCCGTCTCCCCTTGGTCGGCGGCGAAATCGCCGGCCCAGCCCAAGCTGGTGCTGTAGGCGAGGTCCCGGCCCATGAGGGCGGCTACTTGGTGCCACCCTGCGGAGCTGCACTGGAACACCACAGCAGGGTCGCCGTAAGTGCCGGACACGATGGTCCCGCCCGACACGGCCAAGTTCGCTTCCGGCCCGAGGGCCGAGGGCGTGCCGTCGTTGAGCTGGGCCGTCTGGTGCCAGCCTGACGCCGCCTCCGTGAGCACGTCGACCACTGAGCCGTCACCGATGGCGACGGTACTGCCCGACGTCGCCACCGAGATCCCGTAATCGGTGTCCCCTGCCGGCCCCTTCATTTCGGCAGTTTGGTGCCAACCGGTCGGGGTCCTGGTGTAGAGGTAGGCCCGCCCGGTCTCGGGCGGCGACGCCTCGGGGGCGCCGACCACGATGGTGCCGCCGGAGATCGCCACGGCCCGGTCGAACTCGCTGTCTAGGCCCAACCCGCTGGGCCTCAGCTTGGCCACCAGGTGCCAGTCATCGGCGGCGCTGTAAACCGAGGCGTACCAGCCGCCACCTACCACCGCCGTGCCATCGGAGATCCCGACGGCGTAGCCGAAGTCGGTGGCGAACGAGTCGGTCCCTTTTGCCAGGACGACCTGGTGCCAGCCAGCCGGGCCCTGGCTGAACACGTAGGCCTCGCTGCCGTCGTAGGTCCCCACCACGATGTCGCGCCCGGAGATGGCCACGGGCTCGCCGAACTCTTCGTCCTCCGACGCGTCTGAAGCAGCTAGTTCGGCCACCTGGTGCCAGCCGCCGGCGCCGTCCTCGAACACGTAGGCCCTACCCCGCCAGTCGGCGTGGTAAGGCGCGCCCACAACGACCGTGCCGCCCGAGATGGCTACCCCGTCACCGAACGAATCGTCCGCCACGACATCGCTGCCCTTCAGTTCGGCCACCTGGTGCCAGCGCGCCGGGGCCGGCGCGGCAGGAGCCGGGGCCGGCGCGGCGAACGCCGCCAGGCAAGTGGCGGTGATGACGGCAGTCACTTGGCGGGTGCGTCGTACCACCTATCCCCCATCCAGGGCCACGACAGCGGGGCCGCTGCCCGCCTTCTCGTATTCTGCCTCTTGGCGCGCGTTGTCGGAGCTGATGCCGGCCCGCATCACCGCTGCGATGGGGGAGGTAGCCGGCCCCTGGCTTCGCCGGCCCCCGGCTTCGCCGGCCCCCGGCTTCGCCGGCCCCCGGCTTCGCCGGCCCCTGGCTTCGCCGGCGCCGCGCTGGGCCCGAACTTCCCGCCGGCTTTTGGCCCAGTCCATTAGCCTTACAACAGGGAGCCCCGGCTGACGTGGCCAGCCCCCCCTGCCTTCCGGCGCCAGGGCTCCCAACCGTCGCCACCGTAGCGTCCGGCGCTGGCCGGCACCCGTCACCTGGAGGGCGGGGCCGGGTGACCGGTTGGCGTCACCGCCTGGGCCATGAGGAGCGTGCGGGCCTTGCTCGCGACCAGGAGCTCCCCGACCGTCCGCTCAAGTACCACGGTGAACACCGACCTGAGACCGACGGGAAGGTTGGACGCAGCTTTACCGACGCGGACGGAGAAGTTACCGGCCGGGGGCAACGGGCCCAGCTAGCGTGTAGCGATGGTTGCCTCTAGGGCGGCGGCGGTGACCGCTCTGGTCGCGGCCAATTTGTTGGCGGTAGCGCCGTCGGGCGCCGGGGCCCTTACCCCGGCCGGCGGGGCGGGGGCCGAGACAGCGGCGGCACCTATGGCTGCGCCCGGGGACCTGGCCGTGACCGGCGCCACCATCACGGCCGGCGGGGGTGCCACCGGTCCCGGCGCCCTGACGATGATCGGCACCGGTACTAATTCCGTCACCCGCACGATCAAGCTGGCCACCTTCCCCGTGGCCGTGGCCTTGTCGTCCAGCGGCGCCACCGCCTACGTGGCCGGTGTGGGTGGGGACGAGCAGGGCGAGCCGGGCACCCTGTGGCCCGTCGGTACCGCCACCGGGGCGGTCGGGGCGCCCATAAGTGTGGGCACCGACCCCACCGCCGTTGCTCTGGCCCCCAACGGGCTGACGGCCTACGTGGCATGCAGTTTCGACGCCGCCACCGAGGCCCCCACGGGCTCCGTGCGCCTGGTGAGCACCATCACCGACAAGGCAGGCAAGGTCGTCAGGGTCGCCACGGGGCCCACCGCCATCAGCTTTACCCCTAACGGCCGGGTGGCCTTCGTGCTCGGCGCCCACGCCGTCACCCCCATCGCCACCGTTAGCGGCGACGCGCGGCCGTCAATAAGCCTCCAGGCCAGCGCCGTAGCCATCACGCCCAATAGCCAGACGGCCTATTTCGTCGGTCACCTCGCCTCCGGGCCGCTCGAGGTCTTCCCGGTCGCTACGGCCACGGGCCGCGTGCAAAAAGGGGTTGCCACGGGAGCCTGGGTGCCCCAGGCCGACGCCGTGTCCCCTAACGGCCGGGCGCTGTACGTGGTGGGCACGCCCGACCCCGGCCTCGGGGCGCAGAACGACGCCGTAAGCGTCATCAGCGTGGCCACCGACCGGGTGACCAAGACCATAGACCTGGGCAACCATTCTCACGCCAATGCCTGGCAGGTCGTCATGAGCCCGGATGGCGAGGTGGCTTATGCCCTCGGGCTGGGCAGCCCGGCCCAAGCCGGGGTGGTGGTGCCCATCAACACAGCCACGGGGGCGGCGGGCAAGGCCATCTCGGTCGGCAATAACGCCGCCGGCGTGGCTTTCTCGGCCAACGGCAAGTGGGCCTACGTGCTAGACGACGGCTACCGGACCGGGGCCGGGCCCGGGCGCTCCGGGGGCGTGCTGCCCATCAACGTGGCTAAGGGGGTAGCCGGGCGGCTCATCCCCGCGGCGGCCTACGCCGACGCCATGGCGCCGTCCTGACCAGCTTGGCCCGGCCCCAGGGCGGCCCCGCCTGGTCCTGGCGCAACGGCGATCGGCTAGGCGGCCACTGACAACGGGAGGACATAAGACATGGCTCACGCCGAAGCCCGAGGTGGGCCCGGTGCCGAGCGGCCCCGAGGCGGGCGGCGACCGCTAGGCCCCCTGGTGGCCACGCTCGGCCTGCTGGCGGTCACCGGAGTGCCAACGCCGGCGGCGGCCAGGACCTTGACTGCCCCCCAGGCGCGGCTGGGAGCGGGCTCCGGCGCGCCGACCTGGCAGCGCCAAGCCGTGGCCAGCAGCCCGGGCTCATTTCTCACCGGCGTGTCATGTGCCACGCCGACTAATTGCGTGGCCGTCGGCACGCAGTCGTTCCCCACACATCAGGGGGCGTTGGCCTATTCCTTTACGGGCGGGACTTGGCACCAAGATGTCGCCGCCCAACCGCCGGGCAGCACCAACGCCGGGCTCCAGTCAGTGTCGTGCACAACGGCCGCCCCGGGTCGGGGGGCGAGCCCGCCCACCTGCGTGGCCGTGGGGTACACGGGCATCGGCTCGGAGACGGCCCGCCCCTTCTCAGAGGTCCTGCGGGGCTCCACCTGGAGGGCCGTGGCCGTCCCCCGCCGGCCCAGACAGGTGGCCGAGCTTTTGTCGGTGTCGTGCTGGTCGCCCGACGGTTGTTTCGCCGTCGGGGTACTGGAGAAGGTGAACGGCGGCGATTCCGGGGCGGTATCGGCAGTTTTCAACGGCGCCTCGTGGGCCATCGTCAACACTGCCGCGGCCGTGCCCACCAACAGCGCCCTGGACGGCGTGTCGTGCTTGACCGCCACCGTGCCCCCTTTGTGCACCGCCGTGGGGTCAAAGACCGTCGGCCACACCACATCGCCGCTACTGGAACTAGCCAACAGCACCCACGGCTGGACGGAGGTCCCTGTCCCCGCCATGGCCGGCTCGAGCACCACCGCCCTCACCTCGGTGGCCTGCCCGGCACCGGACAGCTGCATTGCCGTAGGGTCCACGGCCACGTCCTCGGGCAGCCGCCCTTTTTCCGTTGTGGACAGCTCCGGTCGCTGGACGGTGGCCACCCCGCCCCGGCCCTCCACGCCGGGCCGCGCCGGGCTCGACAGCGTCGTCTGTACCCTGTTCTTGGACGGTTGCCAGGCGGTGGGCCTGGTGGCGAGCGCCGCTTCTGTGCCCCTGATCGAGCAGTTCAACGGGACCTCGTGGTCGCCCGAACCAGTACCGCCCCCAAGTTCATTGTCCACCCTGGTCGGTGTGGCTTGTGCTTTTCCTGCCTCCGCTCACGCGGACCAGATGCCCTGCACCGCCGTCGGTAGTTATTCATCCAGCCCGCAATCGGGCGAGCACGTACTGGTCCTGCACCGCTGACCGGTCTTCCCGGGCCCATTTCTGCTAACGACCATTTCCGCTGGTCTCCATTTCCTACTGGCTACGCTTTAGCAAGCAGCCACTACTGACGGGGAGGGCTCCATGAGAAGTGCTCGGTCGGCCATCACGCCTGGGGTCGCGACTAGGGCAGTTTGGCTTGCCGGACGGGCCACGTGTGGCGCGCTAGGCGCCGTAGCCATGCTCGGTGCCGTCCTGGGGACAGCGACGGCGGCCACAGTGAGCACCAACACATTTGCCGCCGTTTAGGCAACACGGCCACTATAGCTGCCCACCGATGTCCCGGGCGGAGTTGCCGCGCTTTGGCGGTCATCCACCAGGTGAGTGGTACGGGCGGAAAGGATGTGGTCGATGAAAAATAGGACGTAAACCCGTCCGAGCATTGCGGTGCCGGCGTGGAAGGAGGCCTAGGACGTCGAGCCGCCGGCGGACGAGCAGGAACATGACCCTAATGCTTGGTCCTTTACTATGCGCCGCACAGCTGCTGGTACTGGGGAGCCAATCCTTGGCCACACCAGTACGGGTTACCTATTACGACGTGGCGGGTGTGGATGTCGATGTCCTTCATGAGGAAGGGGTGAACGAAGACCAAGACGTAGGAGTCGCCGCGAGCCAAATTCTGTGTGGGGTCCGGGAGCACGGCGGACGTGCCCGATTGCCCGTTCATGTAGCTAACTCCCACCGTCGTCACCTCCATTCGAGTTTTGTTCGCCGACAGCGATAAGCTCAAAAGGTCTGATACGACTCCCGACCCCTCCGAATCAGTCTCAATGCCATACCAATCCGTCATCTTGTGCCCATTGAACGTTGTATAACTAAGCGAGTCAATGAACAGCTGTGAACCATGGACATACCAGTAACCGGCGAAGCTCTCCGGGCTCGGAAGCGCCTGAGCCGAGCCCGCGGGGACGGCGCTCAGCCCAACACCAGTTGCGGCCGCCACCAGCACAGCGACGGTCAGCACCCAAGGCGATAGGCGTCTCTTTTTCATGGCTTAAACCTTTTCACGTCGCCACATAAATCGCAACGAGGCTGTACGGTGGCGCGTGCCCGGCGGCTACGCTCCCTGTAACGCCCCAGCGGTCTCGGCTAAGCAGGCGGGCCGGGCTGTCCGCACAACGCGATCGGCGGGGAGCACCGATTGGCGACGGAGCACAGGTGCTGACGGTGGCACCCTTCACTGTGATAGGCACCGGCGTCAAGAAAAAGGGGCCTCATCGTCGGCTATAGGAACAGGGGACCAGGGGTGGTCGCCGCCGGGTGGGACAGGACGCGTCCGGTGACAGTGCACGACTTCACCGACAAGGCCTCGGCCAGGGGGCAAAGCCATCCCCTCTAGTGGCGGTCTACCCCGCGACGTGCGACGAAGTAGCCGCTAAAGTTGCTGCGGAGCTCAGTCCCGTGAGGAGCGGCCGTGAACTGGTTTGCCAAGCAAGCCGGCGTGGGCACCCGGCATTTTGGTGTACGAGCGTCAGTTTTAGCGGGGACCGCCGTGGCCCTGGCCACCGCCACCACGGTGTTGGCGCCCGCCGCGGCCGCAGCCGCCGTCTTCCCCCCTTGGACCGGGGACCCTCCCTGGACCGGGGTGGCCTGCCCGTCGCTCACCACCTGCGTGGCCGTCGGTGACGGGCTTTCGGTCTCTGCCATCCGCACCACCAATGGTGGGGCCACGTGGGATGCCCTAGCGGTCCCTGCCGGCGAGAGGCTGGCCGCCGCGGCCTGCCCGTCGTCGGCCCGGTGCCAGGCGGTGGGCCAGGAAGGCTTCATCGGGACCAGCAACGGCGGCCGGACGTGGGGCACGGAGAGCTCCAGCGGCCCCGCTGACCTGCAAGCGGTGTCCTGCTTTTCGACCGAAGTGTGCGAGGCCGTAGGGGGCGAGGCTATCTACGGGACCACCGACGGCGGGAAGACTTGGGACGACCAGGGCTTCTTCGCCGGTTATGCGGACCTTTACGGGGTGGCCTGCCCCGCGCCGGGCGACTGCGAAGCCGTCGGCGACAACATCAACCAAGCGGGGTCGGTCATGCGCACCACCGACGGGGGGAAGCATTGGGCGGCCCAGTCCTTGCTGGGGGGCGGCTTTTCTACGATCTTTTATTCGGTGTCGTGCCCCAGCGTCGCCGACTGCGTGCTCGTGGGCGACTACAACCCGCAGGGCGACGCCAGCGAAGGGGTGGTGCTGCGGACGACCAACGGGGGCAAGTCCTGGGACCTCGTCAGCCAGCTGACCGACGTGGAGTACCTTTACGGCGTGTCCTGCCCCACCGTGGCCGACTGCGAGGCCGTAGGCGCCAGTGTCACCGAGCCCGTGGCGCTCGGGAGCACCAATGGCGGCTTCTCATGGTCGGCGCAGGCCTTGCCGCCCGAGGTCGGCGTGCTCAATGCCGTAGCGTGCCGCTCACGGGCGCGTTGCGCCGCCGTGGGCAGCTATGGCGTCCATGGTGTCGGCGTCGCTGTCGTCACGTCGGACGGAGGGACATCGTGGCACACCTGAGCTCTGCGCCCGAGGTCCACGCCTAATCGGGCAGCGCCCCGTCCCATAGCCCCCTTGACCTCAAGTTGAGTTGAGGTTTTACGCTACGAATATGACCAATGGGACAGCTGTGTTCACCGACGCCGAGGTCACGTACCTCGCCAGTCAACGCCGTGGTACGGGACAGGCCGCATGAGCCTGTCCCGGCCCCGGGTGAGCTCGACGCTCGACGCCGCCTTTGACCGTATGGCCTCGGCCGGCTTCGAGCTCCCCAACGGCTTTGTCAACCACGGAGCGATGGCGTGCGAGGCACTGGACGCCCTGGGCTTTGAGGGCGAGGTCGAGGAGTGGGCCAAGCGCTTCGCCGGCATCGCCGGGCCGGGAGTCTCACCGAGGTACGACGCCTCTTTCGACTGGCGCCAGTCCCTCGGCGAGTACCGGGCGTTGCCCGAGTGGACCGGGCAGTTCGAAAGGGCGATCGCCGAAGAAGGCTGGCCCCAGGTCGTCCAGGTCTGGGCCCCCCGCCTGCTGCCGGGTATGGCCACGGCGCTCTTCCACGGGGCCATCCGCACCGGGCACGCGGTGAGGGCCATGGCCGTCGCAGATACACCGGCCCGGCGCCAAGAGCTGGCCCTGGCCCTCGGCTACTGGGCGGCACGCTTCCGGCCGGGCCAGGTCGGGCCCGGCGCTGACGAAGTGGACGACGTGCGGGGCGCCATCGTGGCCGCGGCGGCGGGGGCGGCCCGCTATTACCTGGCCGCGCCGAACATTTATTTCCTCCATGGGGTGACCGGCGCCATGGCGGTCGAGCTCCTGGCCTCCCACCTGCGTGGCCCTGACCAGGCGAGCGCCCTGGCCCAGCTGGGAGCCGAGCACGCCGCCATGTACTCCGGTGCCCGCCCCGTGACAGACGTCCGGGTAGTCGGCGTCCCCCGGGGAAAATTGGCCGAGGTGGCCGAGGCCAGCGGGGGCCCCCACGAGGTCAAGCTCGTCGAAGCGGCCCTGCGTGCTTTTGCCCTCACCGGTGACCCGGCCTTCGCCGCCGCTTGTGAGACGGTGACGGGCCTGGCCGTGAACGGGGCCGCGTAGCGCCCGGCCCCGGGGAGGCGCCCGGACGGCGCTACTTTCGAGCGGTGATCGTCGTCGTACGGCCCCACCCGGCTTACTTTGCCCGTCTCGTCGAGCGCCTACAGGACAAGCCGGTGACCTATGACGAGCTCGGCCAGACGAAGTCGACGGCTCTGCCCGCCGGCTACCACCACCAGCGAGCGACGGTGGCGGTCGGGCGGGGCGAGGCGGCGTGGGCGCGGGCTCGCCAAGCTCTGCTCACTTGGCAGGCCCACCGGCGCGCCGGGCTCAGCATCTACCCGCCGGGCGCCGCCATCGACGCCGGCGCCGTTGTGCTCGCCACCGCCCACCTCGGCCCGGTGGCCGTCGTCCTACCGTGCCGGGTGATTTACAGGACCGACGAGGCGGAGCGCTTCGGCTTTGCCTACGGCACGCTGCCCGGCCACCCCGAGCGGGGCGAGGAGGCCTTCCACGTCACCCTCGGCCCGGATGGGACGGTGAGCTTCGAGGTGGTGGCTTTCTCGCGCCCGGCCGACCTGGTCACCAGGCTCGGAGGACCGCTTCCCAGAGCGGCCCAGGCCATCGCCACCCGGCGCTACCTCGACGGTGTCAATGCCTATGTAAGCGGCGAGCCGGGGACCGGTTCATGAGGCAGATATGGGCCGATCGGTGGTCATTACGCGCCCAAAAGACGGTACCCAGCCGAACTGGAGCTCGTGGTCACCGCGGAGCATAGCCACGACCAAGCCACCATCCCCGGCTCTGCCCCGGTCACCTTTACCATCCCGTACAACAGCCCCGCGTGGGCCCGGGCCCAGCGCGGCACCACGGCACCATGAGGCGCCTAACCGGCTCCTTGCCCTCGCCACCTTGGGGGACCGGCACCCGGGTGCTCCTGCGTGCCGGGGACAAACGTGGGGCAACTTACGGCGCTATGACGACATAGGAGGGAAAGTTCATCCCGCTCGCGGGGCCGGCGATGGTCCGCACAGGGGTGGGCGACGCCGACTTGGAAAGCTGGTCCGTGCCGTACTCGACTGTGGTGTTGTTATTGAAGTTCTCAACCCACAAGTCCCCCGAGGGGGTGAAGGCGAGCGAGTAGGGACCGTAGAGGGACCCAGCGGCGCCAGATTTGGTCGAGCTGATCACGACCGCAGGGCGGGGGGAACCCGATGTGGCGAGCTGTGCTTTGGTGAGCTCCACCACCTCGTTGGTGCAGGGAGTGCCGAAGCAGTCCGGCCCCCCTCCGGTGACCGTCCACAGGTCCCCCGACGCATCGAAGACAAGTTGGGCGCCGCCGGTCGACGAGATCGTGACCGTCGGCGTCGGGTGCGCCTTGGCCAGCTCGGCCTTGGAGAACTCTACGACGCTCTTCACAGTCGACACCCACAGGTCGCCGGAGGCGTCAAAGGCGACACCAAAAATGGGGGTGCTCGGGAAGTCCGAAAGGGTGGTCTGCGGCGTCGGGCCGCCCGAGCGGGCCAATTGGCTCTTGGTGTACTCGTAGACCTTGCCCCCCGCGTTGCTGACCACCCAGAGGTCGCCCGAGCGGTCAAAAGCCATACCGAAGGGGTTGGCGAGCGCCCCGGACCCGGCGAAGATGGTCACGGCCGGCACCGGGTCAGGCGTGCCCAGCTGGGCCTTGGTGAGCTCGAACAGGTCGCTGGTGTTCTCGTTGGCCACCCACAAGTCGCCTGAGGCGTCGAAGACCATGGTGGTGGGGCCGTACATGCCGTTGGTGAAGCTCGCCTCTGGTGCCCCATCACCGCTGGGGCCCGGTGGGTACACGTCCACGTCCCCATTGAGCTCCAGACCGGTCCCGGTATTGGTGCCCCCGAAGATCGTCCCGCCTTGGGAGACGACGACGCTGCCAGGTGCGAACGGGCCTACGCCAGAAGGGGTGGCGAAGGCCTCGCTCGGTGCGATCGGCCCCGAGCTGGCCAAGCCCACAAGGGCGCATAGCGCTGCTGTCCTTACACCCCTTTTGCGCACAAGGCGTTTGGCGGCATGAAATCGAGCACTTGGCCCTCGGCTCGAGCTCGGGGCGCCGCAGTCGTCGGTGACGAAGTGGGGGTACATTTTTCTCTCCCTTTTTGGTCCGGTTTTCCGTACCCTACAAAACCGACCGTTCCCGTTCCGTTCCCGCCACGCTGGGGCCGGCGGCCTGAGCGGGAACGTTTTGGGAACGGCGAGGCGACAAGCTTGGTTGATGTCGAAGCTAGGCTCTTGGCCCCGGACTAGGACTTAGGGTTATGACTTTGTCGCCGTTTGCAGACCGCCTCATAGGGCTGTCCAACAGTGGGCTTCTCGCCTTGATGGTCAGCATCGGGCACCGGACAGGGCTCTTTGATGTCATGGCGGGCCTGCCGGCGGCGACGAGCTCTGAGATCGCCGACCACGCTGGGCTCAACGAACGGTACGTACGCGAGTGGCTGGCGGCGATGACTACGGGCCGCATGGTGGACCACGACCCTCGAGAGATGACCTTCGCCCTCCCGGCCGAGCACGCCGCTCACCTCACCCGGGCTGCGGGCCCGGGTAACTCCGCCGCCGCCTTCCAGCTGCTCGGGGTGCTGGCGGCAGTCGAAGACGAGGTCGTGGAGTGCTTCTGGCGCGGTGGAGGAGTGCCTTACTCGAAGTTCCCGCGCTTTCAAGCCATTTGCGCCGAGTTGACTTGGGCCGCACTCGATGCCCACTTGCTAGAGGCTGTCGTCCCGCTGGTACCAGGGTTGAGCCAGCGCCTCCAGGCCGGCATAGACGTGGCCGACGTCGGTTGTGGGTGGGGCCACGCCCTCAACCTGATGGCCGAAGCGTTCCCCGCCAGCCGCTTTGTGGGGTGGGACGTTTCCGACGAGGCCCTCGCCGCCGGGCGGGCCGAGGCCGAGCGCAAGGAGCTTGCCAACATCCGGTTTGAGAACCGTGACCCCGGCGCTCTGGGGGTGAGCGAGGGTTTCGACTTCATCACGAGCTTTGACGCCGTCCACGACCAGGCGCGGCCGGATCTGGTCCTGCGGGGAATTGCCCGGGCGATGCGCCCGGGTGGTAACTACCTGTGCGTGGAGATCGCGGCCTCGAGCACTCTGGCTGAGAACATCGGCCTGCCCTGGGCGGCCGGGATGTACGCGGTCTCGTGCCTGCACTGCATGACGGCCTCACTGGCTTCGGGAGGGGTGGGCCTTGGGGCCGTGTGGGGAGACCAGTTGGCCCGCCGGCTTTTCGCCGAGGCCGGTCTCCTGGTACAAGACGTCAAGCGGCTCCCGCCCGACCCGTTCAACAAGTACTACATTGCCACGAAAGACCGAAGCTCAGACTGGTAATGCCACCAAGCAGGAGGAGCACTCAGCGTGACCATGACAATAACCGAGTACGACAAGATCGTCGCCACCGTCCGCCTCTATATCGATGGGTTCAACGACCACGATGCCAAGAAATTCAAGGAGGCCTTTCACGAGGACGCCCAGATGTTCTACATCGACGAAAACGGTGCCTTGCATGTGCACCGCCTCGACGACGAGCTTTTTGAGCAATGGGCGTCCCCGGACAGCAAACTCCGCATCGAGCTCCGCGTCATTTCCGTAGCGCAGATGGGCGACGTAGCTTCAGTGGCTCTCGGCTGGGGCAACGATTATCTCGATTTTCATGCCCTGGTGCGTACCGGCGGGGTGTGGAAGATCACGAACAAGACGGCGTCCCACACCAGCAGGTGAGTGCCCCCCACCGCGCTCAGCTGGTCTTTGTGCCTCAGGGCCTAAGGGGCAATAGGGGGTAACATTTTCCCTCGTGTGCGCTAGTACGGGCGTAGACGGGAGCCTTGACAACGCCGCTCCTCTGCGGGCGCAGCTCCTCGGCCCGTTCCGGCTGATGCTGCGGGAGGTAAGCGCCGGCCCTTGGCTGCGGCCGAGCGCGCGCCGGTTGTGCGAGCTATTGCTCATAACCTCAAGTCATCGCCTAGGGCGAGAGGCCGCGTGCGAGGCGCTGTTCTCGAACCTGGAGGCTGAAGCGGCGAGCAACGCCCTTCGCAAGGCCTTGTCAATGGCGAGGTTGGCTGTCTCTGCCCTGGGTGACGGTGCCGCGGGATGGCTCCGGGCGGACAGGGCGAACATCTGGTTAGAGCCCGGCTTCGACCTCGAGGTGGACTTCGAAGCGCATCAGGAGGCGCTCCGGACCGCGCTCGTAACGCCTTCTGGCCCCGAGCGAGACAGGCGCTTGGCCCTGGCTTTGACCGAAAGAGGTCGCCTCCTGGAGGACGAACCCTATGCTGACTGGGCACTCGCTCCCCGAGAAGCCCTTGAGAGCCTTCGCCAAGAGGCATGTTTGGCCCTGGCCAGAGACCGCGCCAAAGGCATCGGCCGTTGCGGGCAATCAGATGTCATCGACGCCTGGGAAGCTTGCTCGCATGGAGACCCGGCGTCAGAGGAGGCGGCGGGGGCCCTTGTCCGCGCCTATTCGGCTCAGGGCCGTCACGCTTTGGCTGCCACCACCTACGGGCGTTGCCGACAAGCCCTGGAGGACCTCGGCCTACGGGCCTCGCCCGCCCTCGAAGAACTGGCCCAGGCGAGCAGGTCACAACCGGGCCTAAGCCCGGCTCGTCAGCTGGTTGCCCCCGGGGAGGAGCACCGTGTTGTCAGCGTCCTTTTCGCCGGTCTGTCCGGGGCCGTCGGCACCGGCGAGAGGCTGGGGTCTGAGGATCTGCGCGACCTCATCAGTGGTGCCTTGGCGGACGTAGTAGCTCAAGTCGAGGCATTTGGCGGCACCGTGACGACCGTTTCTGGTGCTGGGCTGGCGGCGGTCTTCGGTGCTCCCGAGTCACACGAGGACGACCCCGAAAGGGCCCTGCGGGCCGCCCTCCGCTCAGTTAGGAACACGAGCGCCTATGGCGATGGGCTTTCGTTGCGCATAGGTGTCGAAACTGGCCACGCCGTTGCTGGCCCTATTGGTACGGGACCAAGCGCGCACTACGACGCCGTGGGCGAAGTGTCACTAATTGCCGCCGCGCTGCAATCAGCGGCCAAGCCCACCTCGGTGCTGGTCGGGCCGGCCACGCGACGGGCGACAAAAGGCATATTCGAGTGGGGGGCGACCGAGGAGGTCCCCGTCCCCCACGGTGAGAAAAGCGTGGTGGCCAGCTACTTAGAAAGGAGCGAGGCCCGTCCCGCGGGCGAGGTGTCGCGGCGAAGCCTGGCTGGCGCGGCGCCCCTCTTGGGCCGGGACGGCGAGCTTTCTGTCCTTCGCGACGCCCTGGACCAGGTAACCATCGGGAAAGGAGCCGTCGTCGTCGTCCTGGGCGAACCGGGTCTGGGCAAGACCCGCCTCGTCCAAGAGTGCCGCAAGCTGTTCATGACCTGGGTCGGGGGGGCTTCGGGGCGGCTGCCGCTTTGGCTCGAGGGCCGCGCCGCCTCCTATGCGTCGAATACTCCCTATGGCCTTTACCAGAGGCTCCTGTTCTCATGGGTCGGGGCCCCCCAGGAAGGAGCTGAGGGGGTGGCGTTGGCGGGCCTCGAGCGAGCCGTGAAGGCAACCTTTCCCGGAGAACTCGACCATCGTCGGGTGGCGCTGCTGGCGCAGGTCATGGGCCTAAGAGCCGCCGGCCAGGGCCCCGAGCTTTCGCGTTTGGGCGCTGAAGCGCTGCAAAGAGCGTGTTTCTCAGCAGTTGAAGACCTTTTTGCCCGTCTCAGGACGTACGGCCCGACTCTGCTCGTCCTTGAAGACCTCCATTGGGCAGACGCCACTTCGCTCCGGTTGACTGAGGCTCTGTGCCGTCTCGCCCGGGAGGGGCCGTTGCTGGTACTTCTCACCAGGCGGCCAGAACCTGACCCCGGGACGACCGCTCTGGAAACCGCCCTCCGCGCTGACCTGGGGGCCACGATGTTCAAGCTGGAGCTGGCCCCGCTGGCCGAAGGGCCGTCGCACGCCTTGGTGCGAGCCGTTTTGGGCGACGGGGCCCGGGACGAGATCGTAAGGTCCGTTGTTGAGGGTGCCGAGGGTAACCCCTTGTTCTTGGAGGAGAGACTTGCCTCCTTACTGGAGACGCGCGCCCTGGTGAAAGCTGAGGCGGGGGGATGGCGCCTCAACCTCGGCGCTCCCGGGCAGGTGCCAGAAGCCCTCGAGCGCCTCGTGCGCTCCCGAGTTGACCGTCTTGGGGCCCCTGAACGTGAGGTGGTCACGGCCGCCTCCGTGCTGGGGCAGGAGTTTTCCGTCGGTGCGTTGGCTAACGTCACGGACGTGGGGGGCGGGCTTGACGGCGCCGTCTCCACGTTGAGCGCCAGCGCCCTGCTAGTCGAACTGGACGGGCATGAACCCGCTTACCGCTTCCGGCACTCGCTCATCCAGGAGGCCATTTACAAAGGCCTGCTACGCCACCAACGCCGCCGTCTCCACGCCCGGGCCGCCTGGGGCCTTGAGGCGTCCTCGGCTGGGCGCCTCGAAGAAGCGGCCGCCTTATTGGGGCACCACTTCGCCATGGCGGGTGAGGTCGAGCGGGCTTGCCACTATCTGGACATCGCCGGGGACCATGCCGCCTCGGTTTTCGCCAACGACGAGGCCGTCGTTTCATATCGCCGGGCACTCGAAGTGGTGGGCGCCGTCCCGGGCGGGATGACCACCGAAGCTGTGCAGCTCTGGCTTAAGCTCGGCACGCTGTTCTGGCGGCTCGGTCGTTATGCAGAGGGACGTGCTGCCCTTCAGGGAGCGGCGGACCTTGCCGCGTCTGGGAGCGGGTTACTGCCAGCAAAATGCCACCGCTGGCTAGGGCAGCTCGAGATCGAGGATTGCCGGGACGAAGAAGCTGTGGCCGCGCTGGACACCGCAGATGCCCTGCTGGAAGGGTGCACGGACAAAAGCTCGGACGATTGGGCCGAGACCTGGCTGGACGTGCAGTTGAGCCGCAGCAACCTCCACTACTGGCGCAACGAGAGCCGGTTGCAGACCTCAGTGCTGGACCGGATGCAGCCGGTGGTCGAGGCTCGTGCCGGTCCACGCCAGAAGGCTGACTTACGTGTCCACTTGACCGGCCAGCGCTGGCGGGCGGACCGCTTCGTCGTAACGGCGGAAATGGTCGCCGAGATCCGTTCCGCTCGGCGCCAGTTCGCTGAAACCGGCCAGGACCCCGAGAACTTCCATTGGCAAACCTTAGGTTTCCTCCTGCTGCTCGAGGGGGAGCTCGCCCAAGCCGAGACCGAGTTGCTCGGGGCACTGGCGGCGGCGCGGCGGGCAGGCGACAAATCCCTAGAACTGTTTTGCCTTATTTTCTTGGGCTGGGCCCGGTTGCGCCAGCACGATGTGGGGGGGACGAAAGCGCGGGCGTTGGAGAGCCTGGAGCTGGTGCAGGCCTACACCTTCCCCTGTTCGGCGATGCCGACGGCCCTGCTGTGCTGGGTGGCCTGGAAAGAGGGTGCCTTCAGTGAAGCGGAACGACTTGGTGTGAAGGCCCTTCAGCAGTGGGAGCCGCTGATGGTGCGGTACCCCTTCTGCTGGATCAGCCTACTGCCTCTCACCGCCGTGCGCTTAGCCGACGGACGCTACGGCGAGGCCATTGAGGCCGCCCGCCGGCTCGTCGAGCCTCCGCAGATGCGGCTTCCCGCGCCGCTCGAGACCGCCCTGGCCGGCGCGGTGTCAGCCTGGGACAGCGCCCGGCCCCACTTGGTCGCCGACCTCTTGGGCCAAGCGTTGCAGCTGGCGGAGGACTTCCGCTTCCTTTGAGGGGCATGTCCCAAGCTGGCACCGGAAGTGGTGGTGGCACGAGGCCGGCGGGGCCGGCTAACCACCTCGACGGCGGACCGGCTCTTTGCCACGCTGAATGGCCGATGAACAGACAGATCCTGGCGGTCGCCTGGTACCGGTCCCGAGCGACCTTCAGGCGCCAACGCCACGGCTACCTGGCCATCGTCGTCCTGGTCGGCTTGGTGGGAGGCGTGGCCATGGGGGCCATCGCCGCCGCTCGGAGCACCCAGTCGTCGTTCCCCATGCTGCTCAGGGACGTCGACTCGTCGGATCTGGCCGGTGGTGTCAGCGTCTATAACCCGAGCATCGGGCTCACCGCGGGCTACTACCCGGGCCTGGTCCGCACCATCGCCCATCTTCCTCACGTGAGACAGGTGGAGAGCGAAGTCGGCCTGGACCTCCTGCCCCTCGGGGCCAACGGCTTGCCGGTCCCGGCGGCCAACTGGGTCGCCGATGGCAGCGTGAACGGCTTGGGTTTTGACCAGGACCGTCTGATAGTGGCTCACGGCCGCCTGCCCGACCCGCACCGTCCCGACGAGTTTGTCATGGACTCGGCGACAGCCAAATTGTGGGGCGTGCACCTGGGCGAGGTGGTCACCTTCGGGGTCTACACCAACGCCCAGGCGGTAGGGAGCCCCAGCGGTCTCCGTCCCCGTTCATGGGTGACCGCCAAACTGGTCGGTGTCGGCACCACCTCGGCTACGGACCTGGTGGAGGACCAGTTCGACGCCGATGCCGGAGAGTCCTCGACGGTGCTGTTCACCCCGGCGCTCACCAAACGCTTCCTTGGCTGCTGTGCCGATGACACGGTGGTCGGTGCCCAGCTGGACGGCGGGGCCCGCTACGAGACCACGGTGGCGGCCGAGATCGCCCGGGTAGTGCCCAAAGGGTTGCCGTTCTCGGCCATGACGCTGGCGTCGGTGGTCGTCACCAATGCAGAACGGGCGGTCCGGCCCGAGGCCATCGCCCTGGCCGTTTTCGGTGCCATATCCGCTCTGGCCGCACTGGTGATCGGCGGGCAGGTCGTCGGGCGCCGGCTACGGCTCGGCGAGGACGACCTGGCCGTGCTGCGGGCCTTGGGGGCGGGACCGGCCATGACCCTTTCCGACGGGCTCATCGGCGTTGTTGGCGCGGTGACCGCCGGTTCGGTCCTGGCCGCCGGCGTGGCTATCGGGCTCTCCCCCCTCGCCCCACTGGGACCCGCCGGGCCCTACCTTCGCACCGGGGCCAGCTTCGACTGGACGGTGATCGGCTCCGGGGTGGCGGTCCTGGTGGCCTGCCTGTGCGGGGTGGCGCTGGCCGTGGCCTACCGAGCCGCGCCGCACCGGAGCGCGGCGCGCCGCCCGCCGGTCTTTGGCCGTGGGTCGGCGCTGGCCCGGGCGGCGGGGCCGGCCGGGCTGCCGGCACCGGCGGTAGCCGGGATCGGGTTCGCTCTCGAACGCGGGAGCGGGCGCAACACGGTGCCCGTCCGCTCGGCCATCCTCGGCACCGTGGTCGCCGTCTTGGTAGTCACCGCCACCATAACCTTCGGGGCCAGCTTGACCACCCTGGTGTCGCACCCCGCCTTGTACGGGTGGAACTGGGATTATGCGTTGTTCAGCGGGGGCGGGGACATCCCCGCACAGGTGGAGCCCCTGATCGCCAAGGACCGCCTGTTCAGCTCGTGGGCGGGCGTCTATTTCGGGCAATTGCAGATCGACAACCAGGAGGTGCCGGTCATGGGAGCCGACCCGGGGGTCACCATCAGCCCGCCGCTGCTGTCCGGTCACGGCTTCGACGCCCCCGACCAGGTGGTCCTCGGCGCCCTCACCTTGGCCCAGTTGCACCAGCGGGTGGGCGGCACCGTCGAAGTCCGCTCGGCCGGCACCGTCCCCACCCGGCTGCGGATCGTGGGGACGGCCACGATGCCGGCGTTCGGAGGGGCCGGGGGCGTGCATATGGAAATGGGTAGCGGGGCCCTGCTCGACTATGAGCTGATCCCGCCGGGCCAGCGCAACATTTTCGACCAGCCGCAAGCGGGGCCCAACGCCATCTTGTTACGCACCCGGCCGGGGACCAGCGTCGGGTCGGTGGACAGTTCCGTCGACGCCATCATCGTAAAACTGGGTGGGCAAGCAAGCGGCGGGTCACCCGTACTGGGCCCTCAACGCCCGGCGGAGATAATCAGCTACAGCAACCTCGGTGCCACCCCGGCATTGCTGGGCGGGGCGTTGGCCGCGGGCGCCGTGGTGGCCCTCGGCCTCACCCTGGTCGCCACCGTGAGGCGCCGACGTCGCGACCTGGCCGTGCTGAAGACCCTCGGGTTCACCAAGGGCCAATTGGCCGCCACCGTGGCCTGGCAGGCCACCGTGGCCGTCGCCATCGGCACGGTCGTCGGGGCACCGCTGGGGGTGGCACTGGGGCGGTCGCTGTGGGACCTGTTCGCCCGGGAGATAAATGCCGTGCCCGACCCGAGCGCCCCGTTCGTCTCCGTGGTCCTCATCGCCGTCGGTGCTCTCGTGGTCGCCAACCTGGTCGCCGCCGTCCCCGGGCGCATCGCCGCTCGCACCCCTACCGCCCATGCGTTCCGGAGCGAATGACCTGTCCCCTTATGGCAGCCATCAAAGACCGTGCTGGCCCAGAGCCCCTAGCAGGCTGGCGAGCGCCAGCGGTGGGGAAGTCGCCGACGCTCTTGCGCCGTGAGCCCGCCCCAGATACCGAACTCCTCGTAGCGTCCCGCGCTGAGACATTGCCTCCTCACGGGGCACCCGGCGCAGATGGCCTTGGCCGTGGCGGTTTCTCGGCCCCCGCGCGTAGGGAACATGTCAACCAAGAGGTCACCGCCAGGCGAGTCCCGGCAGGCGGCCAGCTCCGCCCACGGGCCCGACAATCGGGCGGTGCTGGCGCCCAGCGCTATGTCGGGCTTTATGTGTGGCGGCACTGGGGCCCTGCGGCGCTTGTTCACCAGGATGGCGGCCTGCGACCACCAGTGGGCCCGGCAGAGCTGGCGGTCATCAACAGCTGGTTCGCCACAGCCTGACTGCCGGCAGATAAGCGGCCGGCCCTTGACCGCCGCGCTCCACTCACCGGCCACCGGGTCGACGCTCATTCGCCTCAAGGCTAAAACGTCCGTCCGTATCTGACTAGGCCCATCGGGCCCGCGCTCGGTCACAGGCTACGGTCGGCGCGGCCCGCCCATCTAGGGCCGAACGTCCCGGAGGTCGCCCGGACCAGAGGAGACCACCCGGACCATGATGGTGGCTCCGATCTCGGGCCGATATCCCAAAGGCCGGGAGCAGTAGCCGCTCCCGGCCTTTCCCATAAGCGAGACGGTGGTTAGTTGACGACGATGCCGGCCGGCGTGGCGCCGTGGGGCAACAACGTGGGCGAGCTGGGCAGCTCGGTGAGGTTGCCACCATTGACGGCGAAGGCGCCCACGGCACCGATACCGCTCTCGTCCACGTACAGTGTGCGGCCATCGGGGCTCAAGCGGGCGTCCACCGCGCCCACACCACCGCTGTCGCTGACCGCCGTGCTGCCGAGCAGGCTCAATGTCCCGTTGGGGGCGATCCAGTAGCGGGAAATGGTACCCGAGCCCGTGTTCACGGCGAACAGGAACTGGCCGTCGTGGGTGATCTCGACCCAGCACGGTGCGGTCTGGCCGTCGGCGAACGGAGAACCCGTGATGGACGACAGCGCCCCGCCCCAGGCCACGTTGAAAGCCGAAACCGTGCCTGAGCCGGCGCCGTTGTGGGCGTTGGAGACGAACAGCTGGAACGGGTCGGTGGGCCGGAACTCACTGCCGAAAGGCCCAAGCCCCTGGGCGCTGAGGGGAGACCCCGGAGCGGCGGTCAAGAGCCCGTTCCAACCCACCGAGAAGCTTTCGATCAGCGAGGTGCCGGTGAGGTTGCCGACCAGGGTGGTGCCGATCGAGTTGAACAGCACGTCGTCGGGATCCGAGCCGGTGGCCAGGTTTACCGTCGAGCCGGCCAGGGGCTGGAGCTGCCCCCAGGGCGAGAGGGTGAACCCGGTGAAGTCCCCGCCGGTGAAATTGGGCTTGACACTGGCGTTGGCCACGTACACAAGGTTGCCGTGCACGGCGATGCTGACCGGCGTGGGGCCGCCCGAAGGTACGACCCCCCCGGGGACGAGCTGGAGGCTACCGTCCCACATGATCCGCAGGACCGAAATGTCGCTACTGCCGGCATCCACGGCGAGCAGGTAGCGGCCGTCGCTGCTGAGCTGGACCGCTCCCTGGGAAGGCAGGCCGGCACCTGTCCCGGCGCCCCCGGCCGGGAACGGCGACCCCGGCATGGGCGTGAGGGACCCGTCGGCGTGGCGGTAGAACGCCCCGATCGTGTTGGTGCCCACTGTGTTGTCGTCCAGATAGACATGCCCGACCACCGGCGAGAAGGCGGTCGGCGGGAACGCGCTAACGCCGTCCGCATGGGCGGCGCCGGCGACAAGGGTGCTGAGGGTACCGGCGCCGGCGAGCGTGGCGACGCCGAGGGCAAGGCGCGCCGCGCCAAGGGTGTGCTTTCGCATCGTGTTCGTGACCTCCCTGGTCCGAGGGGGAAGAGTTGTCCAACCCCGACCTACTGGAGACGCCCGGCGGGGCAAAGTGATTGCAGGAAGGGCGGACCGCTTGACATGCTCCCCGGTGGAGCTACGCGTAGGCGAGCCGTTGGGCCAGTTCGACGGCGTCGCTCAGCCTTGCCGCCGCCACTGGCGGCTCCCTGTCGTCCCAAGCGGCGATCGCCGCTTGGACCAGGGTTTCAAGCTCGTCCGGGAGGCGTTGCTGGGGCGGTGCCAGTAGTTGACGGGCCGCCTCGACCGCCTCGGCCACTTGCCCAGCGGCCAGGCGCACCGCGATCAGGGGCCAGAGGCAGATCCAGTACCACGAGTAGGACACGACGCTGGTCCCCCACACCACGAGGGCCTGGGTGGCCAGGTCGACCACCTCTTCGTAACGGCCGTCCTGCCAGGCCACCCAGGCCTGGGCGGCCTTGGCCGCGGCCACGTACTCTGGGTAGGACGCGGTCTCGGCGGCGGCCATGGCCTCAGGGGTGAGAGAACGCACCGCGTCCACGTCGTGGCGGCGCAAGCCAGCCACGTTGAGGTAGCAGAGGCAGCGCGCCCGCAGGACGACGTCCCCCGTGCGCTCGGCCCCGGCCAGCGAAGTCGCCATGTTCTCCTCCGCCTGGGCCAGGTCGCCGTGCCACAGCTGGCAGAAACCCAACCCGAAAAGGGTGAAGGCGATGTCGTTTTCCTGGCCCCCCTCTTGGGCGGCGGCCACCGCCGCCCGCTGGTTGGCCAGGATCTCGTCGTCGACCCGGTAGCGGTTCTCGCGCATGCGCTGCAAGGCGAAGCTCATGTGGAACGTCCTCCGACGGCCCGGCGTCCCCCGGGCCTCTACCACGGGACGGGCCGCGGCCAGGACCAGGGCCGCCTTGTCGGGCTCGTTGCGCCAGTAGTGCAGATAAGTGCGGCCGTCGAGCTGGACCTCTAACCACAAGTCCACCATGGCCTGGTCCCGGTCCTCGGGGTGGGGCCCGATCAGCTCGTCGGCGGCGTCGAAGGCCGCCATGGCGGCGTCGTAGCGGTGGTCGGCGATCTCCACCCGGCCCCGGAGCGCCTGGAGCCGGGCCGCCTGGGCGCGGTCAGAGGTACCGACCAGCTGCATGGCTTCCTCGACGGTGTCGCGGGCTTCGGCGTGGCGCCCGGTCCGCAGGAGCACCTCGGCCAGCTTGGACCGCAGCTCCGCGGTGGCGGCGCTGGTGCCGCGGCCGGGACGGTCACCGACGGTGCCGCCGGCGACCGCACCGGCACCGTGCCGGGCCAGCACGGCCAACGCGTAACGGTAGGAGGCGACGGCCTCGTCGTTGGCGAACACGGCTGCGGCGTGGTCACCCGCCAGCTCCAGGTAGTGGGAAGACCGCTCGGCCTCGCCGGCCATGGCGTAGTGGTGGCCCAACACGGCGGCGACCTCTTCGGTGCGACCGGCGCTGGCCTCTTCCAGGCCCCAGGCGGCTCGGGAGTGGAGGCGCCGGCGATCGTCCCGGAGCAGTCCTTGGTAGGCGGCCTCCTGGACGAGCGCGTGGCGGAACCGGTAAACGGGTTCGGGCGAGTTGGGCAGCTCCACCACCAGCCCCGCGGCGCAAAGCTCCGAAACGGCTTCGGGCAGCCCGCCGTCGAGGTCGACGACCGTGCCCAGGGCCCTGAGGCCGAACTCTGGCCCCAGTACCGAAGCGGCGACGAGGACTTCGTGGGGCCCCGGGTCAAGACGGTCTACCCGGGAGCGCATCAAACGCTCAAGAGCCTCGGGGATCTGGCCCCCCCCGCCCCGGCCCACGTGCCACCCGTGGTCGTCTCTCACCAGGGCGTGGGTCTCCAGTAAGGAGGACAGGCGCTCTTCCAGGAACAGCGGGTTACCTTCCGCCCCCCGGCTCACCAGCTCGACAACTTCGGAAGGGGTGGCCTCGCCGAGCAGGGCCAGGGCCAGGTCCCGCTCCGCCTCGCCGGCCAGGGGGGACAGCTCGAGCCTGTGCACCTTGAAGCTGGGGTCGGCTTGCAGGGCGGCCTCAACGACGGACACGCCCGGGTCCGGTTCGGGACGGCGGGTCAGCAACAGCAGCAGCGGGCCCTCGGCGGCAACGGCGGAGAGCTCTTCGGTCAGGCGCAGAGAGGTGGGGTCGGCCCAGTGCAGGTCCTCCAGGACCAGTACCGTGGGCCCGAACGACACCAGCTTGGAGATCAGCCCCCGCAGGGCCCCGAAGCTGGCCCGCTGCAGCTGCTCGGGGCCTAGCCGGGCCAGGGCCGGCCCGGCCTCGCCTGGTCCCAGGCCCATCACCTGAGCCAACAGCCCCACCTGGTCGTCGCCCGCCTTCCCGGCGAAGATCGCCCTCATGGCCGTGGCCAGGGCGGCGCGGGCGCGTTCCTCGCCGTCCTCGGGGGCGACGCCCACCCAGGCCGTCAGGAGCTGCTGGTAAAGACCATAGGGGCGGGACGAGGCGTAGGAGGCCGCTCGTCCTTCCAACCACAATGGCAGCCGGCCCGAGACGGCCCCCACCCAGGCCATGAACAACTTGCGACATTCATAAACGAGACGCGTCTTGCCCAGCCCGGGTTCGCCCACCACCAGGACGACGCCGCCTCGGCCCAAGGTGGCGTCGCGAAGGGCTTCCCTGACAACGGTCAGCTCGGCGCCCCGTCCCACCAGGGGGGCGCTACCGGCCAAGCGGCGCCGCCCGGCTTGGCCCGAGGGGCGCGCTTTGGGGCGTTCGACGTACGACGCCGACAAGGCCTCGGCGCCCGCGGCGACGGCCACCTCTGTGGAAGCCCCCCACTCGAAGAGGCCTTCGGTGGCGCTCCTGGTCGCCGGTCCCACCAGCACCGACGAGCGTCGGGCCACCGATTGCAACGCCGCCGCCACCCCGACCACGTCTCCCACGGCCCCGTAATCAGCCCGGTCACCCCGGCTGATCCGGCCCACCACGGCGAGACCGGTCTCGGTCCCCACTCGCAGGGACAACGCGGGCGAACGCTCCAGGGCCGAAAGCATCCGGTAGGCGGCCCGCACGGCCCGCTCGGGGTCGTCCTCGTGGGCCTGGGGGGCGCCGAAGAGGGCGGCCAGACCGGCACCTGAAACCGACGTCACGGTGCCGCCGAACAGCTCGACCTCGGAGATCAACTGGGCTACCGCATCTCCGACGATCTCCCGCAAGTCCTCTGGGTCCCGCCGCTGAAAGTTGGCCTGGCCGGAAAGCTCGGCGAAAAGCACGCTTACGAGCCGGCGTTCCTCCTTGTGGCCAGCGGCGCCTACGGGCGGAGGTCCCGTCAGCCTTCCCCGGGCGGCAGCACCCGAGGCAGCACCAGAGGTAGTAGAGCCGTAAACCTCGGCCAGGCCCGGCGAACTGCGCAGGCCCAATGACTCCAGGGCGGCCCGGCAACTTTCGTAAACCGTGGCCGCCAAAGCGTGACGGCCTTGCGCGTCGTACAGCCGTATAAGGGCGGACGCCGCCTCCTCGCAGGTAGCGTCGTGCGACAGGCAGGACTCCCAGGCCGTCACCACTGCCTCGGGGTGGCAACGGCCGAGCCCTCTGGCCCGGTCTCGGGCCAGGGCTAGGCGGGCCTCCTGCCGGGCCCACTCGAGGCGCTCACGGGGACGGGCCGCCCACTCGGCCCCCGGCTCGCCTTCGAGCAGAGCGCCCTCGTCGGCCAGAGCGCCCACGAGCTGGTCGTCACGGCCCACACCGGGTGCGGCCTCAAGGGCCGAGCTGAGCATTTGCTCCTGAGCCTCCCAGTCGACCGCGACCGGGAGGCTCGGGCCCAGCCAGATGTGGGTCTTGTCGGCCTCGAGCAGATGGAGGCCAGGAGCCCCCAAAGCGGACAGAGCGGCGCGGGCCATGGACAGCGTCTTACTAAGGGCCCGGGCGGCGTCCGGGCCCAGGTGCGGGAACAGGGCTCCACAGGCCGCATCCCGGCGGACGCGCCGTCCCGGGCTCAACAGGACAAGCTGGCACAGGTGCCGGGCGGTGGGCCTAGCCCAGGGGCCGGCGCTCCTGTCTCCCAGGGTGATGGAGAACGGGCCCAGGAGGCGGGCCCGTAGGGGGACCACCTCTGGATGTTGGGTGTCCCCAGCCGGCGCGGGCACCAGGGCATTATCTCACCTGTGCCCAGGGCCGGCCCGGAGAGAGGGGCTCGGCTAAAAGAGCCCCTCTCTTCGTGGCCTCAAGCCGTGGCCTCGAGCCGTGGCCTCAAGCCTGGTCGTCCGGCTTACTACGAGGCGCCCGAGGGCCGGGCCCACCAGACCTGGCCGGTAGCGACGCGGTATATCCACGGGAGTGTGGCGGCATTGCCGAACCAGGTACCACTACCCTGAAGCCCGGCGTAAGCGCCGGTGCCGCCGGTGATCACCCAGGTCGCTCCAGGCGCAGTCGTATATGGCTGCACCATCACGCTGCCCACCTGGACCGGGCTACCCGTGAAATTGTAAGTGGACGCGATGGTCATATAGATGTCGCCCTTGTCTCCCGCGATCGTCTGGTCGCTGTAGAGGGAGGTCAACCCCGTAGATTGCTGGGCGCCAGCACCGGGCGTGGCCGTGTACTTGGCGAACGGGTACTGGCCTGGTTCGGGCGCGGGCACGTGGATGAACCCACCGGCAGGTACCTTGGCCGAGCACTCTTGGCCGGCGGCGGTCACCGCGGCTGGCCCCGTCAGCTTCGTGGGCGCCTCGTAGGCGGCATCGCTGTCCCAGGTGGGACCGCCGCTCACGTCGGTGATCGCCCCGCTGATCTTGGTGCAGGCCCACAAAGTCCCGGAGAGCACGTTCTCGCTGGGGACGGCGTAGACCCACGACTGGATGGTTATGGGGGCGGGTTGCTCCTGTTGGTGCGTCCTGGCGGGGGCGCCGGCACTAGCCACCTGGAACAGCGCTAATGGCGCGAGCGCGGCGGTCGCCGAGGCGCCCAGCACCGCACTGATGGTCCGTTTTCTCATTTCAGCTCCCTTCGGTGATCGGCCTCGTCGCCGACACCAAAGGTCTAAGCAAGCCCTGCTCCCGGAATGCTCCCGGCTGCCTCCACCACCACGGCCATCAGGTCAAGCCGGGGCCGGTGCCACGGGCGACGCCCGGTCGTGATGAGCCAGCAGGAAGGCGCCGACCGTCACCGCGCCAAAGGCGACCAGGCGGGCGTCACCGAGCGCCCCGGGCGGGACTGGCTCGCCAAGCACGACCGTGCCCGCGCCTATCGGCAGTGCGTAGGTGACCAGGGTGGCCAAGCCGGCAACGGTGAGGGCGTTGCTGCGCTGGTAGCCGAGCTGTAGCAACGACGTGCCGATCGTGTACCCGGCGACGAGGCCCACGATGAACAAGAGCCGCCAACCGCCGTCGGTGGCGAGCTTGGTCGAGATGTCACCGACGGAAAAGAAGAGCCCCCCGGCGATGCCCTCGGCCACGGCCAAGCCGCCGGCCCTATGCCCGATGCCGAGCACGACCAGAGCGGTCACTGCCGTCGCCCCCAACCAGACGAGCACCAGAGCGGTGCGGCCACTGGGGTCGGCACCGGCCCCGTCGTACAGGGACACTCCGAGGGCGACGAGACCGACGAGGGAGATGGCGACACCCCCCAACTCGCGACGGCCGAGCCGCCGGCCCGATAGGCGAGCCGAGACGAAGGCGAGGATGCCTATACCCCCGGCCCCGATGCTCTGTACGAGCGCCAGCTGAGCGAGGGCGAGGGCCGAGGCGTAGAGGGCGAAGCCGCCCGCTTCCATGCCGAAGCCCAGCACCCAGCTGCGGTCGGTGAGCAAAGCGTGGGCCGAGCGCAGAGGACGGCGCATTGACAGTACGGGCAGCGCGGCGGCGGCGTCGTGCTCGCGGAGGTAGGCCATGCTCGTGAGCGTGGTCGCCGCCAGGGCCAGCGCCATGGCGGTCATCGGGCGGACGACGGTCACCCGGCCGTCACCTCAGGTTGACGGCGGCGAAGGACGCTCCCGGACCGGGTCATCGGTTGGATTGTTGTGGTCTCGGCGCCACTGGTCAAGCTCCGGGGCGAGCAGGCGGCGCCAGGCATCTGGCCTCACCTAGGCGCTAAGGGCCTAGGCGCTAAGGGCCTAGGCGCTAAGGGACCGTGCCGCGCGGGACAACCCATTCCGTGAGCTGTCCCGTGACTGCCGCGATCCGGTCGAAATCGGCATCGTAGTGGAGCACCTGTAGCCCGGCCGCCTCCGCCGCCGCGGCGACCAACAGGTCCGGGATGGTCACTCCACGATGCTGACCTGTGCGTGCCAGTACGCTCTGGACCTCGATGGCCCGCTCGATGCCTGTCTCAGCCACGACGGCACGCGGCAAGGAGCTTCGGTCAGCGAGGAGGGCGAGGTAATCGTCCTTGCTCCGAGCGCTGAAAAGCAGCTCCAGATCGACTATCCCGCAAGTGGCGATGTGCCCGCCGACGAAGAGCGGCTCCAAGCGCGACGCCACCACGGGCAGGTGTGCCCGAGCGAGCGCCGACTTGTCTGCCAGGTAACGAGCCAACCGCTATCGCCAGGCTTGGGCCATGACGGAGTCGTCGGCCAAGTCGGTCCCATCTCGGGCCCGGAGCCGTTCGAAAAGCCGCTCCCTCCCCCGACGAGCGACGACTTCGGCCAGGGCGGCGTGGACGGTCTCGGTGGTCGTCTTGGTCCCAAGTAGGTCGCGAGCCTGGCTCAGCAGCTCCTCGTCGAGTCGCAGGGCCGTCTTGTGCATGATCAAAAGTCTACCGCATGTGCGCTCTGTCAGTAGATCGTTAACGACAAATCGTCTACCGCGGCCGCGCTCGCGTTCCTGGGCGGACAAAGACGCTCCCTCCCGCGGCGAGCGACGACCTCGGCCAGGGCGGCGTGGCCGGTCTCGGTGGCCGGTCTCGGTGGCCGGTCTCGGTGGCCGGTCTCGGTGGCCGGTCTCGGTGGCCGGTCTCGGTGGCCGGTCTCGGTGGACGGTCTCGGTGGACGGTCACGGTGGTCGTCCGACAGCGTGACTACGGTTAGGGCATGGATGGCCGTGGCACCGTGGCGGCGCCCCGGGAGGCAGCGGGCGAGCGTCCCGACCTGACGGCCGGCGAGCGCCCGGCGCTGGCGGGGTTCGACGTCACCTTTGTGCCCGGCGACCCGCCCCGGGCCGGGTGCTTCGCCGCCTTCCGGTTGGACGCCGACCGGGGCCAGGCGGCCGCCGCTGAGCAACTGGCCGCCTTCGGGCACCGGGCCACGGTCGACCTCCTGCTCCCGGCGGAGAAGTCGGTCCGGCGCCGGCACGTCCCGGCCGTGCTCCTCCCCGTGGCCAGGGCGCTGCCCCTGCTGCTCGAGGTCCAAGGATCACCGGCCACCACGGCCACGGCCCGCTTGTGGGCGGCCGTCATGACCGCCGGTCTCGGCCTTATCGCTCGGGGCCGCCTTCACCCGGCGGTCAGCCCCGGGGGCGTGGACGCCTGGCGCGCCGGCCCGCTGGGCCCGGACGACCATCACCTTTTAGGACAGCTGGCCGAGGTGATGCCGCCCCTCGGCCACGCCGTCCCCCTGCCCGGTGCCAAGCCGCCGCTGCGCGCCCGCTCCCCCGCCTTCCTCATCGCCGCGGCGTGGGACGCCCTGGCCGATACCCTGCCCCGGACGGCGGCGGCGGCCACGGCGAGCGGCGGTCCCTTGTTCGCCGCCGCCGAACCGACGCCGGCGGAGGAACTAGGGCCCTGGTTGGCCGAGGCGTCCGGTGGCCTCGACGGCGGGGCCAGCTTCGCCCTGCGCGTCCAGCTCGGTGACGCCGTCGATGCCGAGCCCAAAGGCGTGCTGCAGATCTCCAGCCTCTCCGACCCGAGCCTGGTGGTCGACGCCGCCGACCTGTTCTCCATGCCGGCGGCGCTGCTGGCCCGCTTCGGCGAACAGGCCGAGCGGGACGTGCTCTTGGCCCTGCGGCGCGGTTCGCGGGCCTGGGAGCCGATAGGCGCCCTCCTGGACCAGCGCATCCCCGACGCCTTGGCCCTCGACGACGACCTGCTCGCCGACCTGCTGCTCGACGGGGCCGACCAGCTGGGCCGGGCCGGCATCTCCGTCCTGTGGCCCAGCGAGCTGCTGCGGGGCGGGCTCGGCCTGCGGGCCGTCCTGACGCCGACGCCGGCGGCGGTGGCCGAAGGCGGCTTCGACCTCGGCCGGCTGCTCGACTTCCACTACGAGCTCACCGTCGATGGCGAGGCGCTCAGCGCCGAGGAGATCGACCTGCTGGCCGAGGCCAAGCGGGGCCTGGTGCGCATCCGGGGCCGTTTCGTGGCCGTGGACACCGCCCTTATCGCCAAGGCCCAGGAGCGCCGCAGCCGGTGGGTGGCGGCGGCGGCGGCGCTGGGCGCCCTGCTGGCGGGCAAGCTCGAGGTCGACGGCGAGCTCGTCGACATCGTCGCCGAAGGGGCGGTGGCCGATATGGCCGAACGCCTGCGCCGGCTGGCGACGGGCACCCTGGTGCCCCTGGCCCCGCCCTTGGCCCTGGTGGCCGAACTGCGCCCCTACCAGCTGCGGGGCCTGGCCTGGCTGGCGGGCATGAGCGAGCTCGGCCTGGGCGGCTGCCTGGCCGACGACATGGGCCTGGGCAAGACGGTGCAGGTCATCGCCCTCCACTTGCACCGCCTTCAGGAGCGCCAGGCGGCCCCGCGGCCGGCCGAGGCGCCGGGAGCGCCGACTCTGGTGGTCTGCCCCACTTCGCTGCTCGGCAACTGGGAACGGGAGCTGCACCGCTTCGCCCCGTCGGTGCCGGTGCGCCGCTTTCACGGGGGCGAGCGCCACCTCTCTGACCTGGCCGACGGCGAGGTCGTGCTCACCACTTACGGCGTCCTGCGCCGGGAGAAGGAGACCTTGGCCCAGGCCGGTTTTGCCTTGGTGGTGGCCGACGAAGCCCAGCACGCCAAGAACCCTTTGTCGGGCACGGCCAAGTCGCTGCGGGCCGTGCCCGCCCAGGCCCGCATCGCCCTCACCGGCACCCCGGTCGAGAACCGGCTCACCGAGCTGTGGTCGGTCCTGGACTGGACGACCCCGGGGTTGCTCGGGCCCCTGGAGCGCTTCCGGCGCACCGTGGCCGTCGCTGTCGAGCGCAACCGGGACGAGGAGGCCACCGAACGCCTGGCCCGCGCCGTGCGCCCGTTCCTCCTGCGCCGCAAGAAGACCGACCCCGGCATCGCCCCCGACCTGCCCGAGCGGACCGTCACCGACCTGGCCGTGCCCCTCACCACCGAACAGGTGTCGTTGTACGAGGCCGAGGTGCGCGAGGCCCTGGACGCCATCGCCACCAAGACGGGCATCGAGCGCCAGGGCCAGGTGCTGCGCATGCTGACCGTGCTCAAGCAGATCTGCAACCACCCGGCCCAGTACCTCCACCAGGCCGGGCCCCTCCCGGGCCGGTCGGGGAAGCTGGCGGCCCTCGAAGAGCTGCTCGACGTCATCGTGGGCGCCGGCGACTCGGTGCTCGTGTTCAGCCAGTTCGTCGAGATGTGCTCGCTCATCGAGGCCCACCTGGCCACGCTGCACATACCCACCCTCTTCCTGCACGGTGGGGTCCCGGCCCGCAAACGGGAGGAAATGGTGGCCCGGTTCCAAGCGGGCAGCGTGCCGGTGTTCCTCTTGTCGCTGAAGGCCGGCGGCGTGGGGCTCAACCTCACCCAGGCCACCCACGTGGTCCACTACGACCGCTGGTGGAACCCGGCAGTGGAGGACCAGGCCAGCGACCGGGCGCACCGGATCGGCCAGCGCCGGGCGGTGCAGATCCACCGGCTGGTGTGCGAGGGCACCCTCGAAGACCGGGTCTCCGAGCTGTTGGAGAAAAAACGGGCCCTGGCCGAGTCCGTGGTCGGCCACGGCGAGGCCTGGATCGGCGACCTGAGCGACTCCCAGCTGGCCGACCTGGTGAGCCTGGGGCCCTCAGGGGGTGGGCCGTGAGCTGGTACCCGCCGGCGCCCAAACGCCGTCCCGGCCCCGGGCCGCGGCGGGCGGGGCGGCGGGCGTTCGGGGCCACGTGGTGGGGCCGGGCCTGGGTCGACGCCCTCGAACAGCGGGCGCGCCTCGACCCCAACCGCCTGCCCCGGGGCCGGACCTACGCCCGCACCGGCGCCGTGGGCGAGCTGGGCGTGCTGGCCGGGGCGGTCGTGGCCTCCGTGCAGGGGTCGCGGGCCAAGCCGTACAAAGTTACGGTCAGGGTGCGTAAGTTCTCGGACCAGGAGTGGGACGTCACCATGGCCGCCCTGGCCAGCCGGGTGGGCCACATGGCCGCTCTGCTCGACGGCGAGATGCCCCCGGGGGTGGCCGACGACCTGGCCGCCGCCCACATCGACCTGTTGCCGGGGGCGGGCGAACTGCAGCCGCGCTGCAGCTGCCCGGACTGGGCCGACCCCTGCAAGCACTCGGCGGCCGTGTGCTACCTGGTGGCCGACACGCTGGACGCCGACCCGTTCCTGCTGTTCCTCATGCGGGGGCGGGGGCGCGACACCCTGCTGGCCGGGCTGCGGGCCCGGCGGGCGGCGGCCAGCCAGGCGGCAGGCGACCAGGGCAACGGCGGTGGGCGACCGGGGGGACGGGAGCGGTGGGGCGAGGGCGGGGCCGGCGGTCCCGGGGAACAGGCGACGTCCTGGGGTACCGACACCGGCGTCGTGGCCCGTGACGCCTGGGCGCGGTGGGCCGCGGTGACCAGCCAGGGGCCGGCGCCGGTCCCCTCTATCCCCCTGCCCCCACCGCGCCCGGGGAGGCCGACGGTGCTGGCCGTGGACCCGCCACCGGGCTCGGGGCTCACTTCGGCGTCGCTCCAGCATCTGGCCGCCGACGCCGCCCAACGGGCGTGGGAGCTGGCCCACGGTGAGCCGAGTACAGGCCTCGAGCTGTCGTTGGCGGCCGACCTGGCCCGCCGAGCGGCGGCCACGCTCGGCCCCGGGGGCGACCAGGGCGAGCTCGCCGAACTGGCCGCCTCGGCCGGCGTGGCCCCCCGTGACCTGCTGAGCCGGGCGCTGGCGTGGCGGGACGGCGGCAGCGAGGGGCTGTTCGTCCTGGGCGAGGGCTGGGGCCCTCCCAGCCACGAGATGATAAAGGGCCGGGAGCTACTGGGCGGCCCGGCGACGTTGCGGGGCAACCGGGCCACGCTCGGGGACCGCCAGCTCCGCCTGGGCCGTGACGGGCGCTGGTACCCCTTCCGGAGATCGGGCCGAGGCGCCCGGACGGGCCCGTGGACGCCGGACGGGGCCCCGGTCGAGGCGGTGCCCGCCGGCGGAGCCTAGGGCGAGGAGCGCTCCACCGGTGAGGACGTCGCCGCCATGCGCCGGGCGCCCGGTCCCGGGAAGGACGGCGACCGGGGCGGGGCGACCGGGGTCGACCGCCTGCGCTCAAGGTCGCGCCTTGGCGAGAGGTAGAGGCCGCCTGTCGCTCACTAGCGGCGTTGATGGCCCACCCGACCGGGCCTTTGCCAATGCTCTGAGACTTATGCTCTGACCAATGGCCCGAACACGGAGCTGGGCTTGCGCCCTGGGAGCCACGTCGGTTGTGGCAGTTTCTGCCATCATGAGCGTGCCCGCCCCCGCCGGAGCACTGGGGGCGGCCCAGACCACCCAAGTCCTGTTCCCATGGTCGGCGAGCGGCCGCCTCGACCCTCAGGTCCACGTGGCGGAACAAGTCTCGGGTTACTGCTGGACTAGCTCCCTGGAGGCGGACGACCGTTACGCCTGGCGCTGTATGGCCCACAACGACATTTACGACCCTTGCTTCGCTCCCCCGGCCGGTCACGTGACCAAGGTGCTGTGCAACGACATGTCGCCCTGGGACACCGCGGCGGTCCTCATGAACCTCTCGGAGCCGGTCCCCCTAGGGCAGGCATTGACGGCCCCCGACTGGCCAGGTTTCGCCGTCCAGCTGGCCAATAAGGGCCTTTGCGTCCTGCGTGAACTGGACCACTCGCCGCCGGTCTCAGGCGGCCCTTCGATGTACCTGTGCGCCTCCGACCATTTCGCCAACGTCTACACCGGCTCCCAGCCCTGGGTGGCGTACTACTGGGGGACCTCTGCGTTTGGCGGCCCGCCATCGGACGACACGACCCATGCCGTGAACGTGACGGTCGCCTACGACGGGCCAGACTGAACCCAACGCCCTAACACGCCGCGCGACGATGTCATCGTCGTACCGGCTTTTTCGAGCGGCCGGGCCGGCCCCACGCGGGTGGCGATGAAGGCAAGGGCCGGCGGCCTATCACATCACAACGTCCTGATCTGCGAAGGATTGACGACCATCGACAAGGACTTCCTCCAGAGTGGTCCCCCGGGGGCCCCGTGTTGGCCCTGCGACTTTGGCGGCCGTCGTTAAGGCCGGCGGGCGTGCCATCGTTCAATCGCCATAGGGCCTGGACTATTTTTCGGTCGGCACTGTGCAGGTCTATGTCCACGTCGACCTCCGCACCGAGGACCGGCATTGGCGCACTAGGGTGACCCGCGCCGGCTCCTGGTCGCTGGCGGCGCCAGAGCCTCTGCGTTCCGGGAAAACCTCTGATTATGCCGATCTTTTCATCCCGGTCACCGCCTGCTCCGTGGTCATATGGCCAATCCTCACCACAATCCTGTCCTCGGCATAAGCCGACGACTTCCTAACGGGGTTCAGGCACCAGCGTCACGCCACACAGTCCCATTACGATCCTCGCCAGAGATGGGGGAAGTTCGAGGACCTGCCTTCTGGCTGAGGGCTGTCTCTGTCCCCTGGCGTTCCCAGAGCGGGCCAGGGAAGTGGCTGCACTCCTGCAGGCCTGGCCCGTAGCGGTGGAGCGTACCTTCCAGGGTGCAGGGGCGGTCACGCTCAAGGTGCTCGCGCAACTCGCGACTCTGCCCTTCAGGGCTACGGGTCACCAGGTAGCACACCAGTTCGGTGGGCCTAAACTTTGACTGGGGGGCGCCGTTTGATAGCCTGGCGCGACCAGACCTAAAAGGCGGATCCAGCCATGGACGTGGGGACGCGCAGGGCGCAGGCTTGCCGGTGGTGTCGGCTGGTGGAGACCGGCGAAAACGTCGTTCACGACGACCCCGCGTTCCTAGTGGTAGAGCCGACGCCGGGGCGGCGCAAAGGTCGCGCCACCCTGGTGACAAAAGCCCACGTCAGTGTGGCCACTGATCTGTCACCCTCGGATATGGCTGCTGTCCTGGCCGGCCTTGCGGCACTTTCGGACCGTATAAGGTGCGGCTCCTCGGATGTTCAGATCATCGCCCGTCCAAGTAGCACCCGGCAGGGGCGTGGCCATCTCCACTTCGACTTGGTGCCTGAGGTGCCGACGGCCAAGAAAAGCGGGCGGAAGGAAGCTGTGGACGTCCACCCGGCTGCCGTCCCGCCAATTAAGGCCATCAGAAGTTAGAGGAGCGTTGCTCGACCGTCGTTACCCATGGGCGCCATGCCCTCGTCTTCGATCCGGCGCCGCAGGGGGTCTAAACACCGTGCTCGCCTGAGCCCGATGTCCCCCAGTCCCATCAGCGGGGCCGGGGCCCTGCGGCGACTCGTCAACGTCCAGCGTCGCTACCCCCACGATAACGGCGGCTTGTTGGGGCAGCTGAACGCGCACGGTCATGTGGACAGCTGTAGGCGCGGCTGGGCGCACCTACGCGCTCGGGGAACGACGATGTATTTTCGGTAGCCCGCACCGGTGTTAGTCAAGCGCAGGTCCACCTGCTGGCCCGCGTGCCTGCCAGGGCTTGGCGCCGAGGCACAAGAGCGCGAGGGAGGGGGCCCCCGCCTGACCAAGTTGGACTAGACAAGTGTAACTCTGGCCGTCGTGGCGCGGCGCGGCGAGCCCTCGCCACTAGGCCAGGCCCGCCACCGCCAACCTTGGGCGGGCCAGAGGTGCTCGCCGGTGTTCTTGGCTTGTTGTGACAACCGTCCGTCCGCTCCTTGAAGCCAAAGTCAAAACGGCAATTGAGAGCGCAGCATCTCGCCACCAAGTCGACACCCTATTTTTTATGCCGACTGGTGCCATGGATATGGCAGAACTGGGCCTCGGGGTCGGGGGTGTTGCTTACCGTCCCGGGTCTTCGCCTTCGCCTGCCAGCTGTGGCCGGCGACGCGCAACAGGGCCCGCACCGTCTGGTCCGAGACCGCACGCCCCGCCGCGGTCAACGTCTCGGCCAACGTACGGGCCGCTCTCGCCGTCCACCGCAATACGACACGGGTCGCCCCGCGTTGTCGGGCCCACCAACGCGCCCACCGCCAGTCCCAGTCACGGGTCGGCCACAACCGAACGCTTCCGCCTATCACCCGCCCGATGTGACCCGCCCGCCTCGGTCAGCGCCGGGCGGTCCCACTCTGCCACCCCCTCGCGGTCGTGGTCGGCGCAGGCGGGGGCTTGATCGGCCCGGCCGGCATACCGAAACCGGTTTCGTACGCCTTCCGCCGGGTGGAGGGCCACCAGCCGTAGTCATGACGGACGAAGGGCTCCCGGGGCTCGCTATCCACGTTGTCGACGGCACGCCGACCGGCTTCTCCGGTCGCGTGTAACCCCAGACGTTCGCCCGCCGGCCCCTGGAGATGGCTAACAGCAGCCCATCTCATCGGCCTAGCCAGAAACGTTGGGTGAACGGGAGGTATCAACACGCGCCGTGCCGTCCTCTTGGAACTGGTCGATCTCACCCGAGAAGGAGTGGTGCTTGTAGTGAACGAGGCCCTCAGCCAGTCCGCCGGGGAGCGCTTCGCCCCGGACCTCGAGGTCCGGGGTTCCTCTAGTGGGTCGGCTCAGCCCGACGCCATGCCGGCGACCCGGAGGGTCATGTCGACCTTTCCTGCTGGCGTGGCTATTGTGGCGGCATCCACTGCAGCTGGGCCCGTGCGGCTAACCGTCAGTACGATTAGCAGGCTGTTATTGGGCCCACCATTTCTATTGTCCACCGTCGCCCGCGGTCCGCGCACCTGGCCGAGCATTCATAACCATGGCGCTTTTTGTATTAGCCCGCCGGCCCAGGACCAAGCGCTTATAGCTGCCCCGTTCGTCAGGTCACGCTGCCACAGGTCCGCCGGCGTGCGTTGGCACCCCTCTTCCTGGTTGGCTACGCCAACCATCGAGGGCGCCCTAGCGTGCTTGGGCCCCCCATTGGGAAGCCGGCACCCCGGTCGTGACCACTCGGTCGTCGTGAGCCTCCTGATCAACGTGAATTGCCGGCGGCCGTCAAGATGTGGTCCGACGCTTTCCTATCGGCACCACTTCCGGGTCGTCGGTCACCCGATGTCTACGACTGGTGCCACATGATCTCCATGGTCTTCCTTGCCATGAGTGCCATCGTCTGGCGGCAACCTTCATGCGGTGATGTCGCCGCCACGCACCACTTCGACTTCATGTCGCCGGTCTCGGTCACTAGGTAGCCGTGGTCTGCGAAAGGTTGAACACGACGAGCACTTGTCGCTTGTGCAAACGAGCTGGCTTCGGCCACCAAGTTGTCGAGGAGCAAGCTGAGTTCATACTGCTAAAGCCTGTCGCAAAACAAGGCGCCGGTCGCCGAACTTTAGTGCCGCGGGCACACGTTCGGGATCTGACTGAGCTCCCCGCCCCTCAAATGGCGGCGGTCCTTGCTGGCCTAGCGCGGGTGTCGGCTTCGCTCAGGCGAGAGACGGGTTTGACCGAAGTCGAAATACGCATCCAGCCAGGAGACGCGTGCCAAGCATTAGGAGACAACTTCCTAATAGAAGTACTGTCCCCGCCGGGCCCTCCTTCGCCTTATTGATGCACGGCCTTATTGATGCACGCCACCGTGGACAGGCGTGGTGGCTTTAGGCACGAGCTGCCCAGGGTGGGCCGCGTAACCGGCGTCCAGGACGATGTTTAAAGGGCCGTCATGTCCATTTCCGCAACGAGGCGGCGCAACTGCTCCAAGCAGCGTCCCCTGGTGGGCCCGATGCTCCCAACGGGCATCCCTAGCAATTCGGAGAGGGCTTTGTAGCCCATAGGGTCGGCGGTCAGGAGGATAGAAAGCAGTTCCTGGCACCGCGGCTTCAGCCGGTCCCAGGCCGCTCTGAGCACGACGTCGCGCTCCTCGGCGATCGGCCGTGCGTCCGGTTCTGGCAAGTGCTTGTCCGGCATGTTGGCGAGCATCTGGTCTGCACCACCATGGTACTTTGCCGCCCGTCTCAGTAGCTGCAAGCTTTCCCGGCGCGCCGTTGTCGCCAACCAGCCTCCGACGCGCTCGGGTTGTTCAATACGGTGGATGTTCTCGACTAGACGCAACCAAGTTGTCTGCTGCAGCTCGGCCACATCGGCCGGCGCGAGACGGTAACGTCGGCCGGTTGCCGCGATCATTCCGCCGAAACGTGACACGAGGTCCTCCCACGCCCGGGGGTCCCCGACTCTTGCCTTTTCGACCAGCGCCGCCACCGATGGAGGGCTAGGGAGCTCCGCTGACCGACCGGGAGCTTCGAGAGCCTCTATATTGTGGCCGCTCGGCTCACCGGCGAGGACCTCGACGCCCGGGCCCTCGCCAGTGACCGCGGCTAGGCCCTCCTCGGTAAGGTCGATGTGCACGACGCCATCAGGGCTACTGGACGTGGGGTCGGCTTCAGAAGTTTCAGGAGCGGAAACTTCACCACGGCGCGTCTGCTTTAGGAAATTTGTCCCACGGGCTTCAGAAAACCTCTCCGCTGGCTCGGACGAGGTGCGCACCACCCGGGGGAGATTATTTGACTGAAGGGCTCCCTGTCAACGCTCAGAAACCACTTGTTGACTTTGGGTGCCAGGACCAACGCAAGTAGTAGTAAAACCCCATCCGAAAGCCTGTCTTGCAAGCGTTTTACCCTCACAGGGCCTGGGTGCCTTGATTATACAGACGCCTTCCTACCGTTAGCGCGAACCCAGCCGCGCACAGAGCGGAAAAGACGGGGAGCTTTCTCTCCTGCTACGTTTCCCCGGCCGCGGTAACGGCGCGTGCCGAGGTCTCGGAGATGCTCGACCTTGCGCTCCACTTTGCCCCGCCGCCGTAGCAGTGCCTTGGTCCCCGGCTCGGCCGGGGCGGCCCAGCATGATGGTGCGCCCGTCTTTCCCGGAGCACCAGCGCTCCGCAGCGGGCAAATTCCACACATGGCGGGCCGAGTTAGAACATGGTGGCCGGCCGGCCCGGCGAGCACGCCCGCCCAGCCACCCCGTGGCCGACGTTGTGGTCCTTGGCCGCCTGACGTTGGCGGTCGGGGTTCCCGGGGCAGCCGACCCTACCGGCCTCGGGGCGATGTGGGGCTCGGTCTTGGGCACCGCCCGGATCTGGTCGGTGCGGGCATTTTGGCCATTACCTCGGTGCCTGGGCGTCCATCGTTCCCCGCCCGTTCCCGTCGCGACAGGCCTTGTTGGCCGCTCCCTAACCCGCAGCCTTGGCTCACAGACCGGCACCGGGGTGGCCGCCCAGGGCCCGGGGCAGGTGTGCCTTCGTCTTGTGCACCAGCTCGTAGGTACTGGGTACTGGCCACCGCCCCCGCCCCGTGCACTGGGCACGAACCAATGACCGCGGTCGAGGGCCCGCTTGACGGTTGCCCTTTCCCTAGAACGAGCCCTTGGTCCCCAAGTGCCGTCTCATAATGCCGAGTTCCTAACGACAGACCTTGGAGGTCAACCCGCCCGAGCACCGCACGCCTCCGGGGAAGTCGAGAACAACAGCCCTGTTGTTCTCCCGGGCCGAAGGTCGCGTCGCACCGGCGCGGCGGACTTCCTGCTCGTCCACCTACAGCGCTGATGGGCCCCCTCTGGCCGCCCGCACCCGACCGGGCCGGCCTCCCTCGGCCCCTAAGGTCGGAGCGGCGATGTGGTCCTTTGCGTAAGGGGGCAAGGCCCGGGGCGGGCGGGACAGACCGCCGCTCATTTGGTCCAGCCTCACACGGTCTAGGCAGTGACCCGGGCTCCGGGGCCCTAGCGCCTTGCGCCAATGCCAAGCCACCTGGGCCCGGAAGGCCCCGGTCGCATGACTGTGCCGGGACCGCTGTGTAGCAAGCGAGGTGGCCTCGCACCACGCGGTCGAGCCGGCGGCCCTGATCGGGGACGGGCCCGTGGCGGCGTCCTTGACCTGGTCCTTGACCTCGGCGAGCTTGGCCCGCACCCGTCCCGAGGTGGTGCTGCGCATTGGTTGGTCGGGAGCTGTCGCGTATCTGCCTAGCCGCCGCCATCTCGTCAGAGCGTATGACCCTTAACTGTCAGCGCCTCGCCGCCGCGCGTGCCGCCCCCGTCCGGCTCCAGTCCACAGGGGCCGCGCCATGTGCGGCATAGCGGGCGCATACCAGCAATTGGACGGCGAGACGGCGGCGCACCTGATGAACGACCGCCTAGCGCACCGCGGTCCCGACGATGAGGGCATTTACTCTTTCGTTAGCCCCAGGGTCAGCGTCCACCTCGCGCACCGCCGGCTGTCCATCATCGACTTGGCCGGAGGTCACCAGCCCATCGTTAAGCACCACCTAGCCCTGTCCTACAACGGCGAGCTGTACAACTATCGCGAGCTGCACAGGGAACTAGCCCTCAAGGGTACGTCCTTCAACACTTCTTCTGACACCGAAGTCGTGCTCGAAGCTTGGCGACAATGGGGGCCGGGTTGCCTGCGCAAGTTCCGCGGCATGTTCGCGTTCGCCATCTTCGACGAACTAACCGGTTCGCTGTTCCTGGCCCGTGACCACCTTGGCATTAAGCCTCTCCATTACTATTGCCGCAAGGACGGGGTCGTTTTCGCGTCGGAACTCAAGGCGCTCGTTTCCGCCTTCGGTCACGAGCTCGAAATCGAGCCCTCGGCAATGATCGCCTCGATCCTCTATTACTGGGTCCCCGACCGCCGTTGCTCGCTGAACCCCGTCAAGAAACTCCAACCAGGGACGTGGGTTGAGTTCTGCCCCGACGGCACCCATCACGTCAAGACCTACTTCGACGTTGCCGAGGTTGCCGCCGCAGCCGCAGCAGGGCCTCCGATCGACCTAGCAGAGGTGATCGAGGCGTCGGTGGCGGCTCATCTCGTCGCCGACGTACCGATCTCCAGCTTCCTTTCCGGCGGCCTTGACTCAGGCATCGTCACGGTCCTGGCCAAGCAGGCCAACCCTGAAGTCGACGCCTATACGATCACGTTCCGACCCGAGGACCAGCGGCTCGAAGCCATGCCGGACGACGTTATCTATGCTCGCAAGATCGCCCGCCGCTACGACATAGATCTGCACGAGATCCAAATAGCACCCGACGTAGTGGGCTTGCTCCCACGGCTGGTGGACGTCCTCGACGAGCCGATCGGCGACCCCGCCGCCATCAACACGCTGCTCATGTGCGAAGCCGCCCGTGAGGCCGGTATAAAGGTGATCCTCTCGGGTATGGGCGCTGACGAGCTGTTCGGCGGCTACCGCAAACACGTGGCGTGCGTGATGGCCGAGCGCTACCGTCGCATACCGAGCTTGGTCCGAAGAGCGGCGAGCAGCACCGTGAGCCATCTTCCCGTAACTGCAGCGGGGCACGGGCTGCGCTATGCGAGGTGGGCCAAACGCTTCCTCACCTTCGCCGAGCTGCCGGAGGAAGCCGCTTTCCGCAGGAGCTACAGCCTTTACGACCCCGTAGAGCTGGCACAGCTTATCAGCCCAGAGTTCGAACCCGACGTGGTTGACATCGTGGGCGAACACCTGGAGATCTACTCCGATAATTTCCTCTCCGACCACGTCAACCGCATGTGCCTGGCCGACGCCAGATTGTTCCTTCCCGGCCTCAACCTCACCTACACCGACCGGGCCAGCATGGCCGCGTCGACCGAGGTACGGGTACCCTTCGTCGACCCCATTGTCTTCAGGGCTGCTTTCTCGCTGGCGGGCAACGACAAGGTTTCTGGCCGCACAGGAAAGGTGGCCCTCAAGAAGGCGGCACGGGCTTGGTTACCGGACGAGATCGTCAACCGCCCCAAGGCGTCGTTCTCGGCGCCCTTGCGAGCCTGGGTATCGCGTGACCTTAGAGAGCTCATAGACGACGTCCTCGTTCACGGGGAGCTTGTAGGCACAGGCTTCATCCGCTCGGACGTACTGCGGGCCCTCATAGAAGAAGACCGCGCCGGACGCCAGGACCGCTCCAAGCAGATCTGGCAACTGCTCACCCTCGAGCTGTGGTACCACCAAGCGGTTAAAGCCGGAGCTGGCATTTGACCGCCTTCGACAACGCCAGCACTTCTAACTGCTATTTGAGCCTATTTTGCGAGAGGAACGGTCCATGAAGCAAGTGGCCCAAAACTACAAGTCCGGCGAGCTGGCGGTCCTCGATGTCCCACCCCCGGCATGCGCGCCCGGGGGCGTCCTCGTACGTTCTCTGTACTCACTTATCTCCACCGGCACCGAACTGATGAAACTCGGTGAATCGAAGATGTCCCTGGTCGGAAAGGCCCGAGCGCGCCCCGACCAACTGAGCAAGGTGCTGGAGACCGTTCAACAACAAGGACCGCTCAGCGCCTACCGGAAGGCCATGAACCGCCTAGACTCCTACACGCCCCTCGGCTATTCGCTCTCCGGTGTCGTCGTCGAGGTGGGCCGGGGAGCAGAGGAGTTCCACTTAGGCCACCTGGTGGCGTGCGCGGGTAATGAGTTCGCCCTTCACGCCGAGCTCAATTGGGTGCCTGTCAACCTCTGCGTGCCCGTACCCGATGGAGTCGCGCCCCATCTCGCCGCGTTCACGACGGTCGGGTCGATCGCCCTCCAGGGCGTCCGCCAGGCCGAGCCCAGCCTCGGGGACACGGCCGTGGTTATCGGGCTTGGCTTGGTCGGCCAGCTCGTCGTCCAGCTCCTCGTGGCCTCGGGGGTAAAGGTAGTAGGGCTCGACGTGGTACCCGAGCGTTGCCGCCTCGCTGAGAAGGCTGGCGCTATCCTCTGCGGTGCCCCCGACGGCGACGAGCTCGAAGCGGTGGCCGATGCCCTTAGCAAAGCCTCCGGCAGCTTGGGCGCCGACCAGGTCTTCCTTGTGGTTGGTGGCAGCTCCAAGCGCCCCGTGGAGCTGGCCGCACGCCTGGCGCGCGACCGCGGGAGGGTCATCGACATTGGCAAGTGCAAACTGGACCTGCCCTGGAACCCCTACTACGAGAAGGAGCTGGACGTACGCTTCTCACGGTCCTACGGCCCTGGCCGGTACGACCGCAGCTACGAGGTCGATGGGATCGACTACCCGGTGGGTTACGTGCGCTGGACTGAACGACGCAACTTGGGCTGTTTCATGGACCTCGTGGCCGCAGGCCGCGTTGACCCCGAGCCCCTCGTCTCAGGCACCTTCCCTCTCGCTGACGCCGTCGACGTCTACGACCGCCTGGGGGCCGGCCAACTGCGAGGCATAGGGTTCCTTTTCAAGTACCCAGACATTACCGAAGTCCCCGACGAACCGGCGCCGGCCACTTTGTCCCCGACGATGGGTACCTCCAGACCCGCCTTGGTGCCCGCCAGGCGCGGCCCGGGAGCGATGGGAAGGGTCACCCGGGTGGGTTTCATCGGGGCGGGCAACTATGCATCGTCGATGTTGCTACCCCACCTCGCCGCACGCGCCGGTATCGAACTCGCGCGGGTGGCGACGCGTCGCTCGCTGTCAGCGATGAACGCGAAGCGCAAGTTCTCCTTTGCCGATGCCGGTACCGACATCGGCGCTGTCCTGCAGGACGACTCGATCGATGTCGTCTTTATCGTCACCCGCCATAGCTCCCACGCCACGCTCGTTTGCCAGGCGCTCGAAGCTGGCAAGTCGGTGTTCATCGAAAAGCCCCTCTGTCTTTCCCTCGACGAGCTCGACAAGATCATGGCGACGGTTGATGCCACCGGCAACGACCGCCTGATGGTAGGCTTCAACCGCCGTTTCGCTCCCATGCTGCAGGAAATGCGAAGGCGCTTCGGGCGGGTGTCCGAGCCCGTCCTCCTCCGTTACCTCGTCAACGCCGGCGCTCTTCCGGCCGACAGTTGGTACCGCAATGAGGAACACGAGGGGTCCCGGTTCGTCGGCGAAGGCGGTCACTTCATTGACACTCTCAGCTGGTGGACGGGCGCCGACCCAGTTGAGGTCACCACCCTGGCCACCGGGGGACGTGACAGCCTGCAAGTGAGCGTCCGTTTCGGCGACGGCTCGCTCGGGACGGTCAGCTACTTCACCAACGGGAACACTCGTTTTCCCAAGGAGACTTTCGAAGCGGCGGGCGGCGGTCGCGTCGCTCGCCTGGACAATTTCAAAAGGGCGACGGTCTGGTCCGGGCGCCAGGCCCGCACTAGCCGCACGCTAGGCACCCAGGACAAGGGCCAGCGCGCCCAATTGGACGCCTTCTTCAGAGCTGTCCGCACCGAAGGCCCGATGCCCATCCCGCTCACATCCCTCGTCTCCACCACCCGGGCCACGCTATTGGCAGAGACGAGCCTCACGAGCCGGGCAACACAGCACTTGTGAGCGAGAGCAGGGACATCCTGGCCGTCATCGGGCTGAGCACCACGGTACGTGCTAGTACAGAGCGTCCTGCTCCGTCCCCTAACATCTGGGGCGCGGCGCAGGTATCTGAGTACCACGCGGTACCTCTAACAAGCATGGCGCAAGTGCCCCGACGTGGAGGACCGTGATGACCGGCTCGGCGTCGGCCCTCGTACCTGACGCGGAACTGCTCTCGGCTGGAGCGCTTGCGCCAGCCACCCTGGCGCGCCGCCCGACCCCGGACGCCCAGGGCATCACGGGCCCGCCAAAGAGCCAGCAAGGCCCGCGCCCGGGGCTCCTGCTCGACCGCGACGGTACGGTCATCGTCGACCACGGTTACGTCGGCTCCGTTGACCGCGTCCAGTTCATCGATGGGGTGCCAGAAGCAATTGCTCGGTTCAACAACGCTGGCATCCCAGTGGCAGTGTTGAGCAACCAGGCTGGGGTCGCTCGCGGTTTCTACGGGACCGACGACGTCGAGCGGGTTAACGCCTATATTGCGGCAACGCTTCGCCAGCACGGCGCCCACATAGACCTTTTTCTGTACTGCCCGTACCATCCTGACGGAGTGGTACCCGCCTTTGCCCGGACCAGTGAATTTCGCAAACCGCGCCCCGGAATGGCCAGGGCGGCCGCCCAGGCCCTCAACTTGGACCTGAGCACCTCATGGGTCGTCGGTGACCGCCCAGAGGACATCGCCCTGGCCGAGGCGGTAGGTGCCTCGGCGGTTTATGTAGGGTCAGGCAGTCCCCCCCGTCCGGGCGTCCTCTCGTTCCCCTCGTTCGCTGCTGCAGCTCCTTTGATCCTCGAAAGGCTCCTCCGATGACAGCCGCATTTGACCTTAGGGACTCTGTCCTACCGCTGCCGGGCACATTGACCAAGTTCCCGTCAGGCCCGTACGCCTTAGCCTCCTCGTACTGCAGCGATTACTTCGATGAAATATCGCGCGCGGCAGCGTCGATCGACCTAGAAGAAGTGCAGCGTGCCGCCCTGGTCCTGCTCCAGGCCTATACGAGCCGGGCCAACGTGTTCTCGTGTGGTAACGGCGGCTCGGCCGCTATTTCGAACCACCTTCAGTGTGACCACGTGAAGGGGATCCGGACCGAGACCGACCTGGCCCCGCGGGTGATCAGCTTGAGCACCAACATCGCCCTGCTCACCGCCATCGCTAACGACATTGGCTACGAAGACGTCTTCCTGTACCAGTTGCAGTCACAGTGCCGCCCGGGCGACGCCCTCATAGCGATCTCCTCCTCAGGCTGCTCAGCGAACGTCGTCCGCGCCCTGGTCTGGGCGCGCAACCACGACGTACGCACGATCGCCCTCACCGGTTTCGAAGGCGGCGAGACCAGGCAACTTGCCGACGTGGCCGTGCACGTCAATTGCCACAACTATGGGATCGTAGAAGATCTTCACCAGTGCGTAATGCACGCGATGGCCCAGTACATACGCCAGTCCCGAATGAGCGATGACCTCATCGCTCTACGTACTTTCTGAATGACGATAAACATCACCTGCCCCCGCTTTTCCGAGCACCGTGGGCTCAGCCCACGTCCGGGGCCCACCTGCTCACCGGCAAGGCTACCGCCCAGTCATCTCGACGTCCCAGCCGCTCAGATGGCGTCGGTGGTCAGCGCCTCCTGAGCCGGTGGTCATCGACATGGACACGACGCACGCCTATACCGGACCTGGCCCCGTGGAGCTCGCCGAAGGGCGGCGCGGAAGAAGATGAGGATCCTGGTAACCGGAGGTGCCGGCTTCATCGGCTCCCACACCTGCGACCGACTTGTCTCGCTCGGCCATAAGGTTGTCGTTCTCGACGCTCTGACCAAACCGGTCCACCGTAGCGGCCCGCCGTCTTACCTGAACCCGGAAGTCGACTTCTATCAGGGTGACGTGTGCAACCGTGACCTCGTTACCAACCTGCTCCGCCGGGTGGACGCTGTGTACCACTTCGCCGCCTACCAGGACTACCTCCCCGACTTTGCCCGGTTCTCTGAAGTCAACGTCGTGTCCACGGCCCTGTTGTACGAGATCGCCGCGGCCGACCACCTCGACCTCACGCGCGTGGTCGTCGCCTCGTCACAAGCAGCTATGGGCGAGGGGCTGTACCTCTGCCCACGTGACGGCGAACAGCTACCGGGGATGCGGCCGCAGGCGTCGCTGGCCGACGGTGAGTGGGACATTCCCTGCCCCGAGTGTGGCGGGCCCCTGGCCATGCAGACCACTCCAGAAAGGATCTCGAACCCCCAGAACCCGTACGGGATGTCCAAGTTCGGCCAAGAGATGACCGCCATCAACCTTGGTAGGAGTTATGGCATCCCGACCGTCGCACTGCGCTACAGCATCGTGCAAGGCCCCCGCCAGTCAGTTTACAACGCCTACTCGGGCGCTTGCCGCATCTTCTGCCTCCACTACATGCAGGGCCTGGTGCCGACCCTCTACGAGGACGGACAGGCGGTCCGTGACTACGTCAATATCGACGATGTCGTCGACGCCAACTTGCTCGTGCTGGAAGACGACCGGGCAGTTGGACGCGTTTTCAACGTTGGCGGGGGCAAGCCCGTAACGACACAGGCGTTCGCCGACATCGTCATGCGGCACTACGGTTCGCAGCAGCCGGCCAAGGTGACCGGCGAGTTCCGCTTCGGCGACACTCGCCACATTTTCTCCGATACCCAGGCCCTCAAGTCGCTCGGGTGGCAACCACGCCGGTCCCCGGTGGAGTCGGTGGCGGCCTACGCGGGTTGGCTCGAGGGGATCGCCGACCTCGACGGGGTGCTCGCCGAAGCCAACGCCAAGATGAAGACCCTCGGGGTTGTCCGAAGGTCCCGCCAGTGAAGGCCTTCCTCCTGGCCGCCGGGCTAGGTACCCGTCTGCGGCCCATCACAGACAACGTCCCCAAATGCATGCTAGACATCGGCGGTAAGCCCCTGCTCGACATCTGGTTGGACGCCTTGGACCAGGCCGGCGTCGACGAGGTGGTCGTAAACACGCATTACCTGCCAGAGGTCGTCCGCGACCATGTCAAGCGCCGCGCTGGCCCGCCCGCAGTACGGACATTTTTCGAGCCCGAGCTGCTCGGCAGCGCCGGGACTCTCGTCGCCAATAGGTGCTGGGTCGCCCGTGAAGAGCTCTTCCTCGCCTGTTATGCCGACAACCTCACAGATTTCGACCTGACGTCCCTCGTCGACTTCCACCGTGCTTGGGGCCCCATCGCCACCATGGCCGTGTTCCGTTCGAGCACGCCCACCGAGTGCGGGATCGTCGAGCTGGACAGTGACAGCCTAGTGGTGGGCTACGTTGAGAAGCCGAGCAGCCCGGCCAGCGACCTAGCCAACGCCGGCATCTATGCCTTCCATCCAAGCGTCCTTGACGAAGTAGATTGGCCACCCCCAAGGGACATCGGTTACCACCTCCTCCCCCGTCTGGTCGGGCGCGCCCGGGCCGTACCTGTTAACGGCTATCTCCGCGACATCGGGACCCCCGATGCCTACCGCCGGGCTCAGCAAGATTGGCGTACGAAGGTCGGACCGTGATCATAACCCAGACCCCACTGCGTCTCGGGCTGGTCGGCGGGGGCACCGACCTCCCCGACTACTACCTCGAGCACGGAGGCAGGGTCCTCAACTGCGCCATCGACAAGTACGTGTACGTCATCGTAAAGCAGCGTTTTGACGACGACATCTATGTCAACTACTCCAAAAAGGAGATAGTCTCCCAGGTCGACGACATCGAGCACGAGCTCGTGCGCGAGGCAATGCAAATGACAGGCGTCTCCAGCGGGGTCGAGATCACGATGCTGGCCGATATCCCCTCCAGTGGTTCGGGGCTCGGGTCGTCTTCTTCGGTCACAGTGGGCCTTCTCCACGCGCTCTGGGCATATCAGCACCGGCATGTCCCGGCCGAAGAACTTGCCGAGGGTGCCTGCGCGATCGAGATAGAGCGCTGTGGTAAGCGCATCGGCAAACAGGACCAGTACATAGCTGCGCTGGGTGGTATCCAGGACATCTACTTTGGCCCCGGTGACAAGGTCGTTGCTACCGAGCTAGGCCTCTCACCGGCCCAGCGTCATGCTTTCCAGGAACAAGTAATGCTCTTCTATAGCGGGGTTACCAGGAGCGCGACCACCATCCTGGCCGAGCAGTCCAACAATGTGGCGACGTCGCTTCCCTGGTTCCACCTCCTGCGGGACCTGGCCGGCTCCGCCGTCGAGTATCTCCGCAACGGCGACGTCAACGCGCTCGGAGAAGTGATGCGACAAAGCTGGGAGGCCAAGCGTCAACTAGCTTCGGGAATTACCAACAGCTTGATCGACACCGCGGTACAGCGGGCCCTCGATGCGGGGGCGTCAGGCGCCAAAGTGGCCGGTGCCGGTGGCGGGGGTTTCCTGCTCGCCATTTGCCCGACCGAGTACCAGCGAGCTGTCCGACAAAGCCTGGCCCACATGCGCGAACTACCCGTCAAACTTGATCGTTTTGGGTCACGGGTCGTCTTCAACGTGATGCGCGACATTTGGAGCTAGCTCCTGGCCAGTGAGGACGGGCCTCCTCTGGGGTACGTCCGCTTTCGTGCCGGCGATCGAGGTCACCACGGGAACAGCGGTCAGGCCTTGGCGAGCCCGCCCACCGCGCCTGCTGGCCTACGGTCCCATTTCGACGCTCGGGATCCCGGCACGGTCAGCTCTTGATGGCCTCGGGAACCCCATCGGCACGCCCTTCGATAGTGCCCGCCACCTTGCCATTGCTGCTGGCGGAGGGCACCTTACTTGCTCGTAAGCCCCAGCCCTTCCCCTCGGACCTCCAACTCTTCAGCACGCCTCGCTCGGGCCCTTCGCTGCTGACCACGCCGGCGCTGTCGTCGTAACGATCGGACCCGATAAGCACCGCCGACCTTACCGTAACCCCGGCCCGGCGCAATAGGAGCGTCGAGGCCGTCATGCGGCTAGCAGTCACCTGGCCCGCCGTCACGAACACGACCGCGGCCTCCGCCCACCCTGCGAGGTGCTCAGCTCCCGTGGCCGGGCTCACGCTCACCAGGATGAGGACCGAGCCGTCGCCCGGCGCCGGCATCTTCGGCATCTGGCCGGGGTCGTCGGGGGCCGAGACTATCGTGATCGCCCCCGTACCGGTGGTGTCCGTACAAGGTGAGCCCGGTCCGGCCTTCATGCCGAAGAGCCCGGGTAACGGACGATCGTCGGCCATGTCCACGACGAGCACCGGCTGGCCCTCGGACGCCAGCGAACGAGCGAGCACGGCCACGGCGAGCGCCGCCGGCTGCGTCGGCCCAATGGCCACGATCGCCAGGGCGCGGTTAGGCACCGCCTCAAGGTGCCCCCGCAGCCGGCTGGCGATCATCTGCACAACCGGCTCCGGCTTGCGCAATCGCCGCCGCAGCCGCATTTTGCGCAGCCGGCGAGGGGGGCGGTACCGGCCGACGCTCAGTTCGACCGGCACGTCAAGCGCAGCTGCCACAGCCGAGCGCTTACGGGGCCGGTCCGAAATGGCCGCTCCGATGAGGACAATGCCCACACCAAGCCCGAGCCCGCCCACCAGGCCCGTGAGGCCGTCCTCGGCTGTCACTTTATTGACGGACACTTTGATGGCCGCCGCGGGGTCCAGCACCTGGCTCCCTCCGGCGACCGCCTGCTCGCTCAGGAGGTCCTGTTGCTCTTGAGACTCCAGTTGTGAGATCTGCGATGCGTCAGTAGTGCGCTCGTCGACCAGGCTCTCGATCTGGTTGGCGGTCTGGGCGTCGGCGTTAGCGTCGGCGAGGGAATTGAGCGCGCTCGTCAAGTTTTTGACCTCAGAGTTGAGCGCTTTCACCTGTGCGGCGAGCCCATCGACCACCAGGCCCGTCTCAGATGCAAGCTCTTGGGACCGAACGGCCAAGAAGACTTTGGCGACGGTATTGTCATAAGAAACAGCCTTGGCGGGTGACGGTGCACTGAGCCTGATCGACAGGATGACGTTGCTCAGCGCCGTGCCCTGGTAGGTCGTCAAGAAAGTCTCGGGGTCCAGGTGGAAGGCGCGAGCGGCAGGCTGCGCCACCGCCCTCGTACCCAACAAGCTCACGTCATTTGCAATTGCTTGTGAAGGATCCGAGCCGGAAGGCTCCGCCATGTACAGATCGGTAACGGCGGCGTACTTGGCGGGGACAATATGGTGGAAAGCCATGCCAATAAGCAGGCCCAGCAATGCGGCGCCCACCCACAATTTGCGACGCCGCCTCAACGCCTCCTTCAGGGCGCCCAGGTCGACCATCGGGCCCAGGTACTCCTCGCCCTGCTCGGCCTCGCCTACCGTCGAACTGTAACTTTCGGTCCCCAGCTCGGTTGTCGTCGCCAGTGCGCTCATCGTGGTTGCCCCGCAGATCTTTGCGGGTTTGGTGGACGTACGGTGTGCCATAGTAGCTCGCGGGCCTCGCCCGCCGTCGGCGCCATCCCGACTGTACTGTCGTTCGGGTCCGGGTTCACTACCACGATCCCGTCCAGCGAATTGTCAGCGTCGCTGGCCGCCAAGGCTACTTTCGCCAGGGCCTCAGCGCTGGCAAAACCAGAGGACACAGCTAAGACGGTAGGACCAGGCGAGTGGGCGATGGTGGGCTTCGCCTCGTCGAACGCGACTACCGAAACCGTAAGCGTCGCCGCCGAGAATTCCGGGCCCGCGCTTTTGCCCTCCAGGGCGACCGGCTGGCGGGAAGAGCCGGGAGGCTGGTAAAGGGCGCACGCCATTCGTAGCAGGGCCAATGACGGGTGGTCCTCGGCGACCAACGCCGCCTGGATACCGAGCTCGGTCGCAAATCTGGTCAGCTGCACACCAGCAGCCAAGGCGGGCCGGTCATCGGCGAAGGCCACGACGTTCAGCTGTAGGGCCCTGTCTTCGTCCATTGGCGGCATGAGGCTATGCAGCAGCCGGCGCAAGTTCCAGGCGTTGACTGAAGAGGGCTGGTACTTTTCCAGTAGCCGTCTCCAGTCGTTCGCGGACTTGCGGACCTCACAATCAAGCGAACCGAGCACGGGTACATTGAGGGCGCTGGCCATCTCGTCACGAAAGCGCAAGCGCCGGTCCCGACGGAAGTTCACCACCGCGACCAGGACGCCGGCAGACAGCCCCAGGAACAGCCCGGTCCCCGGGTACAGAGCGAGGCCCAGCGTTGACGCCGGCACCAACGAGGCCGCTTCCAGGACCCGTGTCGCGCCGGCGGACAAGCGGCCAGAGAGCTCCGTCGAGACGATCTGGTCGTTCACGTTGTTCAGCTGCAGGGACACCTCCTCCTGTTCGGTCCGCAGGGACGAGGCCAGGGTGGCGTCGCGCTCGCCGTTGGCCGAGGTGGGGCGTTCGGTTGCCAACCGCGCCTCGGCGGCATTGACCTGGTCTTGCAGGTCCTGGACCTGCTTGGAGAGCGCGGAGGCCTCTTCCTGCAGCCCAGAGAGCACATTGCCGCTCCCCTCGGAGCCCGTGTTGTCGACGTAAGTGACGTAGTCGGAGGCAACCGCGTTGGCCAATTTTCTGGCGTTGTCTGCTCGTCGGGCGCTGACCTGGACTTGCAGCACCTCATCGCTGAGCGCGCTGACCGTGACCTGCCTTTTCAGGGCCGTCGCCCCTATCGGGGGCGAGACGGCCTCCCCGGCCGGCGTCAGCACGGGGGTGCTAGTGGCAATGATGACCTGGGTGGCGCTGTCGTCCACAGGAGCTCCCGCCGTGCCCGTAAGGGAACCCGGCGGCAGGATCACGAGGGCGCGCGCGGTAGGCAACGGCGGCACAACCACCTCGTGGGCTATCCCACTGGCGAGCCCTAGGGCAGCCAACGCGCCGATCATCCAGCGACGCCCCCAGATGGCCCTGAGGAAGGTCCGCAGTTCCAGCGGCTGCTCGCTCACGGCCAGCCTGCAGCGAGGTCGCTCCTAAGCCGAGCGAACTTGTCCACGTGGTCGCCCACCTCTGTAATTACGACTGTCACCTTCCTCACCTCAACTTCGGAGCGCGGGCCGGGCGCCGCCCGAGGTGGTCGGGCCGTGCCCCTAGGCGCCCCCCGACCTGCCCCGCCCACGCCTTCACGAATGGTAGAGGCGCCAGCCAGTTGGCCAATACATCCCAGGGCGTTGAAATCCCAGACACTTGCCGCGGCACTTAGCAATCAGACCTCCCGAGCGAGGAGTGCGACAGGAACGAGGCGGGCGCCGGCTGGCCAAGGCCCCGGACCGTCTAGGCGCACGGGCAATGAGCACGCTCACGGGGCGCCGAGCGGCCATGCGTATCACACAAAGGCCGGCGGCCCTCTGAGCACGTAGTGACATTGAACGATGGTGTGCCGCGGCCTCAAGTCCCGGTTGGCTCCGATGTTTAGGCCTCGGTGGGCACAATGACTTCGGTCGTGAGCGGGCAGTCGGGACGGTCGGGGCCCGAACAGGGCTCCCGGTCCGAGGGCGGCACCGGCGTCCCGGTCGGCGACCCCGCCGTCCCGACGCCAATGGTGACGGGCAGGCTTGAGGGCACCGCCGTCGCCCCCGACCGGCTTGATGCCAAAGGCATATACCGCCAGGGACGCCAGCAGGCAAGCAGGCTGCGACGCCATCTCGTCGCGGGCGACATCGTTGGTGTCGTCGCGGCGTGGACGCCGCAGGCCTTTGTGCATTCGGCCCGGGGCTCAACACCTCAGATCGCCTGCGCCGCGGCCGCGGCCGCCGCCACCGTGCTCGCCATCAGGCAAGCCGGGCTCTACCGCGCCCGAGTGTGTGCCGTCCGCTCGCTCGAGACCCTGCGCGTCATCGTCGCCGCCACCATTGGGGCGTGCGTCTTCGCCGCCTGCGAATGGCTGGCGCTCGCAGGCGTCGGACGGTTCGGCTTCTCGGCCGTTGCCCGGCCGCTCGAAGGTGCCGCAGGTGCCGCGCTGGCCGTCCTGGTGCTCCGTTGGCGTTTTGGCCGCTGGCTCAAGAGCCAGCGTTCCACCGGCCGCTTCTTGCGCACGGTCGTCCTCGTCGGGACCAACGACGACGCCATCGGGGTTTGGCACCTGGTGAACGAGGAGCCCCAACTCGGTTACCGAGTGGGGGCTGTCGCCGGCCAGGAGCGGACGGACGCGCCCTGGGCCGGCACACCCACTTGCCCTGACCTGGACGAGCTCCCTGCCCTCGCCGAACGCGTCGGGGCCAGCGGCGTGATCATCGTCGGCAACGCCCTGACCGCGGGTGTGACCTCCGAGGTGGTGGACCGGGCCACGGCAGCCGGCCTGCATGTCCAAATATGGCCGGGCTTCGCCCGGCTGTCCGCCCGACGGGTACGGATGGCACCCGTCCTGGGCGTCCCCGTGTTGTACGTAGAACCCAAAGACGCGCCCAAATGGGCGCAGGCCGTCAAGCGCGTGATGGACGTGGCCCTTGTGCTGGCCCTGGCACCAATCGCGCTGCCGGTCACATTGGCCGCGGCCGTGCTGGTCAAACTGGAAGACGGAGGGCCGGTCCTCCACCACCATCGGGTCGTTGGGCGCTTCGGTGCCCCGATCACGGTCCTCAAGATCCGCACCATGGTACCGAACGCGGCCCAGATGATGCCCAAGGTCGCCGCGCTCAACGAGCGTAGCGGGGGCCCCCTCTTCAAGGCATCTTCCGACCCCAGGGTGACCAAAGTTGGCCGCCTGCTCCGTGCCAGCAGCATCGACGAGCTACCCCAGCTGTGGAGCGTGCTCAACGGGACCATGAGCTTGGTAGGCCCGCGCTTTGCCCTTCCGTCCGAGGTCGAGCATTTCGACGAGGAGCTGCGCCGCCGGCACGAGATGCGACCAGGCATGACGGGGCTGTGGCAAAGCGAGGCTCGTGACAATCCCTTCTTTAGCGCCTACCGTCGCCTCGACCTGTTTTACGTCGACAATTGGTCACTGTCGCTAGACGTCGCCATTTTGTTCAATACCTTGCACGGGGTGGCCGTCCAAGCCATGCGGGCTGCCCTTTCGGTGGTCGGCCCCAAACACGCCGCTCCTGGCCCCAGCGGAGACCTGGTACCTCAAAGACGATAGCGAGGTTTTTCCGAAATGAGCATCGCCGCACCGGCTAAGAGAGCATCCCTACGTAAACCGTCCCCGAGCCTGTTGCACCCCCTGCCGGGCTCAGGTGGCCAAGCCAAAGACCTCGGTCGGGTCCTTATCATCGTGCAAAACCTTTCCGTGCCGTTCGACCGCCGAGTCTGGCTGGAGTGCCGGACCCTGACCGAAGCCGGCTACCGCGTGGCGGTGGTATGCCCCCGGGGCCATGGCGACCCAGGTTTCGCCGTCCTGGAGGGAGTCGAGCTGTACAAGTACCGCCCGTACGCGCCCGGAGGCAGCAAGGCCTCGTTCGTTATGGAGTACCTCTACTCCTTTATCGCCACCCTCTGGCTGGCCACGAAAGCAGCCAGGAAGGGACGCTTCACAGTGGTCCAGAGTTGTAACCCGCCAGACATCTTTTGGCCCATAGGTATTATGTTCCGGCTTGTGCACCGGTCCCGCTTTCTCTTCGACCACCATGACTTGTGCCCGGAGACCTTCGAGGTGCGCTTCAACGGGCGGCCGAAGCTGGTCCTGAAGGGGCTACGCTTCTTGGAGCGGTGCACCATGCGCGCCGCGGACCATGTGACCTCGACCAACGAGTCTTACCGGGACCTCGTGATCGCGCGAGATGGCGTGAGCCCCTCAGCGGTGACCATCGTGCGCACGGGCCCCGACCCTCAGCGGCTGAAGCCGGTCGCCCCCGACGCCCGGTTGCGCCGGGGCCGGGAACACTTGGTCGCCTACATCGGTGTGATGGGCCCCCAAGATGGCGTCGACATCGTACTGAAGCTCGCCGACATAGTGGTCAACAAGCTAGGCCGGCACGATACCGCCTTTACCATCATGGGCTCCGGGGACTGCTTCAATGACCTCGTCGCTATGCGGGACAGGTTGGGGCTGCAGGACGTCGTCGAGTTCACCGGGAGGGTCCCGGACGAGACAGTGGCCGCCGTCCTGTCCACGGCCGCGGTGGGCATATCACCCGACCCCAAGAACTCGTTCAACGACCTTTCCACCATGAACAAGACTATGGAGTACATGGCCTTCGCCCTACCGGTTATCGCTTTCGACCTTCGCGAGACGCGGGTATCGGCAGGAGACGCAGCCGTTTACGCCACCCCGAACGAGGTGGACGACATGGCGCGTCTTCTCATCGAACTGTTAGACGACGGCCCGCGCCGCCGCTCGATGGGGGCGGCGGGCCGCACTCGTGTTGAGCGGGAACTGGCATGGGCCCACCAGGCCGCTCGCTACCTCCGCGTCTACGACGAGCTCGTCGGCACGGGCTCAGGGCTCGCGGCCGCCGCACCGGCGCGCTAAAGGTCGGTCAACTGTCCCTCAACAAGGCCAGGCTCGACTGGTACTTCACCAGGTTGCGGGCTATGTCGGCCTCCGAGGTGGGTTGGCGCGTGGAAGATCACGTCAAAAAATGGGCCTGGGTGCCTTACCAGGTCGCTCCCGACCTTGCCGACCGGTCATCGCCAAGGCGTTGGCTTACCCACCGGCGCTTCGTCCTGGCCGTCCCCGATGATAAGCCTCGCTTTGCCGCGACGCTGGACGCGACTGCGCTCGCCGAGGTACCAACGGACGTTCGGGCCGACCTGATAGCGGGGGCCGACGAGATCCTCGCCGGGCGGTGGACGCTCCTGGGCGTGCGGCGCCAAGACATGGAGGGCCCGGACTGGTTCTTCGACCCGCGGACCGGTCGGACGGCTCCGAGCACGCGCTACTGCTTCGCCATCGACCATCGTTCAGAAGAGGTCACCGGGAACATCAAGCAGATCTGGGAACTGTCACGGATGCAGCACGTGACCGTCCTGGCCGCCGCTTTTGCCCTCTCCGGCGATGAGCGGTACGCCGATAGAGCGGGCCAGCACCTGCGCTCTTGGTGGGCGAGGAACCCGTTCCTGTCCGGGGTGCACTGGACGAGCGGGATCGAGCTCGGGCTGCGATTGATCTCCTGGGTCTGGGCGCGAAGGCTGTTGGAAGCTTGGGCGGGGGCGCCGAGGCTGTTCGAGGAAAACCCGGCCGCACTGGAGCAAATCTGGTGGCACCAACGCTACCTGGCCCGTTTCCGGAGCCGGGGGTCGTCAGCCAACAACCACGTGGTCGCCGAGGCGGCGGGCCAGCTGGTCAGCAGCCTGGCGTTCGCCTGGTTCGCCGAAAGCGAGAGATGGGCGGCCCAGGCCGGCACTTTGCTCGAGGAGGAGCTGGCCAAGAACACCTTCCCGTCGGGCGTAGACCGCGAGATGGCCTCCGAGTACCACGGTTTCGTGGCCGAACTGGGGCTCCTGGCGGCGGCCGAGGCCGACCGCGCCGGCCGCCCGCTGAGCGATAGGACCTGGCAGGTCCTTTGCCGCATGGTGGACGTCATGGCGGCGACCGTTGACGTCAGCTTGAGACCAGCCCGCCAGGGCGATGGTGACGACGGCAAAGGCCTCCTGCTCGGGCCGCCGGAGGCCAACAGGTACATGAGCCTGCTTGCCTTTGGCCGCCGAGTGCTGGGGGCCCCGGACTGGTGGCCGGCCTGCCCACCAGACGCGAACAGCATCCTGGTGGCGTCACTGGCCGACAAGCACGCGGGGCTCGAGCGACCACGGTCGCGGCCGTACCACTTCGCCGATGCCGGCATGACCATCCTGCGCAGCCGGCCTGATGAGGGCCCTGAGATCTGGTGCCGGCTGGACGCCGGTCCCCACGGCTTCCTGTCGATCGCGGCCCACGCCCACGCTGATGCCTTGGCCCTGGAGGTCCGCCACAACGGTACCGAGATCCTGGCCGACCCCGGCACGTACTGCTACAACAGCGAGCCGGCGTTCCGCAGCTACTTCCGCTCGACGCTGGGGCACAACACCGTCGAGGTCGGCCACCAGGACCAGTCGACCTCGGGAGGGCCGACCCTCTGGGCCCGCCACGCTCAGAGCAGGGTCACCGGGCTCCAGGTAGACGAGGACGGCGAGGCTATGGTGTGGTCGGCAGAGCACGACGGCTATAAAGTCCTTGACCCCCCCGTGACGCACCGCCGCACGGTAAAGCTGTTCCGAGGACGACGCCTTTTAGAGATCGTCGACACGGTCGAGACCGTCGGTCACCACCCGGTCCGCGTCGCTTTCCACCTCGGCCCTGACGTGAGCGCCGAGATGGGGAGCAACGCCACGGTCGAGCTTCGCTGGACCGCAGGACAGGTCGGGAGCGCAACAGCAACGTTGCACCTGCCGCAAGGTCCCACTTGGTCCTTGTGGCGCGGGTCAACTGACCCCGTATTAGGCTGGTACTCCTGCCGCTTCGGCAAGAAACAGCCCTCTGTGAGCCTCGTCGGAGAATGCACCTGCTCTGGGCGCCTCGATCTCCAGACCCTGCTCCAGTTCCAGTGCTGACCCAGGAGCGGCTTCAAGCCGCCGGCCCGGACGCTCTCCTTCAGCCCGTTCTTCGTGGAGCGGCCAGCAATGAGGCGGCAAGCGTCAAATCCAGCAGGTAGGTTGACGCGTCGCCCAAGCCGGTCTCGGTAAAAGAGGCGATCAGGCAGTACACGATCAGGAAGACCGCCATGGCCCGGCTGGGGCCGCGCGGCCGCAGCATAGCGGTCATAATGAGCACCAGGAAGACGACGCCTTCGAGCACGTCGCCGACCAAGCCCTGGTTCTGGTACGTGGCGACCCAGCTCCCGTCGATCGGCAACCCGTCGTAAGCGGGGTCCGACGCCCCGACTACGCTGCCGTTGCCCATGCCGGAGCCCAAGATCTTGTTGGTCTCTGGGCGGGGTTCGGAAAGCACCTGGGGCCAGACCTCGGTGCGGCCCGACAGGTCGCTGACCTCACTGGCGCTCTCTCCCCTCACGGCCCAGGAAGAAATTAGCGGCGAGAGAGGGATGACCACTGTGACCGTCACGAGCATGCCGGCCGCGAACAACCTCCGCACCCGACGGCTGCCCGTAACGAGGCTAAGGCCGGCCAGGAGCAGGGCCACCAACATCCCCAACAGAGCCGTGCGCGTGTGGCTGAGAAGGAGCGCGAAGCAGCTGGGGACGAGGACGACCACGGCTCGACGGTAGGACCACAGGCGGCACACCCACAGCAGCACGACCAACCCGGTGAGCTCGGCCACGTAATGCCCGACTTGAGTGGCCGGCATGGGCCAGATCGCTCCGGTCAACCGACGCGCCCCGGCAGCCACGACATAAGCCTTGTGGGGCGAGATCAGTAGGCCGAGGACCAGGGTGACGAGGACCCCCACCAGGAAATTGAGCTGAGTCCGCAATAACAGGAGGTCGCGCCGGCCCCACCACGGGGTGAGGAGCCACAGCACCACCAGGAACCCAACGACGCGCAAGGCCCTGTAGTCGGTCCCGAGGCTCACGAACCGGATGCTCATCATCAATGTGGTGATGGCCAACACGCTGTAAATGCTGAGGAACAGGCTGGGGCGGGCCCATACCCTCGGGTTGACCGTAAGAGCCAACACGAGGGCCAGCACGAGGGCACCTTGGGTCATCACTTGCCCAACGATGTGAGGTATGGGCACCACCAGGGGCTGGGGGGCAAAGGAGAGAACGTTGAACCACAGGAGCACCCAGACCAGTTGGACGCGCCGCAGGCGTCTTTCCTCGGGTGACTTCTGCCCACGGGCGCGCACCGTCTGAGCCGCCGGCGCAGGTCTGGTCAGTACGGCGGTCAAGTGTTGCTCTCCCTGCTCACCGCGGGTGACAGCCATCGGTCGACCCTCGTCCAGGACGACCGGTGGACAGCCTTTTCCTCACGGACATGGGAGCGACGTACCCAGTGCTGACAGCACATGTAGGCGCCGGCAGTTCCCGCGTACGTGACGATCGTGCCCATAGCCGCCCCATTGACGCCCATGGCCAGGCACAACACGACCATGCTGCCAATTGACACGGCCAGGCTGAAGAGTTGGACGTGCAAAAGCCAGCTGGTCTGGCGAGTCGCCTTCAGGAACAGGATGGGGCCGAGCCAAAACCCCATAAAGATGTAGGCGACCCCGAACAGGACCGCAGCGGTCTCGAGATGCTCGAACGCGGGGCCGTATATGTGCGACAACAGTGCCCGGCCCCAGAGGACCACGGTCATAGCCCCGGCGACAAAGCTCACAAAGCCGGCTGCCGTGATCACCCGCGTCACCCGGCTAAGGCCTCTCCACCCCCGTTCCTCGTAGGCCCTGCTCGCCTCGGGCAGCCCGATGCTCCCACCCGCCTGGACGAGGACGCCCGAAGGCCCGGAGACAAGTGCCTGCGCCGCTTTGAGCCCCCCCAGGCCGACGGGGCCGAGGATAGCGCCGGCAACGAACACGTACATCTGGCTTGCGCCCCAGTTCGTGAGGGACGAGCCGGCGATCCATTTACTGACCGACCAACGGGCCCGGAGCAGGGACAACCCCCCGCTGAGCGTTGGCACCACACGGCTCTGGCGCAAGCCGTAAAGAGCCCCCGCCGAGGCCCCTAAGCCCCACGACGATATCAACGCCGCCTCGGAGTGGACGTGCAGGACGAACACAGTGGCAAAGGCGCTGGCTTGAACGGAGTTGAACACGGCATCGTTGACTAAGGCACGGCCGGGACGCCGGCTCATGAACCAGACCCACCGCCAGTAGTCCTGCACCACCAAGAAAGGCAACCATGGAGCGAGGACCACCATGGCGTAACCGAACGTGTGTTGTCGGGCGAGCAATAGCACGGCGCCTATGACGACGAAGCATATGGCCGCGCCGAGGCCCAGCAGTACCTCGGCGGCAAAGCCCCGCCTGATGCCAAGGGTCGTGCCCGAATTGCGTATATCGCCTTCGATCGCCATGGGGTCGGTGATGAGGGACCGGTGCATCGCAGATAGCACCAGCCAACCCGCGTACGCGAACGTGAAGCCACCCAGACCTAACGCCCCCGCGTCCCTGGCCACCGCCACGCCCACGGCGAAGTTGGAAACCGAAGCGAAGCCCTGGTCGATGAGCGTGACGCCAGCGCGACGGCCACTTGCCACGGCGCCGGACGGCCCAGCTCCGTGGGCTCGCCGGGACGGGGGGAAATGGCGGCCCTTGCTGCCGGTCGTAGTCGGCCGCCGCATATGGCCCGCGGTGCGCGACGTAGCCGGGGACAAAGTCATACGAGGACCTTCACGCCTGGGACCTGGGTGCGACGGCTGTCACTGTGGTTATGAGCCGCTTCGCCGCCTTGAGATACTGACGGGCACCCCGCTCGTGCCGCTACCACGTAGTCGCAGGTCGACCTCTAGCTCTCGCTGGCCCTGGCGATCAGCAATGCCGGTCGATGAGCAGAGCCTTGGCCAGGGCACCCCACTCGTAGATCACTTCGAACGGGAAGTGCAGGAGCTGGAACGAGGCGGGGACCACGAGGACCTGGCCCGAGAAGCAGCGGTCCATTAGCAAGCGCGCCCGCGTCGCCTGGGCGCGATCGGGCACGATGATGATGCTGTGCTCATCGTGGTGCTTGAGGTAGTTGGCGGCAAACCTCACCTCACCGACCGTCCGGCCCGGGACCGCCACGAAGCAGACAACTTTGACACGGGGCACCTCAGGGCAGGGCGTAGGCGAGTTCCCCTGAGAAAACAGCAGCACCGGGGCATAACGGGCTTCGACTAGGGAGATCGCTTTGCTCTCCCGGGCTGCCTCATCTGCGCCGTTCAAGCTCAAGATGACATCAACTTGGCGCGGTTGGTTAGTAGCAGGCCAGACGAACAGCGCGGACGTCGCGGCGAGGAACGCCAGGACGACAAACAGCAAGGCGACTACGAAGCGACGTCCGGCCCGATGTTGTCGGCGGGGAGCATTGTCCTGGACCACTCGGATCTCGTTGTCTTTCCGGCACTTCCTGGTCGTTCCGCGGATGGTCCAGGTGGCCTCGGCAACGGTCCCCGCTCGGGACGCCCGGCCGGGTGGCGTTCGCCTCAGGAGCCCGACTCCGTGCTCCCCACGTCCATGCCCCAGACGGACTGCCAGCTCTTGAAGTCAAGCGTGGTCTGCACACCAGCAGGGTAGATGTCCGATGTTACCGGGCTCGTGCCCTGGTAGTACGCCTGAAAGGCCCATGGCCCGGCATAGGTGTTGTGAGCCCAGGTATTGGTGTCGGGCGCCTCCCCGGAAGAGCCCGTTTTGCCCATAATGGCGGCAGCCACGACGTAGGCACCAACGTTGCCCGTGAACGGGGCCAGGGAGCCGCCGGCGGCGAACATGCCATTGAAGCCGCACCAGTAGTCGTTACCGGTGGGGGGCGCGGCGCTGGTGTCCCGGAAGTTAGGGCCGGAGTAGCAATCCGAATAGGTAATGTCTGGGAGGTCCACCGCGCTCGACCCGTTGATGATGTCGGAGGGGTTGAAGTTGAACGTGTTGCCGCTCACGTCGATATTGTTGGCTTTCCACTGGCAGCCGTCGTAGTAGTCTGGGTCGCCACTGGGGCCGGTCGGGCTGGCGCCAGCCGCCCAGTCACCGCAGCTCGTGGTGTTGTAGACGGACGGGTCGACCAGCGTGCAGGATCCTGTGCTGCTGTTGCCGGGGGTGCCACAGATGCGGTCGGGGTTCTGGTAGATGACTATGCCGTCCCAGTTGTCTGTAAAGACGTTAGCGGTAACGGCGAGCGGTGAGTAGAGGCCACCGTCAAGCGCAGCGTCGCCCGCCGAGCCATTGATATATAGGCCATCACCCAGAGGGAAGTCGGCAGGTCCCGAGTACGAGCCGACCCCCCAGCCGTTGTCTAAGAACGTATTGGCGGTGATATCGGCGTTGTAGGAGATCTCGTACACCGCCCCCTCGGCCCAGTTGGCGGCTATGTAGTTGCCATCGACCAGAGCACCTACGTTGTCGGTGTCGAACCAAAGCCCGACATTGTAGTTATCGTGGATATAGTTGTCCGCCACAATGGCTCCGGTCGAGGCCCAGTACTTGATGCCGCCTGAGCAACCGCAGCTACTGACGTCGGGGAAGTCGGCGACCCCATTATATGAAACTTCATTGTAAGCGAAAGTGGTGCCCTGGGGGCCGCCGTTCGCCTCGTTCTCGTCATAGGCGTTGAGGGCGTACTCGCCATTGTTGGTAAGACAGTTGTACTCGTAGACGTCGCCGTCGCCCATCATGAGCGCTCCGCCGTCGCCGGAGCCCGCCGTGTTGCCGTTGTCCTCGATAGTGTCGTACTTGACCGTCCAGTCGGCGCCCGAGTCGTGGTTCACGGTCCCCTGGCTCCCGGGCGGCACGAAGCCCTCGACGGTGAGGTACTCGATGGTCACACCGGTGGCTGTGCCGTCGAACGCCGACTCATTGTCGTCCTGGCCCGAGATGACCGCTCCCGGAGCCCCGATGAAGGTGTCCCCATCAGCCGGTTGGATCTGGCTGTAGTCGCCGGTACCCAGGGTATGAGTACCGGGGGCAAACCAGTACGTGGTCCTCGGGTTCACATCGAAGTTCTGGACCACATACCCGCCCGAGCTCATCTTCGCCGTGGAATCGTCGCCCGCGGGCACCGTCACCGCTCCTCTCGGGGCCGACGCATAAGGGCTCGCCAGCAGTGAACTGTTGCCACACACCGTCAGCGGGGGCGAGCTCGGCGCCACAGTAACGACGGTTGCGGGTGATGTGGGAGCCGTCGTGGTAACTCTCACCGTTGTCGTCGGGGTGCTCCCTGTGGTCGAAGTGGCCGGCGTCGTGGTGGTCGTCGACTTCGCCACGGAAGTGGGGCTCGCGGCTATCGCTCCGACCCATTGCCCGACGGGGAGCTTGCCTGACTCGGACCCGAGGAACGAGGCATCACCGAAAGGGAAGACGCCACCGTCCTTGGCCGCCAACCAGTACCCTCGCCCGTCGGCGCTAACGGCTATGCCTGTGATCGTCGCCCTCGGGTGGGCCCGCTGTGACATTGACCCGAAGTTGGCGGCACCGCCGAAGGCGATCACCCTGCCCTTCGCCGTTACCAGCCAGTAGCCCTTCCCGTTGGGAGCGGCCCCGATGCCTACCACCGCGGAGCCAAGGTGCATGGACGCCGCTGAACCGTGGAACTGGGCATTGCCGAACGGCAAGACCCCGCCGTTGCTGGCCGCTAACCAGTACCCGCCCCCGCTCGGGGTGGCGGCCATACCCACTATCGGCACCTTCCAACCGACACCCGACCCGTGGAAGGTCGCCTTCCCGAACGAGAAGACGTTCCCCGTCGACGATACTAGCCAGTACCCGTCCGCGCTCGGGGCCGAGGCCATACCGACTATGGACGTGCCCCCAGGCACGCCGTCCTGAGGGCCGTAGGACTGGGCCCCCCCAAAAGCGAAGACCCTGCCGTACACCGTGACCAACCAATAGCCCTTTCCACCAGCCATTGCCGCCATACCCGCGACGGGCCCACCGGCGGCCTGGGCCATTTCTTGGCCGTCCAGTGTCGTCCTCCCGAAGGCGCGCACCTCACCCCCGGAATCAGCCAACCAGTAGCCCTCTGCCGACCTGGCCGCCGAGTGCAGGCTCGAAGTTTTGACGGCCGGGCGGAACCGGCCCAGCGAGGCCGACGTGGAGGTCGCGACGACAAGGACGGCGACGCAAACGACAGAGATCTTGCGCCAGGAAAAGGAAGGACGAGGCTTCCGATGTTGCCATCGTCCTCTTTTCTCAGGAGGGCGCTGGGGCGCGAAGTGAGCGGCAGGAATTGCCTAACAGCCCCTTGGGCACAGGCTGCGTCCCCTGCCGACCACCGACGTCAGCTCGGGTCTCCTGGGTAACGTCTGGGTGATGGAAGCCAAGCTCTGCTCCTCGCCGTACCGATTCCGGAGGTCGTAGTACCGCCGACTACTTGAGAGAGTCCGGTCCGTCCTACTTTGATACGCCCCGCCCCGGCGGCGACCGGGGCCCGGCGGGCTTATGAGGTGCCCCAGACCGGGTGCGCTATGGCGAACCGATAGATACCCACCAGCTCTTCGATATTGGCGGTGGCGCTGAAGCGGGTCTCGTAGGCCTTACGGGCGTTCTCCCCGTACCGTGCGAAACGTCCCGGGTCTTGCTCAACCTCGGAGAGGACCTTGGCCAGGGCGCCGGCGTCGCCGGGAGGGAACAGGGCCCCATCTTCGCCCTCGACGACCAGCTCCGGGAAGGAGCCGTGGGCGGCAGCCAGCACGGGCACTCCCATCCTCATCGACTCCACCACGACCATCCCGAAGGGCTCCTCCCATGCAGAGGGGACCACGGTGGCCCGGGCCGTCTTCAGGATGCCCTCGCACCGCTCTGCGCTCAGGAGGCCCAGGTAGTCGACGTCGGACCTCCCATTTGCCCACTCGGCCACGGTACCCTCGAGCGGCCCTGCTCCGGCGATGACGAGGCGGAGGGGGTGACCGACCGCCGTTGCCGCGAAGAGGTCCCAGGCCTCCATAAGGAGCAGGACACCTTTATTGGCGTCTAGCCGGCCCAGGAAGACCACCGCCGCCGGCCTTGGCGACGTCGGCGGGGAATAGTCGCGCCAAGGGACCAGGTTGGTCTTCACGAACACACGGCCAACGGGCAGGTCGGCCGGAGAAAGGAGCCTCCGCTGCGATTCCGATATGCACACGTACGCCGAGACCTGTCTGCGCCACATCTCCCGGTTGACGCTCACGCAGGCGGCCAGGGGCAGCGTCGCCAGGCTGGAGCCCCGGTAGCACCCGTGGCGGACGGCGGGGACGGGTACCCGGCCGACGCACTCATGGCAGATGGCCCCGTCCCGGTACAGGGCCCCAGACGGGCAGACGAGACGGTAGTTGTGCAGGGTAGCGACGACCGGGACTCGCTGGCAGAGGCAGGCTTGCAGGACCGACGCGCTCAAGAGAGGGAACGTGTTATGGACATGCACCACGTCGGGACGGCTCTCTCGCAGGTGCCGGGTCAAGCTGTTGTAGGAACCGATGCTCCAAAGCACCTGCCCGCCGAGGAGCAGCTTCCTTCCCAGGCTCGAACCGGCGATCTCCTCGCTCGTGCGCTCGAACCGGTCCACGGTGTGGCCGTGGAGGCGCAAAGCGGCTGCTTCGTTGTCGACCACACGGTTCTCGCCACTTGGTGCGGAGGACCTATAGCGGTTGTGGACTTGCAGCACTCTCACGCCATCCTCCAGCGCCAGATGGAAAAGACGGCCGTGCCTCGGGTGGCTCGACGTGCCATCAGATCGTCACCGCAGGGATGGCTCCTCCCAGAACTACGCTATGCCTGGCCCGAGCCTCACGCCCGGGGAGGCCGCTCATGTATAGCAGTCGGAAGGTCACGTTGGCTTGCTGGAACGGCCGGCCACCAGCGCATCGACCGGGATGGCGGCGGGGGCAGCGAGGAGCGCCTGGCCCGCCTCGTGGTCACGGGCCAGGTGAGCCCTGGTGGCCACCCACTTCAACAGGTGGCGGTAGCACTCCCGCCGGTCGGCAGGAGACAGCGGCGCACGGTGGATCCCGGCGGCGTACGCCCACACGTACTCGGCGTAGAGGCGCACGATGGGGTGGAGCAGAGCGTTCGCCCGCCGCGGGTCCATGTTGACGCACCGGGCACGGCCGAGCGGCCAGTCGCGCTCCGGCCACCCGTCGCCGGCCGGTTGGGTGCCCACGCTCCCATAAGACACCTCGGGGTGCTCACGACGGAAGTACAGCCAGTCCGGGACCTGGTAAAAGGGCCCGTACAGGCAGATCGCGGTCATCATCGTGCGGTCAGCGTGGTGATGGCTCCCCTGTCGCAGGGCCGGGCGGACAACCTGGGCCCGCATAACCCCGTAGAAGTCATCGCCCCCGTGGCCGAACAGCATGCTGCGGAAGCGCTCCGACGGCCGAAGGGCGGCCGTCGCCAGCGGGTACTCCAGCGCCATCGTTACCGTGCCGGAGGCGTTGATCATTGCCGTCCAGGAATGGGCAAGCACGATGTCGGGGTACTCGTCCAGCGCGTCCACGCAGCATTTGAGCAGGTCACGGGCGTACAGGTCGTCGTGCGAAGCCCACTTGAACAGCTCACCCCTGGCTTGGTCGACCAAGAAGTTGTGGTTCCCGGAGCTGCCGATGTTGCGGGGCTGGCGGAAGTAGCGGACCCGGGAGTCCTGCTTCTCGTAGGACCGGCAGATATCGGCGGTACCGTCCGTAGAGGCGTTGTCGGAGATGACCAGTTCAAAATCCTCGTAGCTCTGGCCGAGGAGAGCGTCGAGCGACCCGGCCAAGTGTTCCTCACCGTTGTAGACCGGGAGCCCAACCGTTAGCCGGGGCGCCGAGGCCCTGTTGGTTGCCCCCGGGCGCGCCGGGGACTGCCGGGCGCTATCGCCGCCCCTCACGCTAGCGCCTGGCTGGGGCTGGGTAGCCACCCGCTTGTCTGACGGCGCAGCATCTGGTCGACCAGGCCCGCCGACAGTAGCTCGGAGATGCGCCGCAGCCGCACGAAACGTGATGACACAAAGTCCTCATAGCTGAAGTTGTGCTCGGTGTAAGCACCGACGAGCTCGTCAACGCCTGCCCTCACGTCCCACTGGAGGCGTAGGTCGGGGAAGGTCTGTTCGAGCTTTGAAAAATCAACGCGGTAGTTGCGTAGGTCAGGCCCGGCGCCGTCGGCGAAGGACAGCTTCGACCCGGGCACGGCGGCGCGGACCATTTCGGCGATGTCGCGGATCTGCACGTTGTCCGGCGAGCGCCCGACGTTGAACGCCTCGTCGTGCACGAGCTCACGGGGAGCTTCGAGCACGGCGAGGAAGGCACGGCAGATGTCTTCTACGTGCACCATTGGTCGCCAGGGCGACCCGTCGCTCTCGAGGCGCACGGCGCCGGTGGTCATAGCGACGGCGGTGAGGTTGTTGACGACGATGTCGAGGCGCAACCGCGGCGAGAAGCCGTAGGCGGTGGCGTTGCGAAGATAGGTGGGGCTGAAATTGTCGTCGGCCAGCGACGAGAGGTCCCGCTCGGCGAGGACCTTGGTCTCGCCGTACGGGGTCACCGGGAACAGTTCCCCGTCTTCGGCCACACTGTGGGAGCCAGCGGCGCCATAAAGGCTGCACGACGAGGCGAAAACAAAGCGCCCGACGCCGGCCTGCTTGGCTGCCCGGGCCAGGGCCAGAGTCCCGTCGAGGTTCACCGAGTACGTCGTCGCCGGGTTGAAGTGGCCGAGCGGGTCGTTGGACAGCGCGGCCAGGCAAACCACTGCGTCGTACCCCACCAGTTGGTTAGCCTCGGCGTCCCTGGTGTCGACCGGCAGGCGCCCAGCCACGTCCTCGGGAGGGGGACCGAGGTCGCACCCCTCGTAGAAGCCGGTGTCGAGCCCGTCGACCTCGTGGCCGGCGCCCCGTAGGAAGGGGACGAGCACGGCTCCGATGTAGCCACGGTCACCTGCAACAAGGACCCTCATGTTGGTAAGCCCCATTTCTCAAGATCCGGACGGGCGATGGGACCGTCCCACCGAGCTATGAGCTGGGACCGTCCAGGCCTGATACCCGGCGGCCCCGCCCTGGGCCGGCGCCAGGGTCGCGCCTCGACGCCCGGGAGCCCCCTGCCCGCCCTGGGTGGCCAAGGCCCGGCGCCGACGCGGTGGCTGTATTCATCCCCCTGCTCGGGACCTCTAAGAAGAGATGGGAGCCGGCGAGCCAGGTCAGGGTGGGCCATCACGCCCGCCACGCCCCTGCCGCCCGGACCTGAGCGGGCGGGCTTGACCGCTCCCAGGCCTGTTTACCCAGAGCCGGGCCCGGCCCGTTCTGTGCCCCAGCGTGCGTTCATCACGACGCTGGACCAGGGTGTCTCCTCGGTCTCCAACTTCGCAGTGGGCGTCGCCGTTGCCCGCCTGTCCGGCATCGCCGGCCTTGGGGCTTTCTCGCTCGCCTACGCCGCATGGTTGCTGGTGGCCGCCCTGCACCGAGCCCTGGTGACCGACCCCATGGCCATCCTGGGCGACGCCCGTCACCCGACCGACACGCGGGCCAACCTGAAGAAAGGCTTCGCCGCCGAGGTGACCCTGGGAGTGACCGCCGGCGCCGTAATAGCGGTACTGGGTGGTGCCCTCATGCTCGCCGGCCAACGCTCCTTCGGCATCAGCCAACTGGCGGTAGCACCCTGGGTAACTTTCCTGCTGCTCCAGGATTACTGGCGATGGATCGGTTTCATGCAGGCCAAGCCAGGCAAAGCCCTGGCCAATGACGTCGTTTTCGACGTTGTCCAGGCCGCCGGGTTCGTGGTCTTGCTGGTTTCGCACGTCCACTCGACACCTTTGGCCATTGCCGCCTGGGGCCTCGGGGCGCTGGGCGGCGCCGTTTTCGGCATCTGGCAGTTCAGGGTCACGCCTTCCCTATCGAACGGCGTGCAATGGGTCAAAGCGAAGTGGCCCATCAGTAGGTGGTTGGCCGCCACTTCCACCTCGGGTTGGGGCTTCACCCAGGTGTACGGTGTCCTGACGGCCGCAGTTCTCGGCCCCGCCGCCCTGGGCGGCCTAAAAGCCGCCCAGAACCTGGTCAGCGGCCCGACGTTAGTCCTGGTAATGGCTGGTGGCAGCTTGGGGCTCCCCGAGGCGTCGCGCGCTTATGACAAGCACGGGTGGCCAGGGCTCAACCGGGTCGCCCGCTTTGTGACCGCCGCCGGGCTGGCCAGCGTGGGCCTGGTGTTCGTCGTCGTCGTGCTCTTCGGACGGGACCTGTTGAGCATCCTCTACGGGCACCAGTTCGCCAGTTACGCCCCGGTGGCGTACGCCATGGCGGTCGCTTACGTCTTCAGCGCCGGGAGCCTGGGGGCGACGATGCGGCTGAAGGTTAGGAAGAAGACGCGTTTGCTGTTCTTGGTCACCTTGTGGGGACTGTTGGTCTCCTCGGTGGGGGTCTTAGCCCTGGCGCCGGCGTTCGGTGTGGTTGGCGTCGCCGTCGGGTACGCGGTAGGTACAGGCATCTACGCCGCCAGCGTTATCCTGGCCGCCCGTTGGGCCGCTCGGCGCGAGCAGCTCGCCGGCACGGCCGACGACGTCCCCGCGCCCGTGCCGCTCAGCGTGGCCGCCCAGCGTCCGTGACGCCTTTCCCAGCGTGCCCGGCCAGCGTGCCCGGCGGCAAGGGCATGAAGGAGCTTCGGGCCGTCTGGGGCGAAAAGGGCACGCCTTGGCGGGACAGGCACGAGCAGTGAGCTCTTCCTAGGTATCAGGACGGAGCGGTCGTGGCTCATACCCGGGTGCGAGCCGGCTTTGGCCGGTCCAGGATTCGCACGCGAACTAGGAGCTGGTAATTGAGGACCCTTGCTGCAGGTGGACGTGGCTACAGCGGATCCCCCACGGTCCCTTTCGAGAACGACGATGTCGGCACGAGCTCCGAGGCAGGCCTCAAGACGGCGTACAACGCAGGCAAGAGGGCGCCGTGAGCCTCCTTGGGCCGGCCCGGACGCGCCCGCGGCCCGTCGACGTGGCGCCCCGGGTTGGCCTGTTCGGCCTCTTCGGCTCGGGCAACCTCGGCAACGATGGCTCCCTGGAGGCCATGCTCGCTTACCTGCGGTCGCACCACCCCGAGGCGGTCGTGGACGTCAAGTGCGCGGGGCCGCGACGCGTCAACGCTACTTATGGCGTCGAGGCCGTGCCTCTCCAGTGGTACACGAGGTATGCCGGCCAGACCTCTCGCCCGACCGCCGTCGCCCTCAAAGTCCTCGGCAAGGTCGTCGATGTCTCCCGGGCGCTTTCTTGGGCCCGGCGCCACGATGTTGTGGTTGTGCCCGGCACCGGCATCCTCGAGTCCACCCTTCGCTTGCGAGCATCGGGGACTCCTTACGACCTGTTCTTGCTCTGCGCGTCAGCCCGGCTGTTCGGGACCAAAGTGGCGCTGGTCAGCGTGGGGGCCAACGCCAGCCGTCGCCGCCCCATCCGTTGGCTCTTCGCTTCCGCCGCCCGCCTGGCTTTCTACCGGTCCTACCGCGACCAGCAGTCCCGGGACGCCATGCGCCAGCTCGGGCTCAATACTGCGCGTGACCAGGTCTACCCCGACCTCGTGTACAGCTTGCCGGCTCCGGCCGGCGCCGCCGGCGACCCGCGGACCGTTGGCGTCTGCGTCATGGCTTACTACGGGGCGGCGGACGACCGAGAACAGCCGGACGACATCTACCGCCGCTACACCGAGGACATGAAGTCCTTCGTCCGGTGGCTGGTGGACCACGACCACCAAGTCAGGCTCTTCTGGGGTGACGACATAGACCAAGCCGTCGCCCAAGAAATACTCGACGACCTGGCGGCGTACCGGCCCAACGCGCCGACGGCCCTGGCCGGTCCGGCACGCTTTTCGTCCCTGAGCGACCAGCTGCGAGAGATGGCGCTGGTCGGCACGGTTGTCGCTACCCGTTACCACAATGTCCTGTGTGGGCTTAAGCTCGGTAAACCCACTATATCGATCGGCTATTCGGCCAAGCACGACGCCCTCATGGCCGACGCCGGGCTGTCGGAGTTCTCCCATTCCGCCCGGGCCATCAATATCGGCAGACTGAAAGAGCAGTTCACCGAACTGGAGAGGCGAGCCCCCGAGATAAGACTGGCCCTGGCCCGGCACACCCTGGCCAAGGCACCTGCGCTAGACCAACACTTTGCTGTGCTGTCCGCCCTGCTCTTTGGCTCCCAGGGCCCGGCTGACGAGCCCGAACTGGCGCCGTCGGCCGAGCGCCAGCTCGCGTGAAGGCCGGCTCTCGAGATTAGGAACATTGTGCGCAATATAACCCTTGGCCAGGACGTCCCCGGCCGCCCTGTCAATGCGCAGTACTACAAGAAGGCGTTTTGGCGCAACGAAAGCTCCAAGTTCAGTGCCCCGCATTACCGCCTGCAAAAGTCGGCGCAGCTAGTCAATAAGACAGCGGGGACAAAGGCGTGCACCCTTCTCGACCTCGGCTGCGGACCGGCGACCTTCCAGCACCTCCTCAGGCCAAATATTAACTACTACGGCATCGACATAGCCATAGTCGACCCAGCTCCGAACCTGCTCGAAGTTGATATCCTGGAGGCTCCGATCAGGTTCGGCGACAGGCGGTTCGACATCGTGATCGCCCAGGGCCTCTTCGAGTACCTGGGGGCTAAACAGTCGCAGAAATTTGCCGAAATAGCGCAGATCCTCCGTGAAGACGGCACCTTCATCGTGTCGTACACCAACTTCGGCCATCTCAAGCCTCAGATGTACGAGGCCTACAGCAATGTCCAGCCTCTGGAGCGTTTCCGGGAAAGCCTGTTACAGGACTTCGTTGTGCGCAAGGCCTTCCCGACCTCGCATAACTGGAGCCATGGCCAGCCCACCCGGAGGCTGGTCAAGGCGGCCAACATGTACCTCAACGCCAATATCCCCTTTGTTAGCCCCTTGCTGGCCGTCGAGTACTTCTTCGTCTGCACCCCCCGCCGCTCGTCTCCGGGCGGCGTCGGGCCCGGGCCGGGGGCGCCAAGCGTGAGCTGAGCCGTTGCCGGGGGCGGGCACCAGCCCCGGCGCAGGGAAGGAGCCCCATGGACGTGAGCCAGGTCGAGCGTATTGTCGGTGCGCTGCTGTTCAAACCGACGCCGCATATAGACGAACGTGGTTTTTTTTGCCGCACCTTCGACGCTGAGGCAATGCGTGGCGCCGGGGTCGACCCGAACTCTTTTGTGCAGGACAGTGTCTCGCGCTCGGGGGCCGGGGTGGTGAGGGGCCTGCACCTGCGGCGGGGGGCGGGCGAGGCCAAGCTGGTCCGGTGCAGTTACGGTGCTGTCTTTGACGTGGTCGTAGACTTGCGGCCCACCTCGTCGACATACCGTAACTGGGAAAGCTTCGAGCTGCGGGGTGACCAACAGGTTTCGCTGTACATCCCGGCCGGCTGCGCCCACGGGTTCCAGGCCCTCAGCGACCCGGCAGACGTGGCCTACCGCATCGATCGGCCTCACGACCCGGCCGAGGACGTGTCGATCGCCTTTGATGACCCCGATCTAGCCATTCCCTGGCCGCTGCCCGTGGTTGCCATGTCCCCCCGGGACCGGCTGGCTCCACCACTGGCCGCGGTGGCCGAGCTGCTGGCGCGCTGAAGCGCTAGCGGCTAGGTCTCATCTGCCCCGCTGAACACGAGCATGGCGTCCGGTGGCGGCGCCCCGAACAATTTCGTGACTGTTTCCTCGGCGAACGCGCTGCCGTCAGCCACATTGTGGAAGTCCCGTACCGCCGTTCCCGTGCAGTGGACGTCCACCAGTGGGGCCCCTCGGCCCGCCTTCAGGTCGGCGACGTCGACCGTCCGGAAGTCGACGCTGAACCGGGCCCGCCCGGACGTGTTCGGGATAGACCTGTGCAGCTGGGCGCCAGAAAAGAGCAGGACGGCACCCGGAGCGGGGAGCACCACGAGGTCGTCGACGGGCTCGTGGCCCAATGCCGCCGGGCGGGCCTGCACCTCCCGTGTCAGCTGCGCGGCGGTGCCAAGAC
>JBKQUU010000029.1:0-45238 GCA_052325485.1 Acidimicrobiales bacterium | reverse complement strand
CCAACCCGACGCCCTCGACGACGCCGGCTCCGAGCTCCTCGAGCGCTACGTGGACGCTTTCGAGCGCTACGACATCGAGCGGCTGGTGACGCTGCTCCACGAGGACGCCGTGCAGTCGATGCCGCCGTTCGCCATGTGGGTGCGGGGGGCGGCTGACATCGGCCGCTTCATGGTAGAACCCGGGCCGAGCGGCTGCCGGGGCTCGCGCCTCGTGCCCACCTCGGCCAACGGCTGCCCGGCCTTCGGGCAGTACCGGCCCGACCCGGCCGGCGGGTACGCCCCTTGGGCGCTCCAGGTACTGGAGATCTCAGAGGGGAAGGTCACCGGTATGGCGTGGTTCTTGGCCTTCTTGAGCCCCGAGCGGCTCTTCCCCCAGTTCGGCCTGCCCCTGCGCCTCGCCGCCTAGGCCGGCCAGTTCGAGGAGCGCTTGCAGCGCCGGGGATACGTCGGTGAGGACGGCCCCGCCCCCGAGGCGGCCGGCCATCAGCGCCAGTCGGGCCACGTCGTCCACCGTCGCCATGCCCGGCGCGCCGGGCCCGCTGAGGACGTGGCTCGAAAGCTCGGCGCCGTCGGGGCCGACGACGCTGACCCGGCACCACAGCTCAAGGTGGCCCATTCGTCTAGGTTGACGGCCTACGGCCGGCGATCTCATCGTCTTGCCGGCGGGCGACCGATGAGTCCGCCACCTGGTGCCCGTCGAAGCGGGTAAGCGATTTCTTCAACCCAAAAGGAGCAGATGAAATGACTACACGGACCAGCGCCCCCAACGGGGCGCCGTGCTGGGCCGACCTGTGGACCTCCGACGTGGAGGGTAGCCGCAAGTTCTACGCCGAGCTCTTCGGCTGGCAGGCCCAGGACCCGAGCCCGGAGTTCGGCGGCTATTTCATGTTCACCCGCAACGGCGTCCCCGTGGCCGGGGGGATGGGCGACATGGGCGACATGAAGGCCGACAACTCCTGGAAGACCTATCTCGCCACCGACGACATCGCCAAGACGCTCGAGGCGGCCGAGGCTGAGGGCGCCCGGGTCGTCGCCCCCGTCATGGCCGTCGCCGACCTAGGACGCCAGGCCGTGCTGATCGACCCGACCGGTGCCGTCCTGGGGGCTTGGCAGCCCGGGAGCTTCCCCGGCTTCAGCGTCCTCAGCGAGCACGGCGCCCCGGGCTGGTTCGAGCTGCTCACCCGGGACTACGCCAAGGCGGTGGCCTTCTACCGCTCGGTGTTCCACTGGGACACCAGCACCGTCAGCGACACCGACGAGTTCCGCTACACGGTGATGCGCGACCCCTCGGGCGGGGGCGAGCTGGCCGGGATCATGGACGCCAGCGGTTTCCTCCCCGCCGGCTCCGCCTCCAGCTGGTCGGTCTACTTCGAGGTCGATGACACCGACGCCATCGTCGCCGCCGCCACCGCCCTGGGCGGTTCGGTCCGTACGGCGCCCCAGGACACTCCCTACGGCCGCCTGGCCGCGCTGGCCGACCCGGCGGGCGCCCCGTTCAAGCTGCGCACGCCCCCCCGGTAGGACCGGCGGGCGTGGGGGCGGGCGCCTGACCGGGCAGCAATTCCAGGGGCCCTGACCAGGGCGGGACCGAGGGCGCCCCGTCGGACGTCCAGCCGTGGGGCTCGAAGACCTCGGGTGGCACGGGTTTGCCGAAAAAGAACCCTTGGGCGATGGTGCAACCGCGTTCGAGGAGCATCCTGGCCACGACGGCGTCCTCGACCCCCTTGGCGATCGTTTCGATCCCCAGCGCCCTCCCGAGCTGCACGATGGCCCCGACGATGAGGGCGTCCCGGCCTTCTGCGGCCATGTTGGTAACGAAACTGCGGTCGATCGTAAGGCGGTCGACCGCCAGTTCGCGCAGCTGGGCCATGGAGGAGTAGCCCGTCCCGAAGTCGTCGATGGTCAAGCACACTCCGCTGGCGCGGAGCTTCCTCAGCACCGAGTGCAGGGTGGCCTGGTCAAGGTCGACGGTGCTCTGGGCTATTTCCAGGTCGATGTCGCCCGGGAAAACGCCGGTTTCCTTCACCACCCTGGCCACCATTTCCGGGAAGCGGGCATCGTGCATGCTACGGGCCGAGATGTTGACGGCCACCCGGAGGTGCTGGCCTTCCTGCTCCCAAGTGGCGCACTGGGCCAAGGCGTGGCGAATGACCCACTCGGTGATGGGCCCGATGAACTCGGTCTGTTCGGCCAGGGCAATGAACTCGTTGGGATATATCACCCCGGCCACCGGGTGGCGCCACCTGACCAACGCCTCGACGCCGATCACGTGGCCCGTCGGCAAGCTGACTTGCGGCTGGTACTCGAGGAAGAACTGGTCAGCCACCAAGGCTTGCGCCACGTCGGCCAGCAAGCCGATCCGTCCGATGCCACCGGAGCTGGAGCCGGGCTCGAACACGGTCACGCCTTTGTGGGCGTACTTGGCCGAGTACATGGTCTCGTCGGCCCGCCGCAGGAGCGTCGCCGCGTCGGGGGCGTGGTCGGGCAGGACGGCCACCCCGAAGCTGGCCGTCACCGGCACCGGGAAGTCCTGGACCACGCACGGCTCCAAGAAGGTGGCCTGCACCCGTTCGGCTACTGCCACCGCCGCGGCCACGGTGCCGATGTACGGCAGGACGATAGCGAACTCGTCGCCTCCTAGGCGCGCCAGCAGATCCGATGACCGGCAGGCACTGGTCATCCGGGCGGCGGCGTCCCGCAGGACGGCGTCGCCGACGTCGTGGCCCAGGCGGTCGTTGATCGATTTGAAGCCGTTCAGGTCGATCAGTACGACGGCGACGCGCTGGCCCGTGCGCCGGGCCGACATGACCGCCCGGCGGAGGTGCTCGTCGAAGAGCCGCCGGTTGGGCAGTTGGGTGAGCATGTCGTGAGTTGCCTCGTTGCGCCGCACCCGGGCCAGCTCGGCGGTGCGGTAAATGGTCCATATCGTCACCAGTAGCAGGGGGACCAGCAGGGCGCTGCGTTCGGCGACCACGACGAAAACGGGCGAAAGGGACAGGAGCACTCCGTCGGTCGACACGTTGACGGCACCGACGTCGCGCAGGATATGGCCTACCGGCAGGGCCTGGTGCAACGCGATCACCGTGCACGTGAGCGTGTTGCTAACGGCGAAGACGATGGCGCCGGCGAGCAAGAACGCCGGGTACCAGACCAGGGGCGGGGCGGGGTGCAGGCGCAGGGCCTCGTCCTGGCCGGCCAGGTCGAGCACGGCGGCGGCCAGGCTCAAGGAGACGACTATCTGGGCCAGGTTGAAAAGGACCTTGACCAAGGGCTTATGGGAGACCACCTCGCCTACCAGGACGACAGAGGCGGCGATGAGAACGGCGGTCAGCGGCGGCCCGACCAGCAACAGGGCCATCATGAAGGTCCAGCTGGCGGTCACCTGGCCACCCCCTTCGAGGCCGAGCCAGCGCAAGGGGCGTAGCTCGGTGAACAGGCAGCAGGCACCGAAAATGGCCAGGATCTGGGGCCGGGGGCCGAGCAGCCCTTGTCCCCGTGAGGCCCACACGTCATATTCGGCACCGCACAGGCCAGCGAGGACAATGAGAGAAACGAAGAGGTTGACCGAAACTACTTGTCTTTTGGTCATGGGGAGGACCGTGAGCCCGCCGGGCCGGTTATAGGTGGCCCCGGCCCGCCGCGCTCATGTCAGTTTTCCTAGGTCCAGTGCGGGAGGCCCCACTTGAGGGGGGCGCCGAGAACGGCGACGGCGGCGCCGATAAGCGACAGCCCCAGGCCCGAGTAGATGATGCGCCCGGCCCGAGTGGGCTTTTTCTGGTTTGGCGTCTTTTTCACCATTTGACCCCGGACCTCCAAATTGCTCGTTGAGCTGTTTGCATTTTTCCTCCTTGGTAGGGGTTAATTGGCTCGACACGTGGCCCTTCGACGGGCACGCCAGTCGCCTTGAGGTCCGGTTATTCACGGAAAGTGTTTTTCTGCGCGCTCTGCGTGTTCCAACCCGTTGGCGCCCCAAAGGGGAAAGGGCCAGGGGCGTCGCCCGGTCCCCGGTAGCGCTCCCGCTCCCGGGCCCGACGTCGCTCATCTGGCCCCCGATCGTGGTGGTCCTTGCTCCCCGACCTTCCCGTCCCGGATGTTAAGGCCCGGTACCTATGATGCTCGTACCGCTCGGGGACGAGCGTGGACGGACCGGGCCCGGGCCGTGAGAAGGGGGTGCGGGGTGCTGGAGCTGTACAACTTCGTCCACGGTGAGAAGGTGGGCACGGTTTCGGGCCGCACCGTCCCGGTGGTCGACCCGAGCACGGGAGAGGCCTATGCCGAGGCCCCCGTTTCCGGGCCGGAGGACGTCGAGAGCGCCCTCGGCTCGGCCAAAGCGGCTTTCGGTTCCTGGAAACGTTCCACGCCCTCCGAGCGGAGCTTGGCCCTGTTGCGCGTGGCCGACGCTATCGAGGCGCGGGCTGAGGAGCTGGTGCGGGCGGAGGGCAAGAACACGGGGAAGCCCTTCGCCCTTACCATGTCCGAGGAGATCCCTCCCATCGTCGACCAGATCCGCTTTTACGCCGCTGCGGCGCGCCTTTTGGAAGGCCGGGCGGCCACCGAGTACATGGCCGGGCACACGTCGTTCCTCCGGCGTGAGCCCGTGGGCGTGTGCGCCGCCGTCACCCCCTGGAACTACCCCATGATGATGGCGGTGTGGAAATGGGCGCCCGCCATTGCCGCCGGCAACACGATGGTGATCAAGCCGTCCGACACCACTCCCGTGACCACCTTGGTCCTGGCCGAGATGCTGGCCGAGCACTTCCCGCCCGGGGTCGTCAATGTCGTGTGCGGGGACCGCGACACGGGGCGGGCCCTGGTGGCCAGCCGCACGCCGGCCATGGTCTCGGTCACCGGGAGCGTGCGGGCGGGCATGGAGGTGGCGGCGGCGGCCGCCCGAGACTTGAAACGCGTGCACCTCGAGCTCGGGGGCAAGGCCCCGGTGGTCGTCTTTGACGACGCCGACGTTGGGCGCACGGCGCAGGCGGTAGCCACCGCCGCCTTCTTCAATGCCGGCCAGGACTGCACCGCCGCCACCCGGGTGCTGGCCGGCCCCGGCGTCCACACCGACCTGCTGGACGCCCTGGTCGACCAGGCCCGCCAGACGACCGTGGGGCCGTACGGGCAGGACAATGCCGACTACGGCCCGCTCAACAGCGCCACCCAGCTCGAGCGGGTCAAGGGCTTCTTGGGGCGTGCCCCGGCGCACGCTCGCCTGCTCACCGGCGGCCACGCCGTGGGCGAGCGCGGGTACTGCTTTGCCCCCACCATCGTCGCCGGCCTGCACCAGGACGACGAGATGGTCCAGCAAGAGATTTTCGGGCCGGTGATCACCGTGCAAATGTTCACCGACGAAGCCGAGGCCCTGGAGTGGGCCAACGACGTCGAGTTCGGCCTCGCCGCCAGCGTGTGGACCCGCGACCACGGCCGGGCCATGCGTATGGCGCGCGACCTCGACTTCGGTTGCGTGTGGGTCAACACCCACATCCCCTTGGTGGCGGAAATGCCGCACGGGGGCTTCAAGCACTCAGGTTATGGAAAAGACCTGTCCGTGTACGGCTTCGAGGACTACACGCGCCTAAAGCACGTGATGACCAATATCGAGCACTGAGCACTCCGGCGCCGGCTTAGCGTTCCTCAATCAGGACCGGGCTTCATTTCGTCGGCCCAGGCTCCTTGGTGGCCGGCGCCTTAGGCGCATTGACGGCGCCCGTGGCTGTGGCCGCGCCCGCCCTGGCCGGGCCGCTGGCGCTGGCCGGTCGGGCCGGGCTGGCGGCCAGGTTCGCCCCGCTGGCGGCGGCGGCCCGGTCGGGGGCCATGGTCACCCCCGGGGCCCCCGCCGGCTCGGGCCGGCCGGCCAGGGCGTAGATCTCCGCGCCGTCCACCGTCTCGTTGGCCACCAGCAGCTGCACCACCCGGTCGAGCACGTCGCGGTGGGCCTTTAGCACTTCGGTGGCGCGGCTCTCGGCTTCTCTCAGCAGGCGGGAGACCTCGGCGTCTATGGCCGCTTGGGTGGCTTCGGAGAACGGCCGGCTGGAGAACTCCTCCCCGCCGCCGCCCAGGAACACCGAGCCGCCCGAGGGGTAACCGACCGGCCCGAGCGTCGCCGACAGGCCGAACTCGCGCACCATCTTGATGGCCAGCTCGGTGGCCTTGGCCAGGTCGTTGGAGGCCCCGGTGGAGCCCTGGCCGAGGACCACCAGCTCGGAAGCCCGGCCGCCCAAGAACACGGCCAGCATGTCGTGGAGGTAGTCCTCGCCGTAGAGGTGGCGCTCGACCAGCGGCAGTTGCTCGGTGACGCCGAGCGTCTGGCCAGCGGGCAGGATGGTGACCTTGGCCACCGGGTCGGCCTTTTCCGAGTAGACGGCCACCAGGGCGTGGCCGGCCTCGTGCACGGCCACGGCGTGCTTCTCGTCGGGTATCAGGACGTTGGAGCCCTCACGGCGTCCCAGGATGATGCGGTCCCGGGCCTGGTCGAAATCAGCCGCCGAGATCACGTCGCGCTTGGCCCGCACGGCCACGATGGCCGCCTCGTTGACCAGGTTGGCCAGGTCGGCGCCCGAGAACCCGGGCGTGGCCCGGGCCACCACCTCGAGGTCCACGTCGGGGGCCAGTTTCTTGCCCCGGCAGTGCACGGCCACGATGGCTTTGCGTTCGGCCAGGTTGGGCAGGGGCACGGTGACCTGGCGGTCGAAGCGCCCCGGGCGCAGCAGGGCCGGGTCCAGCACCTCAGGGCGGTTGGTGGCGGCCAGCACCACGATGCCGGTGGCCGGGTCGAAGCCGTCCATCTCGGCCAACAGCTGGTTGAGCGTCTGCTCGCGCTCGTCGTTGGAGACCACGGCCCCGGCCCCGCCCCGGCGCTGGCCGATGGCGTCGATCTCGTCGATGAAGATGATGGCGGGGGCTTTCTTGCGGGCTTCGGAGAACAGGTCCCGCACCCGGGCCGCCCCCACGCCCACGAACATCTCCACGAAGCTGGACCCGGTGACCGAGAAGAACGGCACGCTGGCCTCGCCGGCCACGGCCCGGGCCAACAGCGTCTTGCCCGTGCCCGGGGGCCCGACCATCAAGATGCCCCGGGGGGCCATGGCCCCGGCCCGGGCGTAGCGGTCGGGGTTCTGCAAGAAGTCGACCACCTCGGCGATCTCGGCCTTGGCCCCGTCGTAGCCGGCCACATCGGCGAAGGTGGTCTTCGGCCGTTCCTGGTCGAAGACCTTGGCCTTGCTGCGCCCCGCCCCCAGCACCCCCTGCAGGCCGGCCCCGCCCCCGGCCCGCTTGGACAGCCGCCACCAGAAGTAGCCAATGACTAGGAACGGGAGCAGCAAGATGACCCAGGACAGGACCTCGGACCCGAAGCTGGTGCCGGTGGTCTCGGCCGTTATCTGGACCTTGTTGGCGGCCAGGTCGTTGAGCAGCGCCTGGCCGGCCTCCGCCGGGACCGCCGTGGTGTAGGTGTCGCCGTTGGAGAGGGTGCCCGAAGCCGAGCCGTTGGTCTCCAAGGTGACGGTCTTTACCTTGTGGCCCGAGACGTCGGAGAGGAACTGGGTGTAGTTGAGGGTGACCGGGCCCTTGATCTCGGTGGCCGGCAGGACGAAGTACAGGGCGATGAAGACCACGAAGGCGATGACCCAGAGGTAGTGGCGCCACCACGGCGGCGGCGGGGGGGCCACGGGAGCGCCCTTGCCCGGGGTCGGCGGTGCGGATGCCTGCTTGGTCATGGCCTACGCCCGGCACGGCCCGTTGGGCCCTCCGGCCTCGTCTCTAACGTCATTTTCGGGCCTCCAGGTGCGGGGGAGGCCACGTTACCTTCGCGTACCGTGGTCCCGGTTGGAAGACCTTGAGAGCACGCCGGCGAAGGCCTGTTCGCCGGCTCGCTCGGGGATTGGTGTTGTCCGCGGGGCGGACCGGGTTGAACTAGCGTCCCCTAGCTGTGGTGGTGTTGCGCTGATGGCGCCGACGTGATGCCAGGCGAGACGTTACCTGGGGCCGGTGGACCTGGGGCCGGTGGACCTGGGGCCGGTGGCGGGGCGACCCGAAAGGCGATCGAGCACCACTATGACGTCGGCCGCGAGTTTTACCGGCTGTGGCTGGACGCCCGCATGGTCTACTCGTGCGCCTTGTGGACCGGGGAGCTCGACGACGACCTCGACACCGCCCAGCTGGCCAAGCTGGACTGGCACGCCACCGGTGCCCGGGCCGACGGCGCCGCGCGCGTGCTCGACGTCGGTTGCGGTTGGGGGGCGATGATGCGGTACCTGACCGATGAGCGCGGGGTCGGCCACGTCACCGGGCTCACGCTGAGCTCGGACCAGGCCGCCGCTGTCCCGTCCTCGGAGCGGTCCGAGACCAGGCTCGAGGACTGGCGGGACCACCACCCGCCGGCGCCCTACGACGCCATCGTCTCGATCGGGGCTTTCGAGCACTTCGCCCGCCCCGAGCTCGACAAGGCGGAGCGGCGCGCCGTTTACCGGACCTTCTTCGAGCGTTGCGCCCTTTGGCTCGACGAGGGTGGTCGCCTGTCGTTGCAGACCATCGCCTGGGAGGACTTCGACCCCGCCACCATGGAGGTGGCCGCCTTTTTCACCGAGGACATCTTCCCCGAGTCGAGCCTGCCCCAGCTGAGCGACGTGACCGAGGCCGCCGAGGGCTGGTTCCGCCTGGTCAGCTTCCGCAGCGACGCCACCCACTACGAGCACACCCTGCGCCTATGGCAGGCCAGGCTGGAGGCCAACAAGGCGCAGGCGTGCGCCATAGTCGGTTGGGAGCAGTACCGCCGCTACCACCGCTACCTGCGGCTGTCCCGGATGATGTTCGACCGCCGGGTGTGCACCTTGTACCGCGTGGTCCTCGAGCGCCGGCCGGCGGCGTCGCTCGCCCGCCACGACGGCGCCTGACGCCTGGGCGATAGCTCGGGGCCGACCAGTCCGCTCAGCGGCCGCCCCGGGCCCAGGCGAGGAAGTCGTCCAGGGCCAGGGTGTTGACGATCGAACTGGCCGGGATCCCGGCCGCCACCGCCTGCTCGCACCCCATGGTGAGCCATGAGAGCTGGCCCGGGGCGTGGGCGTCGGTGTCTATAGCGAAGCGACAGCCGGCGGCGGCGGCGGCTTTCAGGAGATCTTCGGGCGGGTCCCGGCGCTCGGGCCGGGAGTTGATCTCGACGGCGGTGCCGCTGGCCTGGCAGGCGCCGAACACGGCCTCCGGGTCGAAGTTCGACGGTGGACGGCCCCGGCCCGCCAGGAGACGGCCCGTGCAGTGGCCGAGGATGTCCACGAGGGGGTTCTCCACCGCCGCCACCATGCGCCTGGTCATCTCCCCCCGCTCCATGCGCAGGCCCGAGTGGACGCTCGCCACCACGACGTCGAGGCGGTTGAGCAGCGCCGCCTCCTGGTCGAGGGCGCCGTCGTCAAGGATGTCGACCTCGATCCCGGTGAGCAGGCGGAACGGCGCCAGATCCTCGTTGACGCCGGCGGCCACCTCGAGCTGGCGGCGGAGGTCGTCGGCGCTGAGGCCGTGGGCGACGGTCAGGCGCGGGCTGTGGTCCGTGAGGGCCAGGTAGTCGTGGCCGAGGTCCCGGGCCGTACAAGCCATTTCGAAGATGGTGCTGCCGCCGTCGGACCAGTCCGAATGGCTGTGGCAGTCGCCCCGCAGCGACTCGAACAGCGACCGCACGGGACCGGGGGGGAGCACGGGCATGTTTTCTTCCAACGCTTCCAGGTACCTGGGCGACGACCCGGAAAGAGCTTGGCTTATCACCGCCGCCGTGCTCTTGCCCACGCCCGGCAGTGTCTCCAGCCGGCCCTGCTCGTCGAGGCGGGCCAGCTCGGCCGGGGCCAGGTCGTCCACCGTCGACGCGGCGCGACGGAAGGCCTGCACCTTGTAGCGCGCCGCCCCTTGGGCCTCGAGCAGGTAGGCGATCCGCCGCAGCGCCTCGTCAGGTCCCATGGCACGAGATTAGGGAGCCTCCGGTAGACACGAAGGCCGGGTACTGACAGACTGCCCTGCGGGGCCCCGCCCATGGGAGCCGAGGCGAAGGAAAACGGAGGGTTTGCCGTGGAATATCGACAGCTGGGACACAGCGGGCTACGGGTGTCGGAGATCACCCTGGGCACCATGACCTTCGGGGACGCCGGTGCCGGCGCCGCCATCGGGGGCGTGGCCATCAGCCAGGCCCGTGCCCTGGTCGACCAGGCTCTCGAGGCCGGGGTCAACCTGATCGACACGGCGGACGTGTACTCGAACGGCCGCTCGGAGGAGATCGTGGGCGAGATCCTCCAGGGCCGGCGGGGCGATGTCCTGATCGCCACCAAGGCGCGTTTCCCCATGGGCGCCGGGCCTAACGACGCCGGGCTCTCACGCCAGTACCTCGTCCGGGCGTGCGAGGCCAGCCTGCGGCGCCTGCGCACCGACTACATCGACTTGTACCAGGTGCACGAACGGGACGGCGTCACGCCCGTCGAGGAGACCCTCGACACCCTCGACACGCTCGTCCGGGACGGCAAGGTCCGCTACATCGGGTGCTCCAACCACTCGGCCTGGCACCTCATGAAGGCGCTCGGGACTTCGGAGCGGCTCGGGTTCGAGCGCTACATCAGCCAGCAGATCTATTACTCATTGCTGCACCGCGAGGCCGAGTACGAGCTGGTCCCGCTGTCCATCGACGAGCAAGTGGGCATCCTGGTGTGGAGCCCGCTGGCCGGCGGCCTGCTCAGCGGCAAGTACGGCCGCGACCGCACCGCCCCCGCGGGTTCCCGCCACACGACCGCCTGGGGCGAGCCTCCCGTCTACGACGAGGACAAGATGTACGCCGTCATCGAGACGCTGGTCGAGGTGGCGCGTGAGCACGGGCACAGCCCGGCGCAAACGGCCCTGGCGTACCTCCTGGCCAAGCCCGGCGTCACTTCGGTCGTCGTCGGCGCCCGTTCGGGCGAGCAGCTGGCGGACAACCTGGGCTCGGCGACGTGGTCAGTTGACGAAGGGGCCCGCCAGCGCCTCGACGAGGTGAGCGCCGTGCCTCTCCTGTATCCCTACTGGCACCAGCGGAACTCGGCCCACGACCGCCTCAGCCCGGGCGACCTCACCTTGCTCGGCGGCCAGGTCTAGGCGCAGGCGCGGCCAGGGCCGCTAGTCAGCCGGCCTGTACTAGGCAGAAGGGGTGGCCGGCGGGGTCGAGGAACACCCGGAAAGTCGTTCCCGGTTGGAACTCGGCTTTCCGGGCGCCGAGCTCGAGCACGGCTTGTTCGGCGACGTCGAGGTCGGCCACGTCGAAATCGATATGGGCCTGTTGGGGGTACTCGGAGGTCGGCCACACCGGCGGCCGGTAGTCGTCGGCGCGCTGGAAGGCGATGGTGGCCCCGACATCGTTCACGAGCTGGGCCCATTCGCCCTCGTCGCCCCCATCGTCCTCCAAGCTCCACCCGGTGACGGCGCCGTAGAAACGGGCCAGGGCGAGCGGGTCGGGGCAGTCGAGGGCGATGACACTGAAGCGTCCGATAGCCATGGTCGAAACTTACCGGTGACCGGCCCGCTACAAACCTGGTACCAGCCCTGGTTGACGTACCTGCCCTGGTTGACCTGGTCCCCGGCCCTGAGGAGACTTCGCCGTCCCCAGGTGCCAACCTTGTCGGGGTGCCCGGCCTGAGCGATCTGGTCCGACGCGTGGGCGTACGAGAGCGCTTGGTCGACGGGCGCCACCAGGTCCTGTCCTCCCTGTCCGTCCGGGCCCGGGTGGCACGCCTGGTATACGCCGCCAGCCCCGCGCTGGCCGCCGCCATCCTGCTGTTCGTCCTCGTCGAGGGCGTGCTGCCGACGCTGGCCCTGGTCGCCATCGGCTGGGCCACCGGTCATATCCCGGCCGCCGTCAGGGACGGGCTCGGTTCGCCCGCCGGCCACGCGCTGGTGGTCTCGCTGGCGCTGGGCGCCGGTGCCTACGCCCTCTCCTTGATGCGCAGCCCGCTGGAGGACTTGCTCTCCGCCCACAGTTCGGCGGTAATGACCTCGGACCTCCAGCGTCGCCTCGCCCGGGCCGTGTCCGAGCCGACGGGCGTCGAGCACCTCGAAGACCCGCAGGTGCTCGACCGGCTCACCTCGGCCACCGGCGAGCTGTCGAGCGCCCGCCCGGGGGACGCACCGATGACCCTGGCCGGCGTGCTCGGTGACCGGTTCTCCGGCCTGCTCGCTTGTGCCGTGCTGGCCAGCTTCCGGTGGTGGGTAGGGCTCATGCTGCTCGCCGGCTGGTGCGCCGTCCGCCCGCCGCTGCGACGGTTGCTGGCCAACCGGGCCACCCTCGTGCGCCGGGCGACCCCGGCTCTGCGCCACAGCTGGTACTACCTGGGTTGCGCCTGGCGTCCCGAGTTCGCCAAGGAGATGCGCGTCTTCGGGCTCGGCCCGTGGGTGCTCGACCGGCACCGCCAGAAATGGCTGGAGGGGATGGCGCCATCGTGGGCCGAGGCCCGTCATTTCGAGCGCCGGGCCCTACTGCTCAGTGCCGTGGTCTGCGCCATGTACCTGATCGGGGCGGGCGAGCTCGGGTGGGCCGCCTACCACGGGGAGGTCGGGCTGCGGACGGTGACCGTGATGCTGCCCATGTTCATGCTGGCGGCACAGGTGGGCGGGGTGAGCGCCGACGACGTGTCGCTCGAACAGATGCTGGCGGCGGTGCCGGACGTCGAGGGGATCGTGTCCTCGCTGGTGCGGACCGGCCCCGACGCCGGCCCCGTCGCCGGCTCCGTCGTCGGCCCGGTCCAGCCGGCCGAGGGCCGGCCCCGTTCGGTGGTCTGCTTCGAGGCTGTCGAGTACCGCTACCCGGGGAGCGCCACGCCCGCCCTCAGCGGCCTGGACCTCTCCCTGCAGGCCGGGAGCTCGCTAGCCATCGTGGGTGTGAACGGCGCCGGCAAGACCACTCTCGTCACCTTGCTGGCCCGGCTGCGGGACCCGACCGCGGGCCGTATCACCATCGACGGCGAGCCCCTGGCCGACCTCGAACCCCGTTGCTGGCAGCGCCAGGTAGCCGTGGTCTACCAGGACTTCACCCGGTACCCGTTGAGCCTGCGGGACAACGTCGCCCTCCGTGACCTCGGCGCCGAGACCGATGAGGCCGCCCTGCGCCGGTCGGTCGAAATGGCCGGGGCCACCGCTCTGGTCGAGGGGCTCCCGCACGGCTGGGGTACCGTCCTGTCCTCCGGGTACCGCAATGGCACCGACCTTTCCGGCGGCCAGTGGCAGCGGGTGGCCTTGGCCCGGGCGCTGTACTCGGTGGCCCGGGGCGCCACGTTGCTGGTCCTGGACGAACCGACGGCACAGCTCGACATCCGGGCCGAAGCCGCTTTCTACGACCGCTTCCTCGAGCTGACGGCGGGCGTGACGACGCTCGTCATCTCGCACCGGTTCTCGACGGTCCGCCGGGCCGAGCGCATCGCCGTGCTCGACCAGGGCCGCATCACCGAGATCGGCAGCCACGACGAGCTGCTGGCGGGCGGTGGCACTTACGCGGCCATGTTCGAGGCTCAGGCCGCCCACTTCACCGGCCCCCAGCGCCAGGACGCCGACAGTGGCTGATGGCCGCCCCCTGGGGCCGGCGGCCCCCCGGCGCCGGCGGCGGCCGCCCCGCCGTGCGCCGCGGGCGCTGCGCAAGGCCGACGTCCTGTTCGGTACGGCCATGCGGGAAGCGCCGGGCCTGACGGCGGCCTGCGCCGCCACCGCCCTGGCCGCCGGTGTGCTCGGCGTGGTCTACCCGGTCGCCTTCCGGGTCATCGTCGATGGTGCCTCCGACCACCATGGGCGTGCCGTGGTGGTCGGCGTGCTCCTAGTCGGGGCCAGCTTCGCCGCTTCTTGGGGGACGCGCCTGGTCAGCGCCATGATGGGCAGCCGGCTCACGGACCGCACCAATCTGTTCCTGGGGGCGCGTATCGGGGCGCTGGTGAACCAAGCCCCGTTCCTCGAGCACTTCGAGCGGCCGGAGTACCTGGCCGAGATCGACACCCTCCGCGCCCAGCGCCGCACCCTGGCGGGGTCGCCACGCCAGGTCCTCAGCCTGCTCCAGTCAGCCGTCCAGGTGGCGCTGGTCATCGTCCTGCTGGCCATCATCTACCCACCTGTGCTCGTCGTCCCCCTGCTGGCCGTCCTGCCCGGGCTGGCCGACCGGCGCGCCGCCCGTGTCCAGAAACGGTCCGACGACGACCTGGCCGACAAGCGGCGGCTGCTGGGGGAGCTGTTCACCCTGGCGTCCACGGCCGCCCCCGCCCGGGAACTGCGGACCTTTGGCATCACCGGCTCGGTCATCGAGCGCCACTCTCGCCTGGGCGATGACATAAACGCGCGGTCGCTGCGAGCGGCGCGTCGGTCCGCCCTCTGGGAGGCGCTCGGGTGGGCAGGGTACGCGGCCGGCTTTGCCGCCGGCGTGATCGTGCTGGTGCTGCGAGCGGCGCACGGCCACGGCTCTCCGGGTGAGGTCGTCGAGGCCGTGAGCCTGGTCCGCCGCAGCCAGCGCCAACTGGGCAGCGCCACCGATACCGCCGGCAGCTTCGCCACCGCCACGGTGACCGCCGGTCGCCTGTTGTGGCTGGAGGAGTACGTGGCCGGTTCCGCCGGAGCGTTCGAGGGCGTCGTGCCCGCCGCCCTCGAGTCGGGCATCCGCTTCGACGACGTTGACTTCGCCTACCCGGGCCGTGACGAGGCCGCGCTGTCCGGGGTCAACCTCTGGCTGGAGGCGGGCAGCACCGTGGCCATCGTGGGCGAGAACGGGGCCGGCAAGACCACCCTCGTCAAGCTGCTTACGGGCATGTACCGACCGACCCGGGGCACGATCTGGGTCGACGGCACCGACCTGGGCCGGCTCGACCCGGCGGCCTGGCGCCAGGTGACGACGGGGGCGTTCCAGGACTTCGTCCGCTTCCACATGAGCCTGGGCGACGGGGTCGGCCTGGGCGACCTTCCTCGGATCGACGACGAAGCCGCCGTGCTGGGCGCCCTCGACCACGCGGGGGCGAGCTCCCTGGTGGGCGAGCTGCCCGACGGCCTATCGACCCTCCTCGGGCCCTACGTCGGCGGGCGCTCGCTCTCCGGCGGCCAGTGGCAAAGGTTGGCCCTGGCCCGGGGGCTTATGCGCACGGTACCGCTGGTAGTCGTCCTGGACGAGCCCACCGCCAGCCTGGACGCCCCGACCGAAGCGGCCATCTTCACCCGCTACCGGGAGGCGGCCCGCCGGCTCGGTCAGGCCAACGGGGCCATAACGGTCCTGGTCTCGCACCGCTTCTCCAACGTCCACATGGCGGACCAGATCGTCGTGGTGGACAACGGCAGGGTCGTGGCCGCCGGCGACCACGCCAGCTTGCTCGCCCAACCGGGCCTGTACGCCGAGTTGTTCAACCTGCAGGCCCGCGGTTACCGGACGAATTGACGGTGGCTCAGAGCACGGCCCCGAGCTGCCAGGGGGTGAACTCTTCGTCCCCGAAACCGAGCTCCTCGCTCTTGGTCCGTTGGCCCGACGCCACGGCCAGCACCAGGTCGAAGATCTCCCGGCCCACATCGTCCACGCTGAGCGTGCCGTCCACGATGGTCCCGCAGTTGACGTCCATGTCCTCGGACATACGCCGGTAAACGTCGCTGTTGGTGGCCAGCTTGATGCATGGCGCCGGCTTGGACCCGAACACCGACCCCCGCCCGGTGGTGAAGCAGACCACGTTGGCCCCGCCCGCCACCATCCCGGTCACCGACACGGGGTCATAGCCGGGTGTGTCCATGAAGGCGAAGCCCTTGGCGGTGACCCGCTCGGCGTACTCGTAGACCGCGGTCAGCGGGCTGCCGCCCCCTTTGGCCACGGCGCCGAGGGATTTTTCCAAGATGGTGGTGAGGCCGCCCTCCTTGTTGCCGGGCGAAGGGTTGTTGTCGAGGCTGGCGCCGCAGCTTTTTACGTAGCTCTCCCACCAGTGGACCCTGTCCACCAGCTTCTCGCCTACTTCACGGCTGACGGCCCGGCGGGTCAAGAGGTGCTCGGCGCCGTAGATCTCAGGCGTCTCGCCCAAGACGGCGGTGCCACCCTGGCGCACCAAGAGGTCGGCCGCCACCCCTAGTGCCGGGTTGGCCGAGATGCCCGAATAGGCGTCGGACCCACCGCACTCCAGCCCCAGCACCAGCTCACCGGCCGGGACGTCCGTGCGCACCACGTTGTTGACCTCTCCGGCCAGGTCGCGGATGCGGGCCGTGGCTTCGCGCACGGTGGCCCTCGTCCCGCCCATGTCCTGGATGGTCATGGGCAGCAGCGGGGTGGCCTCCGCCAGGTCGAAACCCTCGGTCAGGGCCCTGACCTGGTTGACCTCACAACCCAGGCCGATCACCAGCAGGGCGGCGAAGTTGGGGTGCCGGGCATAGCCGCTCAGCGTCCGGCGGAGGAGCTCGAAGCCCTCTCCGGACGCCGCCATCCCGCAGCCCGAGCCGTGGGTCAGGGCGACGACACCGTCCACATTGGGGTACCCGGCCAGGAGCTCGGAGCCGGCGCCGAACTGGCCCGCCACCATACGGGCTACCGTCGCCGAGCAGTTGACCGAGGTGAGGATGCCTATGTAGTTCCTGGTCGCCACCTGCCCGTCCGAGCGGACAATGCCCTTGAACGTGGCGGTGGGCTCGACGGCCGGCCCCCCGGCGACCTTCAGGTCCTGGCCGAAGGCGTAATCGCGCCCGAAGTCGGCGAAGGCCAGGTTGTGGGTGTGGACGTGCTCCCCGGCACGGATCGGGCGGGTAGCCACCCCGATGACCTGGCCGTACTTGCGCACCTGGTCACCGGCGGCAACCTCGGCCAGCGCCACTTTGTGGCCCGCCGGCAGGTCGTCCCGGAGCCTGACCACCAGGTCGCCGACGACGAGGTCGGCCCCGGCGGGCAGGGCGGCGGTCATCACGCCCACGGTGTCGTCGGAGCGGAGGCGCAGGCACGGCGGCGCGGTCGTGGTGGTCATGCCACCAATCCTACGAGGCAAGGTTGTCCCAGGAGCCAAACTGGTCGGGTGGCGACCATCGAGGAGGTCCGTGCCCTGGCCTCGCGCCTGCCCCGGTCCTATGAGGCGCTGGTGAGGGACAGGGTGAAGTTCCGGGTGGGCAGGATCGTCTACCTGGCGTTCTCCCGGGACGAGACGATCATGGAGTTCGCCTTCCCAAAAGACGAGCGCGAGGCGCTGGTGGCCTCTGAGCCCGACAAGTTCCAGATGCCGTGCGCATCTGACCTCCGTTACAACTGGGCGCGGGCCCGATTGGCCGCCCTGGGCGGCGACGAGGTGCACGACCTGGTGCTCGACGCCTGGCGGATGGTGGTGCCGCGGTCGGTGGCGGCCGGCTATAGCGAGCCCGGCTACAGCGGGCCCGTCGTCCCCGGGCCCTGGGCTCGTGGGGCGGTGGCCTCGGCCCGCCCAGGCCGGCAGCGGGCGCACTAAGTGGTCCCGGGCGCGCCCACCGTTTGACATCACTGAGTGGTCGGCGGGCTTCCGATGGCGCCCGGCAATGGTCCGCTACCACGCTGCGTGTGCATGTTGGCGCTGGGGGGACCGGTCAGGATCTGGTCTGAGAAGCCCTCGAGCTGGGACCGCCACCCTTGTGGTTAGGTGGGACCCGTGAGCATTTACCTCACCGACGTCGTAGACGGCGATCAGTTTGGGAGCGAAATAGTGATTGAGGACCGTGAACTTTCCGAACCGTCGGTACTAGCTGCGGCCTCGGCGTTCTTGGCCGAGCGGTACCCCGAGATGGCGGGCGAGGAGCTGGCCGGGCTCCAGCTCGGCTCGAGTTGGCTTATCGAGGCGGAGGCCACCACGAGTGGTGACCTGGAGCCCTACAAAGTGGTGATGATGGTCAACCGCCACGGCTTGGTAGAGGAGGTCGGGGCGGCGCCGACGTCGCGCCAGACCGTTCAACGTTGCCTGGCCGGCCTGCAGTCTCCCGCCGCCTGGTAAGGGCGCCTGGTAGGGGCGCCTGGTAGGGCGGGGCCTGGTTGGACCGGGTCAGCGAGCCTGAGCCAAGACCTTCTCGACGTACGAGCAGAGCCCGGCCCCGGCGGGACCGGCGAACCATTCCAGGTGGCCGAGCAGGTAGTCCTGGTAGGCGAGCATGGCAAGGGCGGGGGAGCGTACGACGGCGTGGAAGTACTCGACTTCTGAGAGGGCGTAGTCGACGTGGACGAGGGGCAGGAGGTGGGGGAGAGCGGCCTGTTCTTCGGGCCGGAGGCGGCGGACGGAGGAGTAACCCTCGAGCAGGGCCTTCACGATGTCCGGGCGCACCGAGCGTCGGCCCGCTGGTTCAAGCCAGCCGATCGTTGAGCGTTCGAGGGCGGTGGCCAGGTCGTAACAAGCGGCGGTGAGGTTGCTCAGGCCGAAATCGATGGTCCCGGCCACCTGCGCCCGTGCCCCGCCACCCGACCACAAGAGGTTGGAGGGGTGCCAGTCGTTATGTGCCCACAAGGGTGCCAGGGCCCCGGCGTAAGGCAAAAAGCGCGCCTGCAGGGAGCTCAGGTGGGCTGAGAGCTCTTGACGCCAGGGATGCCGGCGCAAGAAATCGGCCAGGCCGGGACGTCGCTCGGCCAGGGCGGCGGCCGTCGCCACCGGGTCGGTGGAGCTGATGATGTCATGGGAGGCGCGGAGCGGCTCGAGAGGCCGGGCGGGCGCGGTGTAGGTCTGGCTGGCCAGGTGGAGCCGGGCCAATGCCTGACCGGCGGCTACGGCGTGGCCCGCCGACACGAAGGGCGTCCACGACAGCGCGTCGCGGTAGAGGTCGTGCCCGTTGAGCACCTCCAGGACCTCGTACACGAACTCGGCCTCCCTCCACGCTGAGTAGGCACCGTCGTCGAGGACCTTGGGGACGGCGGTCCCGTGGGCCGCCAGGTGGCGCATGAAACGGTGCTCTGCCTCCAGGCTGGTCGCCGTGCGTACCGCCCCGTGGTGACGCTTGGCCACGAACCGGCGTCGTTCGTGGCCGGCGGTGCCTGGTACCGAAATGACGGCGGTGGCGGCAAAGGGGCGAGGGCTGTGCCAGGTGATGCGGGCGGCGGACGGGTCCCCCACGTCGGACAGCCGCCCGAGCAGCCGGCGCACTTCTGCAGTCCCTAGCGGCGACCAGTCGGGAGGTACGGCGGCCAGGCCCATCCCGTGGACCAGGAAAGGCGCCGGTGTTGGTGAGGAGGTCATGGGTACGTGCGGTTGGCCGACGCCCGCGCCCCGGGCCCGCCATCAGGCAGAGTGGGTGGCGTGGGGAGCGGGACCGATCAGCTCAACGTCGTAGTCTACGACGCCCCCGGGCTGGGCGACCGCAGCTACCTGGTCCATGACGGGAGGACGGGCGCCGTTGTCGATGCTCAACGCGACCCGGCCCCCTACCTGGCCACCGCCGCAGGCCTTGGTGTCGAGATCGTCCTGGTGCTCGAGACCCACGTCCATAACGACTACGTGAGCGGCGGGCTCGCCCTGGCCCGGCGGGTGGGCGCCGCGTACGGGATCCCGGCCGGGGAGCCCGTCCACTTTGCCGCCGAGAGCGACGCCCTGGACGAGGGGGACGTCCGGCCCGTCGGCGACCTGGCCCTCAGGGTGCTGGCCACCCCCGGGCATACTCCGCACCACCTGAGCTACCTGTTCGAGGACGTCCACGGGTCAAGCGCCGTCCTCACCGGCGGGTCACTGCTCGCCGGGGCCACGGGCCGGACCGATCTCCTCGGGCCGGGCCTCGCCCGGGAACTGGCGGTGGCCCAGTGGCGGTCGGTGCGCCGGCTCCTGGCCGAGCTGCCGCCCGGTACCGCGGTGCTCCCCACCCACGGTTTTGGGAGCTTCTGTGCCGGCGGGGGCGACGGGCACGCGCCGGTGAGCGGGCTCACGATCGGAGCCGAGCGCGGGCACAACCCGGCGTCCCGGCTGGACCTGGGAGCGTTCGTGGCCCACCTGGTCGATGATGCCCTCCCCGTCCCGGCGTACTACCAGCACATGGCCCCCCTGAACCGGGCTGGCGCGCCCGAGCCGGGCTCCGCCCCTGTGCCCGTCGTGGCCCCCGGGTCGCTGGCCGCCCTCGATAGAGCCGAGGTCGCTCTTGTCGATGTCCGTGGGCGGCGGGCTTTTAGTCACGCCCACCGGCGCGGCGCGCTCAATATCGAGCTCGGGCCGAGCTTTCCCGTTTACTTCGGATGGGTGCTCCCGTTCAGCGCCCCTGTGGTCCTAGTGGCGACGGGCCCCGAAGAGGTAACCGAGGCTCGCGGCCTGCTGGCGAGCATCGGCAGGGAAGCCTTGGCCGGGTGGGCGCTCGACGAGTTCATCGGCGCCCTGGGCCCCGAGGAGCGAGGCCATTACCGCGTCCAGGATTTCCGCCAATTGGCGGAGCGGTGCCGGCACCCGCCCTGGCCTCGGGTCTTGGACGTGCGCTTCCCCTATGAGTGGCGGGCCGGCCATATACGCGGAGCCAGCAACGTCCCCGTACCTGAGATCGCCTCGGTCCTGCCCGCGCTCCCCGAAGATGAGGAGATATGGCTGCATTGCGCCGGCGGCTACCGAGCCGCCATCGCCGCCTCGCTGCTGTCGGCGCACCACCTACGCCCCGTCCTGGTCGACGACACCCTTGAGAGCGCCGCCACCGCCGGCCTTGAGATGGTCCGCGAGACCTGACCGGGCCCGTGCCCCCGGGCGTCTACCAGCCGGCGGCGGAGACGAGCGGCTCGGACAGCTTCTGGCCGGCCAGGTCGCCCAGTGCCGGAGCGTCGCCGTACGCTTTGACGGCGCCTTTTTGCAGTACCACCCAGGCGCCGCGGCCGTCTCGGGTGGGCACGATCATCTCGGCCGGGTCTTGCTTGGCGTTGGTGCTGGCCGGTGCCTTCCATGAGCCCAGGGCGACGGCATCCCCTTCGGGGTACACGGCGCCGTTGTCCAGCAGGACCCAATAGCCCCGGCCGTCGGGGGTGCGCACGGCCGTGCGGACGGGCACCTTGCTCTCGGCCGCGTAGGCCTGGCAATCGCGGGCGGGGATGCTCGGGGCATCGCCCAAAGCAAGCACTTTGCAGGTGGACAGGACCAGCCAATAGCCCTTACCGGTGGCGTCCGGCACCAGCGCGCTAAGGCCCTGTCCACAGCGGGCGAGCGTGCCGCAAGTGCCCTCGAACCGAGCGTCGCCGAAGGCATAGACGCCCCCTTGCCACGAGATCACGAAGTAACCCCTCCCGTCCGCCGTGGGCACTATGGCCGGGACCTCGGCGTCCAGCACGCCGATATCTTGCAACGACCCGAAATAAGTGGCGTCCCCGAAGGGGAAAATCCCCCCGTTGACGGTCACCAACCAGTAGCCGCCATCGTCGGGCGTAGTGGCTATGCCCGCCACCACCGCCAGGCTCACGACCAGGTTGCGGACCTTGGTCACCATGTTCCCCGTGGAGCCGTAGTACCGGGCGTCCCCGAAGGCGAAAACCCCGCCGTCGTCGCCCACGAGCCAGTAGCCGTGGCCACTCGGGGGCGTGCCACCCGGGGGCGTGCCACCCGGGGGCGTGGTCGTCGCCGTGGTCGGGACAGCCGGACCGGGGGTGGTGGTGCTAGTGGTCGTGGTCGTCTGGGCCGTACCGGTGACGATGGGGACAGCCGGGAACCTGTTCGGCACCGTGGCTGGGCTGCCGTAGGTGAGGTTGAACGAGTCCGTCGAGGGGTCATAGGGGGCGGGATAGGACTGGACGAGGTTGTCGGGGCTCTGTTTCACCATGTAGACCGGCGACGCCGTGGCCGCCCCGGTGCCCGTGCCCTGGACGCCCATGTCCGAGAACTGCACTCGGCCGTAGTCGGCCAGAGGCTCCACGTTGCCGGTGTCGGCGTCGGTGGGCGCCTCCTCGATCCATTCGGCGCTCGCCTCGGGGGCGCTGTAGGCGACCGACCCCGTCCATAGCGAACCCTCGGTCGAGTCGTCGACGCTGATGGACCAGGTGCCCGGCTCGTCCCGGGTGATCCCCACTGTGATCCGGTCGCCGGGTTGGACAGCGCCGAGCTCGATCGACACCGCCGGCAGCATTTCGTACCACGCGTAGTACAGCACGCCCTGGGGGCCCCAGTCCTGTTCGGTGCCCGCCTGTATCAAACTGGCGTTCGTGTCACCGTCTATGCCCACCCAGGTGCTGGACGCGCTCGACGGGCTCGGGCCCACCGTGGGCACGGTCCAGCTGCCGGTGATCCCGGTGAACCGGGCCCCGGCGCCGACATCGACGTAGCCAGACCAATTGGTGGACTCGTCACCGATGGGGATCGCCGTGCCCTGGCCCGGCGAGCGGACCAGGACATGGGGCCGGGGCCATGACGACGGGACCGGTCGGCCCACCGACAGGGGCAGGGCCCGCCCCAGTCCTGGCAGGCCCAGTCCTGGCCGGCCCAGTCCTGGGCGCGCGGCGAAGACCGGTACCCGGGCCGGGCCGGCCCCCGACGGGCGGGCGACGGTAGCCGCGCTGGCCCCGGTCGGGCCGGGCAGGGCCGCCGTCACCGTGGCCGCCGCCGCGGCTATGGCACAAAAAGCCGTGAGGGTCCGTTGCCAACGCGCGGCCGCCGATCGACGCATTTTGAGGGGCACCTTTCTGAGATTAGGGCGCTCGTCCGCCCCGGGCTGCACCCAGGGGGCCGCCATCGCCTATGATCGACTTTACCGATCGCGTTTTGTCACGTTGGCACGACGCGAGCCACTGGTGGTCCCGGGCTCCTTCTGCTCAGGTTTGCGAGTGTGCGACTGACAGAACGGAGCTTGTTTTGTTTTCTTCAGCTGTGGGCGCGATCACGCCCATCGCCTCTTTTACCGACCTCGGGGTGCCCCACGCCATGGTGCAGGTCCTGCACCGGCGGGGCATCACCGAACCCCTTCCGGTACAGGCCGCCATCATCCCCGACGCCTTGGAGGGCAGGGACGTTTCCGGCATGGCGCCCACCGGGTCCGGCAAGACGCTGGCGTTCGCGCTGCCGATGGCCGCGCTTGTCTCCCGCGGTGCGCCCAAGCGCCCCCGCGGGCTTGTCCTAGCCCCGACCCGGGAACTGGCCTCCCAAATTGCCGGCGAGCTCGCCCCTTTCCTGGCCACCCGCAACCTGAAGGTCCACCCCATCTTCGGAGGCGTCGGGTTCACTCCCCAGCGCCGCGCCCTTCAGCGGGGCGTCGACGTGGTCGTCGCCTGTCCCGGGCGGCTGGAGGACTTGATGCGCATGGGCGAGGTCGTCCTGTCCGACGTGGACATCGTCGTGGTCGACGAGGCGGACCGGATGGCCGATATGGGCTTCCTGCCGGCCGTACGCCGCGTTCTCGACGCCACTAATGCCCGGCGCCAGACGATGCTGTTCTCTGCCACCCTCGACGACGCGTCAGTCCGGCCCCTGGTGCGCAACTACCAGCGCCAGCCCGTCCGCCATGAAGTGGTCTCGACGGTGGAGGAAGTCGGTCGGGCTACGCACCGGTTCCGGACCGTGGCCGCCGCCGAGCGCGCCGCCGCCTGTGCCGAAGTGGTAAAGGGCGAGGCGTCCACGATCGTCTTCGTCCGCACCAAGCACGGCGCTGACCGCCTCGCCCGCCAGCTCGGCAATAGCGGTTTGGCCGTAGCCGCCATCCACGGTGGGCACAGCCAGCCGCAAAGAGACCGGACCCTGGCCGCGTTCCGGGCCGGCAAGGTCCGGGCCCTGGTGGCCACCGACGTGGCCGCCCGTGGCGTACATGTCGATGACGTGTCCTGCGTCGTCCACTACGACCTGCCCCCCGACCCCAAGGATTACCTGCACCGCTCCGGGCGCACCGCCCGGGCGGGAGCGGCTGGATCGGTGGTGGCCTTCGTGTCCCCTGACCAAAGGCAGGCGGCCGCCGCTCTGGCCCGGGCGCTCGACCTCGACGTGGGCACGCCCAGGGACAGCTCACCGGTCCCCCTGCGCCGCGACAGGCCTAAGCGGCGCCGGGCCCCCTATACTTCGTAGGGCACCCCCTCGGTCCGTCCATGCAAGCCGAGCACAATTAGCGGCTACAGCCGCCGGGTAATCGCATGGGTGGAAGGAAAAGTGCCATGCCTACGGGCACCGTAAAATGGTTCAACGCTGACAAGGGCTACGGCTTTATCACGCCCGATATCGCTGGGCCCGACCTCTTTGTACATCATTCGGCTATCGAGGCGTCCGGTTTCCGGCAGCTGACCGAGGGCCAAAAGGTCGAGTTCACCGCCGAGCAAGGCCCCAAGGGGCCCCAGGCCGCCGGGGTCCGTCCTGCCTAGAACTTCTGGGACGGCCCGTGATGGCCGCGACGGCCGGGACAACCGTGAAGGGCGTTCCCAGTCTCTCGGGCAGAACAGGGCACCTCGTCCCGCCAACCGCAAGGACGTCGACGACGAAGTCCTCAAGCTCAGGGACAGCGGGATTTCTTACTCGGCCGTAGCCGGCCGGCTCGGCCTCAACCGGGCCGTCGACGCCCAAGCCGGTTTTGTGCGCGCCTTGCGGCGCCGGCCCGATGAGGAAAGAGCCCAGCTAACCCTGCGCGAATCAGCCCGACTTGACGCTCTCGAGCTCAGGGTGCGCAGCCGCGACGCCGAAGAGCCGGAGAAGATGAACCGGCGCCTAGGTGCGCTGGAGAGGTTGCGCGAAGCGATCAGGTAGGCCCTTCGGGCCAAAGCCATAAAGTGCCGTCCCTTCGGGGACGGCCACCATTTTTCGCCGGGGCGCGCCGGCGCTCCACGAGGGCGCTGGCTGTGGACAGCCGTTACTTGACGGCGACGCCCATCTCCGAAAGGGCTTTCAGCTCTTTCTTGAGGTCGGCCATCTCGTCTCGCAGGCGCGCCGCGTACTCGAAACGAAGGTCGGCGGCGGCGTCGCGCATCTCTTCCTCCAGTGCCGAAATGAGCCTGGTGAGATCGGCCACGGGCATGCCGGCCAGGTCCGAGCGGGCGCGGTCGTGCCGGCGGCTGCGCCGGTCGGACCCGGGCACCGGGGCCGTACCCGTGGTGTCCTTCCGGCCCAACATGACGAGGATGTCGCTCACGGCGCGGCGCACCGTCTGCGGGTTGATGCCGTGCTCAACGTTGTACTCCTGTTGGAGCTGGCGCCTGCGGTGCGTCTCGGAGATGGCATGGCGCATCGAGTCCGTCATCTCGTCGGCGTACATGATCACCGAACCGTCGACGTTGCGGGCGGCCCGGCCGATGGTCTGGATGAGCGATGTCTCCGAACGCAGGAAACCTTCCTTGTCGGCGTCCAGGATGGCCACCAGCGAGACTTCGGGCAGGTCGATCCCTTCCCGGAGCAGGTTGATCCCGACGAGCACGTCGAACTCGCCCAGGCGCAGGTCCCGCAGGATCTCTATGCGCTCGAGGGTGTCGATGTTGGAATGCAGGTACCTGACCTTCAGGCCCTGCTCGAGCAGGTAGTCGGTCAGGTCCTCGGCCATTTTCTTGGTGAGGGTGGTGACCAGGACGCGCCCACCTTCGGCCGTACGCTTGGCCACCTCGGTCATGAGGTCGTCGATCTGTCCCTTGGTCGGCCTGACCACCACTTCCGGGTCGATCAGGCCGGTAGGGCGGACGATCTGCTCGACCACCTGGTCGGAGACCGATATCTCGTACGCGGAAGGGGTCGCCGACATGAAAACGCACTGGTTGAGCCGTTCCAACAGCTCCTCGTAGCGTAGGGGCCGGTTGTCAGCGGCTGAGGGCAGGCGGAAACCGTGCTCGATGAGGGTCTCCTTGCGGGACCGGTCGCCGTGGTACTGGCCGTGGAGCTGGGGTACGGCCACGTGCGACTCGTCCACGACGAGCAGGTAGTCCTTGGGAAAGAAGTCGAGGAGCGTGTTGGGGGCCTGCCCGGCGGCCCGCCCGTCGATGTGGCGGCTGTAGTTCTCGATGCCCGCGCAACTGCCCACCTCGGCCATCATCTCGAGGTCGTAGCTCGTGCGCATGCGCAGGCGCTGGGCCTCCAGTAGCTTGCCGGCGCGTTCGAAATAGGAAAGGCGCTCCTGTAGCTCGACCTCGATGTCGGCGATGGCCCGGCGCATACGCTCGTCGCCGGCGACATAATGCGTGGCCGGGAAAATGACGACCTCGTCGACTTCTCCCAGCAGTTCGCCCGTCACCGGGTCGATGCGGGTCATGCGCTCCACTTCGTCGCCGAAGAGCTCGATGCGTAGGGTGTGCTCCTCGTAGGCAGGGTGGACCTCGACGGTGTCGCCCCGGACGCGGAACTTCCCGCGCACGAGGTTGGCGTCGTTGCGCTCGTACTGCATGTCGACGAGCCGGCTGAGGATGGCCCGTTGGTCGTAATTGTGCCCGACGGCCAGGGACAAAATGTGCTGGCCGTACTCCTCAGGCGAGCCCAGGCCGTAAATGCACGACACCGAGGCCACCACGATGACGTCCCGGCGGGTCAGCAGGGCCGACGTGGCCGAATGGCGGAGCCGGTCGATCTCGTCGTTTATCGAGCTGTCCTTTTCGATGTACGTGTCGCTCGAAGGGATATAGGCCTCGGGCTGGTAGTAGTCGTAGTAACTGACGAAGTACTCGACCCGGTTGTGGGGGAATATCTCCCTCATCTCGTTGGCGAACTGGGCCGCCAGCGACTTGTTGGGCTCGATCACGAGGGTGGGCCGCTGGACCTGCTCGATGGTCCATGCGATGGTGGCGCTCTTGCCGCTGCCGGTGATGCCCAGCAGCGTCTGGAAGCGGTCGCCGCGCCGCACTCCCTCGGACAGTTTCTCTATGGCCTGGGCCTGGTCGCCGGCTGGCGACCACTCCGAGACGACCTTGAAGGGGGGCACCGGCCCATGGTACTGGGGGGCTGTGACGGTAAAGCGCCGGCGAGCCTAGGGGTGTGGGCTTTGCTGGCGCAGCCAGGCCCACAGCGCTTCGACGGCGGTCTCAAGCTCGGCCTGGGTGCCGTCGTTGGCGAGGGTGCGGTCCGCCACCTGGCGTCGCTGTTGGGCGGTGGGCTGCGCCGCCGTCCGGGCGCGGGCCTCGTCTTCGGTCATGCCCCGCCCGGCCGCCCGGCGCACCGCGACCTCAGGGGAGGTCTCGACCAGCACCACCACGTCGAAGCCGTACTCGTCACGGCGCCGGGCGTCTAGCAGGGGTATCTCGACCACTACTACCTGGTCTCCGAGCTCGCCCACGCGCCGGCGCACCTCCTGGCTCACTAGCGGATGGGTGATGGCTTCTAGGGCCGCCCTTTGGGCGGCGTCGGTGAAGACGACCTCGGCCAGGGCCTGGCGGTCGATCGACCCGTCCGGCCGGCGCACACCCGGCCCGAAGTGCTCGAGCACGGCCTGGGCCCCGGCGCTGCCCGGGGCGAGCACGTCACGCGCCACCTGGTCGGCGTCGATGACGGCGGCGCCCCGGGCGGCCAGCGCCCTGCCCACCGTCGATTTCCCGCTGCCCAGGGACCCGCTGAGGCCGACCAGTAGCACGCCGCAAACCTACTCACCCTGCCCGCCAGTCGGGCGCCGGCTCTGGGATAATGGAGACCGGACTAGGCCGAACGTACTTGGGAAAGGCACCAGGCATCATGGCTCGACCAAACGGGCCCAGGCTCCTAAGGGCCGTGGCCGGAGGGGCGGGGGCCGTGGTTGGCGCCGCCGGCCTGGTGGTGGCCTTTTGCCCTCTGGCTGCTCCCGCCCTGGCCGCCGGTCACCCGTCGCCGGCGCCGGCCGACCTGGCTTCTTGCAGCGTCCTGCCCGCGGTGACGGTCAGGTCGGTGCTGGGCGAGGCCGCCCAGCCCGCCGTCCAGGCCAGTACCGCCCCCGGCGGGACCTCTTGTACCTATGCCGTGGGGACCAACAGCCTGGGTGTCCAGGTCACGTTCCTGCAGGTGCCGTGGCCTGCGTTCGAAACGGTCGAACAGGACTACCTGAAGGGGGGCGCCACCAAGGTCGACGGCGTCGGCCAGGCCGCGTTCGCCGTCGCCTCCCGGCGCACGACCTATGAGGCCCTCTTCTTCTACGGCGGGGGTTACAACATGGGCATCACCGCTCAGGCACCTTTGCCGAAGTTGGTCGACCTGGCCAAGGCCGTCTTGACCAGGCTTCAACCGTCTTGACCGGGCCCAAGTAGGTCCTTGCCCGCGCCCTAGGTCCTGGCCCGAGGCCGCCCGCCCCCCGCGGGGGGCGGCTCAGCCGGCGGGGACCGCCCCCGCGCCGGCGCCGGGTTCGGGCGTGGTGGCCGGCGCCGGGGCGCCGGGCGTGGAGCCCATGACCACATCGTCGGCTTCCACTTCGGCTTTGCCGGTGACGCCCACCTCTTCGAGGATGTCCACGACCTCGGGCTCGCCGGCCTCGTCCCGGCCGAGCTCGAGGACCTCAGTGACCTCGGGCCCCGAGCCCAGCTCGGCACCGGGCGAGGCGGGGGGCACGGCGCCGGCCGCCGCGCTGCTCGCCGGGGCGCCGGCTTCACCGCTCACGCCGGCGTCACCCGCCTCTCCGGCCCCCGGGGTGGCGCCCGTCCCGTGCGCCTGCTCCTCCAGGTAACCGGCCCAGGCCGCCTGGGCCTCCGATTCGGGCTCGAAGGGCGTGTAGCCGGCCCCGATGTAGTTGCCGTGCTCGTCGTAAGCGTGCTCGCCGAACGCCTCCCGGTACTCGGCGGCGACCTCGCCTCCTTCGGCGGCCTGTTTGATCGACAGGCTTATGCGCCGGCGGGCCAGGTCGATGTCGATGATCTTCACCCAGAGCTCCTCGCCCGGGGAGACGACCTGGTCGGGCTGGTCGACATGGTGGACGGCCATTTCGGAGATGTGCACGAGGCCTTCTATGCCGTCGCCCACCTGGACGAAGGCACCGAAGGGCACGAGCTTGGTGACCCGGCCGTAGACCAGCTCGCCCACCCGGTGGGCATTGGCGAACTCCTGCCAGGGGTCCGCTTGGGTGGCCTTGAGGGACAGGCTTATGCGCTCGCGGTCGAGGTCCACGTCGAGCACCCGCACCGTGACCTGGTCGCCCACGGCCACGATCTGGCCAGGGTGGTCGACGTGCTTCCACGACAGCTCGGAAACATGGATCAGGCCGTCCATCCCGCCGAGGTCGACGAAAGCTCCGAAATTGACGACGGAAGAAACGATACCCTTTCTGACCTCGCCCGGCTTCAGGTTGGTCAGGAACTCGTCGCGCTGGCTGCGCTGGGCCTCTTCCAGGTAGGCCCGGCGGGAAAGCACCACGTTGTTGCGGTTCTTGTCCAGCTCGATGATCTTCGCCTCGAGCTCGCGCCCCACATAGGGCTGAAGGTCGCGCACCCGGCGCAGTTCGACCAGGGAGGCGGGCAGGAAGCCCCGCAAACCAATGTCCAGGATCAGGCCACCCTTGACTACCTCGATGGCCGGGCCCCGCACGGTGCCGTTACGCTCCTTCACGGCTTCGATGGTCCCCCAGGCCCGCTCGTACTGGGCCCGCTTCTTGCTCAGCACCAGGCGGCCCTCTTTGTCCTCCTTCTGCAGGACCAGAGCCTCGATCCTGTCGCCTACCTTGACCACGTCGTGGGGGTCCACGTCGTGGCGGATGGACAGCTCGCGGGCCGGGATCACGCCCTCGGACTTGAACCCTATGTCCAGCAGGACCTCGTCCTTGTCGACTTTGACGACCGTGCCGGACACGATGTCGCCGTCGTCGAACTCCACGATCGTCCCGGCAATGGCGTCTTCGAAGGACGTACCGCCGAGGTCGTCGGAAACGACCTGACGAGGCGTGTACGCACCGGTCTCGTCGAAAGTGCCCATTTCGGTCGAGCCGCCCTCGTTGGCAGCTCCGGAGGCACTCGTCGGCGGGTTTAACTCGGACATAGGATAGGACTTCCTTGAATTGGGATTGGTAGCGCGAATGGGGCTATAGCGCCCCAAATGCTACACCTTTGCCCCCGGCGGCTCTTCGCGCCCCGCCGGTTCGTCTACCAGGGCGAACGGTGCAGCTGCGGCCCCCGGTGCGCTCCCGTCCCCAGGGGCGCCCCGGCTCCCGCCACCACCGTCGGCGGCGGCCTGTGGCGAAGGCGCCGGGGAACCGCCGCGATTGTCCTAGCGTTAGCAGAATTGTGGACAAAAAACGGTCAATGGCCCCGTTTGTGGCCCTGTTGGGCATCACGGCGCTGGTCGGGGCGTGCGGCAGCACGGGCCGTGACGCAGCCGACAGTGCGGCCACGACCTCCACCTCGGCGCCGGGGGCCGCCGCCACCACGCTACCGCCGACGACGGTCCCGGCGGTCACGACCGTACCGGCCGGAGGGAAGGTGCCGAGCGGCTTCGACCCGGTGTCGTTCACCGCCGTTTCCCCGGGCGACTACTGGCTGCTGGGGGACGCACCGTGCACCAACCCGGTGTGCACTTCGATCGTGCGTACGACCGACGGGGGGTCACATTTCGTCGGCATCCCGGCCCCGACCTCCCCGCTCCTCGAGGGGACCGGTGCCTCGACGGGCATAAACACCCTGCGCTTTGCCGATGACCTCGACGGGTACGCCTTCGCCACCGGCCCGGGCGGGCAGTTCTGGGACACCCATGACGGCGGGGGGCAGTGGCAGCGGCCCGCGTTCCTCACCGGCCATGAGCTCCTCGGGTTCGGTACCGGCGACGGCTACGCCTTCGCCCTGGTCGGTTCGTGCCAGAGCGGCAGTTGCTCGGCCGTCGCCCTCGAGCGTTCGCCCGTCTCGTCGGAGCAGTGGTCGGCCCTCACCGTCCCGGTGCCGGCCGGTACGGACCAGGTGGCGGCCATGACCGTGCACGGCAGCGACCTATGGTTCTCGCTGACCACCTCGGCCAGCCAGGCCGACCAGCTCATGGTGGCCAGTACCGATGGGGGGGCGCACTTCGCCACCTCTCCGAGCCCCTGTTTCGCCGGGCTCGGGGGCAGTATCGAGGCGTCGTCGGCCGACGTGCTGTGGGCCATGTGCCCCACCGGGATGATGGCCGAGGCTTTCCGCTCGACCGACGGTGGCTCACGGTGGGAGGCGCTGTCCGCCGGCGAACTGGAGAACTCGGCCCTCCTCTCCCCGGCCAGTGACACCACGGCCGTCATCCAGCCGGCCGAGCAGGGCGAGCTGTTGCGCACCGACGACGGGGGCGTCACCTGGCAGCCGGTCGCCTCCGCCGGCGCCAGCGGCTCGTGGTGGTCGTGGATCGGTTTCACCGATGCCGGCACCGGGTCGGGGTTGGAGCAGAGCGACGCCCCCGCCAACTGGCCCTGGCCCAACGGCCCGTACCCCGAGCAGCTCTGGCGCACGGGCGATGGCGGCTCCACCTGGTCCGGGCCGGTGACCATCGGCGGTTGACCACGCCCGTCATGGGCGGCTCAGGACGTCTGAGGACCTTGCCCAAACATATGTTCGGCTGGTAGCCTGGTAACCCTATGTCGGACAGGCTCATCGTCCGGGGAGCTCGGGAGCACAACCTGCGTGATGTCTCCATCGACCTGCCCCGGGACCAGCTGATCGTCTTCACCGGGCTGTCGGGCTCGGGGAAGAGCAGCCTGGCTTTTGACACTATCTATGCCGAAGGCCAGAGGCGGTACGTCGAGTCTCTGTCGGCTTACGCCCGCCAGTTCCTGGGCCAGATGGACAAGCCCGACGTCGATTTCATCGAGGGCCTGTCGCCGGCGATATCCATCGACCAGAAGTCGGCGTCGCGCAACCCCCGCAGCACGGTGGGCACCATAACCGAGATTTACGACTACCTGCGGCTGCTTTACGCCCGGGTCGGTATCCCTCATTGCCCCAAGGACGGCAGCCTGGTCTCCCGCCAGACGCCCCAGCAGATAGTGGACCGGGTCCTGACCCTGCCCGAGGGCACGCGCTTCCAGGTCCTGGCGCCCGTGGTGCGGGGTCGCAAGGGGGAGTACGAGAGCCTGGTCCAGGAACTGGCGGGCCAGGGCTATGCCCGCGCCCGCGTCGACGGCACCGTGTACGAGCTGGCGGAACTGCCAAAGTTGGCCCGTTACGAGGCTCACACCATCGAGGTGGTGGTCGACCGGCTCGTCTTGCGCCCCGGCATCGAGCGCCGGCTGACCGACTCCCTGGAAACGGCGCTCAAACTGGCCAATGGCGTGGCGGAAGTCCAGATAGTCCCTCGTGAGGGGGCCGGAGGTGGGGACGGCACCGGGCGGGGGGAGGGCGCCTCGGCCCAGGGCCGGGCACCCCGAGGCGGGGCGCCAGATGGTGGCGAGGACGGCCCCGGCGAGGACGGCCCCGACGCCGGGGCCGAAGAGGCCGGGCCGGGCGGCGGCCTGCCCGAGACGCTGACTTTCTCCCAACATCTCGCCTGTCCCGTGTGCGGCACCTCCTACGAGGAGCTGGCGCCGCGCAATTTCTCCTTCAACTCGCCTTACGGCGCCTGCACCCGTTGCGACGGGCTCGGGACCCGCTACGAAGTGGACCCCGAGCTGGTCGTCCCCGACCCGGACCTGTCGATAGACGAAGGGGCGGTGGCGCCGTGGGCGGGTGCCCGTAGCGAGTACTTCGGGCGCCTCCTCCAAGGGGTGGCGGAGACGTTCGCCATACCCACCGACGTGCCGTGGCGGAAGCTGAAAAAGCAGGACCAGAAGGTGGTCCTCTATGGTTCGGGCTCGAGCCAGGTGCACCTGCACTACAAGAACCGCTACGGCCGGACGCGCTCGTACTACACCAATTACGAAGGCGTGGTCACCTATTTGCAAAGGCGCCACGGCGAGGCCGAGTCGGACAGTATGCGCGAACAGATAGAGGGCTACATGCGCCTGGTGCCCTGCGGTGAGTGCGGGGGGGCAAGGCTGAAGCCGGCCAGTCTCGCCGTCACCATCGGGGAGCGGAGCATCTTCGAGGTGTGCGACCTCTCCATCCGGGAAGCGACCACGTTCGTCGAGGAACTGAAGCTTTCCGAGCGCGACCACCTCATTGCCGACCGGGTCCTGCGCGAGGTCCGGGCGCGGTTGCAGTTCCTGGTCGACGTCGGCCTCGATTACCTGTCCCTCAACCGCAACGCCGGCACCCTGGCCGGCGGGGAGGCGCAGCGCATCCGGCTGGCCTCTCAGATCGGTAGCGGGCTGGTGGGCGTGCTCTATGTCCTGGACGAGCCGTCGATCGGCCTGCACCAGCGCGACAACCGAAAATTGATCGATACCCTCCTGCGCCTGCGCGACCTGGGCAACACCGTCATCGTCGTGGAGCACGACGAGGAGACCATCCGCACCGCCGACCACGTGGTCGACATCGGCCCGGGGGCGGGCGAGCACGGCGGCCAGATCGTCGTGTCGGGCACGGTCAAGGAACTGTTGCGCAACAAGGCCTCTTTGACCGGCCAGTACCTTTCCGGCAAGCGCTTCGTGCCCGTGCCCGCCCGGCGCCGCGAGCCCCAGGGCTGGCTCGTGGTACGCGGCGCCAAGGAGCACAACCTGCGGGACCTGGACGCCGAGTTCCCCGTAGGCTGCCTGGTGGTCGTGACGGGGGTCTCCGGTTCGGGCAAGTCCACGTTGGTCAACGACATATTGCTGCGGGCGTTGATGCAACGCATTTACAAATCGAAGGAAGTCCCCGGCCGCCACCGCCGGGTGGAGGGGATGGAGGCCTTCGACAAGGTGGTCGACGTCGACCAGTCGCCCATAGGGCGCACGCCACGGAGCAACCCGGCCACCTACACGGGCGTTTTCGACCATATCCGGCGGCTTTTCGCCAGTACCACGGAGGCCAAGGTCCGCGGCTACCAGCCCGGCCGTTTCTCGTTCAACGTGGCCGGGGGCCGCTGTGACGCCTGCTCGGGGGACGGCACCATCAAGATCGAAATGCACTTCCTGCCTGACGTCTACGTGCCGTGCGAGGTGTGCAAGGGCGCCCGTTACAACCGTGACACCCTCGACATAACCTTCAAAGGCAAAAACATCGCCGACGTCTTGGACATGGCGTGCGAGGAAGCGGCTGACTATTTTGCCAACCAGCCCGTTATCGCCCGCCACATGCGGACCCTGGTCGACGTGGGCTTGGGCTACGTGAAGCTGGGCCAGCCGGCGCCGACCCTTTCGGGCGGGGAGGCGCAGCGTATAAAACTGGCCTCGGAGCTTTCCAAACGCTCGACCGGCCGGACCCTGTACGTGCTCGACGAGCCCACCACGGGCTTGCATTTCGAAGACGTCCGCAAGTTGCTCGGAGTGCTCGACCGCCTGGTCGAACAAGGCAACACGGTGATAGTCATCGAGCACAACCTGGACGTCATAAAGACGGCCGACTGGTTGATAGACCTCGGCCCCGAAGGCGGTTCCGGGGGGGGCACGGTGGTGGCGGCGGGCACGCCCGAGGAAGTGACCAAGTGCCCCGAGAGCCACACGGCTGTGTTCCTCGAGCGGGTGCTGCAGGGCCGCTAGTGCTGCCTCGTGGCGCTAAAACACGTGTTGAAGCCCCCGGCGGGACCGGCACGGGTGCCGGGGGCCCAACCGGGGGCTTCGGGGACTGACCAGTACGTTAATTGCCGGTCAGCGGCGGTGGTGGCGGCGGGAGTACCCGGTACGGAGGTACCGCTCCGCCCTTTGCAGGTCGTTGTCGGCCACGTCCAGGGCCCGGTTGGCGGTCCGGACGTCGGTGCCGGCGTTGTTGAGGAGCCCGTGGTTGGCGTCCCATTGGGCCGGCGTGTAGGCCAGTAACTGGCCCGAGAGCCCGGACGTGGCCGACGTGGCCGTCTGCACCTGGGTCTGCATGTCGTTGACCAGGGGACCGAGCACTCCCTGGTCCCCGGCGTTCAGGTCACCCTTCAGCGCGGTGACGTCCTGGTTGACGGCGGGGATGCGCACGTTGGTGACCCGGTCGATCTGGACCACGTCGCCCATGACGGGGAGCACCAGGTCATAGACCCGTAACCCGAAGACGGCACCGATGTTGATGTCCACCTCCGTCACCGTCGTGTCACCGGCGATGGCCGTTCCGAGGGCCTCCAGCTGGGAAAGGTCGGCCTGCATGCCGTTCACGAGCGTGGTGCCGTCGCTGCCTAGGAAAGCGTGGCCCTGGACGGTCTTGATGGCGGCGTCCAGAGAATATATGCGCTGCGAGACCAGACGGGCACCGTAGGCCTTGGCCCGGTCCAGACCGGCGTTGGACGTCGTCGTGGTCGTCGGGGCCAACGTGGTCGAGGTGGTGGACGTGGTCGAGGTGGTCGTGGTCGACGTGGACGTGGTCGGCCCCGAGGTGGTGGTGTAGAGGTTGAACTCGTCGATAGACCACCACCATTGGCTGTTGGAGGCGGTCAGCACGACCTCGACGTACTGGGCCGTCTGGGCCGGGAAGCTCACCGTCTCCGGCGTCCCCGTACCCGTGCAGCTGGCCACGGTGGTCCAGGCGCTGCCGTTGGCGGACACCTCGACGTTGTAGCCCCGGGCGTAATCGGTGGGCGAATTGGGGACGTCCATCTCGAGCTCGCCGAAGGCCTGCGCCGTACCCATGTCCACTTCGAAGTACAAGCCGGGGGCTTGGTCCTTGTCGGTGCTGAAGCGGGTCTTCAGGTTGCCGTCCAGAGCATTGGCGGGCGCATCGCCGCCGCCTGAGAGGGCGTTTGTGCTGGCCGCCCAGCCGGCGCGGCTGAGCGCGGTACCGGCCACCGAGGCCGAGCAGTCAGGAGCGGCCGGGGTGGTCGAGGTGTTAGTCGAGGAGGTGGTGGGCGGGGAGTCGTGGTCGCGCAGGTACCTGTCGGCTTGCCTGATGTCGTTGTTCACCGTCTGCAGCGCTCGGTCGGCCAGGCGCAGCTCGGTCTGGGGGCCGTTGAGCAAGCCCTGGTCGGCGTTCCATTCCGCCGGTGTGAAGGCCAACAGCTCCGGGGAAAGACCGTTGGTGGCCGAGCTGGCCAGCTGGGCCTGGGCCTGCATATTGGCGATGATGGGGCCGAGCACACCCTGGTTGGAGGAGTTCTCGTCCGCCTCCAACTTGGTGATGGCGTCCTGCACGGCCGGCAGGTAGTCGTTCACGATGGCGTCGGCCTGGGAGACGTCGCTCACCACCGGTAGGACAAGGTGGTACACGCGGAACTGGGTGAATATCAGCTCGCGGTCGGCTTCGGCTTGGGCCACAGTGGCATCGCCGGCGATGGTCTGGCCCAGGGCCTGCAGGCCGCTGATGTCGGCGTTGATGCCGTTGACCAGCGTGGTGGCGTCCGAGCCCAGGTAGCTGCGCCCTTGGACGGCCTTGATGGCGGCGTCCAAAGAGCTCACCCGCTCGGCGATCAGGTGGGCAGAACTCTCTTTTACCCAGATGAGGCCGCCCCCGCCCCCGGCCACGTCCGCCGCCGCCGGCACGGTCGTGGCCGATGGGTCGGTAGTAGTTGTGCTGTCCGCCGAAGCGGGGCCTGTGCTCGCGGCCAGGGAGCCCGCCAACACCGCAAGTACCGTCACAAAAGCAGCACCAGCCCCCGCGTGCCAGCCCCGCCGGCGTTGCATTTGGTAGCGCATTGGTCCTCCTCGGTCAATTGCTGTTCGGGTCTTGGGTGTTATCCTCGCCGGGCTTTATGACGGCCTTTCGTGCCACGTGTGATGGTCGTGTGAAGGCAAATGTGGTGGCCTCCACCGTGCTTCGCGCCGGGCTGGCCCGGTGGCGCGCCAAACTGGAGGGAGTGCTCGAACGTCCTCCCCCCGGGGCCATACCTGACGCCCCCGGCTCTTACCAGTTCCGTGACCGGGACGGTCGGGTCATCTATGTGGGCAAGGCGAAGTCGCTGCGCCAACGACTGTCCAACTACTTCCAGTCGCCCAGCGCCCTGTTGCCCCGGACGGCGCAGATGGTGGCGTCGGCGGAGAGCGTCGAGTGGATCCAGGTCCGCAACGACGTCGAGGCCCTCATGCTCGAGTACAGCCTCATCAAGCAGCACAAGCCCCGTTTCAACGTGCGCTTGCGCGACGACAAGAGCTACCCGTTCCTGGTGCTCACGACGGGGGAGGAGTGGCCCCGGGCTACCGTGCGCCGGGGCCGGCCCAACACCCGCACCACGCACCGCTACTTCGGGCCCTACGCCCACGCCTACGCCATCCGCGAGACGTTGGACCTGCTACTGCGCACCTTCCCGGTGCGCAGCTGCAGCGACATCAAGTTCGTCCGCCACCAGCGCCTGGGCCGGCCGTGCCTGCTCTACCACATCGAGCGCTGTGCCGGGCCGTGCGCCGGCTACATCGAGCGCGACCGGTACTTGGGCCTAGTGGAGGAGTTCGCCATGTTCCTCGACGGCGACACCGCTCCCATCCTGGAGCGGCTCGAGGCGCAGATGCGCGAGGCGGCCGCCAACCTCGAGTTCGAACTGGCGGCCCGGCTGCGGGACCGCACCGCCTCTGTGCGCAAGGCCATCGAGAAGCAGCAGATGGTGAGCGAGCGGCCCGAGGACCTCGACTGCTTCGCCATCGCCGAAGACGAGCTGGAGGCTGCCGTCCAGGTCTTTTACGTGAGGCGGGGGCGGGTGGTGGGCCGCAAGGGCTTCATAGTCGACAAGGTGGAAGACCTCGACCCTCCCCAGTTGCTGGCCAACATCCTCCAGCAGCACTACTCCGACGCTGTCAACGGGGTCCCCCCCGTAGTGCTGGTCCCGGGCCAAGTCGACGAGGAGGACCTGCTCGAAGAGTGGCTGTGGGCCCTGCGGGCCGAGGCCCAGGCCGAAGCCCGGGCCCGCGCCGCGACCGCCGAGCCGCCGCTCAGGGAGTGGTGGGCGGCGCGGGGCGAACGCCGGCCCGAGCGCAGCGTGGACCCGAGGGCGGCCGGGGTGGGCCGGCCCCGTCTGCACGTACCCCAGCGGGGGGAGAAAAAAGCCCTCCTGGACATGGTGGCCAAGAACGCCGCCGAAGAGCTCCTACGGCACCGATTGAAGCGCAGTGCCGACCACAACGCCCGGGCGCGTGCCCTCAACGCCCTCCAGGACGCCCTCGATTTGCCCGAGGCGCCCCTGCGCATCGAGTGTTACGACATGAGCCATCTGCAGGGCACCGATTACGTGGGCTCCATGGTGGTCATGGAGGACGGCCTGCCCAAGCCGGCCGAGTACCGGCGCTTCAAGGTCCGCGACGTCCCCGGCAACGACGATTACGCAGCCATGGAAGAGGTGCTGACCCGCCGCCTGACCGCCTACCTGACCGAAAAAGAACTGCCTGTGGCCGAGCGCAAACGGCATTTTTCCTACCCGCCCCAATTGCTGCTCGTTGACGGGGGAAAGGGCCAGCTCAACGTCGCCCTACGGGTCCTGGCCGAGCTCAACCTGGAAGAGGAGATCCCGGTGGCAGCACTGGCCAAGCAGTTCGAAGAGGTTTACCTGCCAGCGATGGCCGAACCGGTCCGGGTGCCCCGCGGCTCGGAGGCGCTGTACTTGTTGCAGCGGGTGCGGGACGAAGCCCACCGGTTCGCTATCTCTTACCATCGCCAGCTGCGGGGCAAGCGCATGACCGTTTCCGTGCTCGACGGTGTCCCGGGCCTGGGGACGGCCCGGCGCAAGCGGCTTTTGGCCGAACTGGGGGGCATCAAGGCCGTCCGCCAGGCTCCCCGAGAGGCTTTGGAGTCCCTGAGCTGGCTGCCTCAGCCTGTGGCTGACGCCGTGTGGGAAAAAATACACGGCGACAGGAGGGCCGGGAGCGCCCTGCGCGAGGCGCGGCGGGCCGCCGCCGAGGGTGTCGCGGCCGAGGGCGCCGCCGAAAGGGCGCCGGTATGACCGAGGCGTTCTACCATGACTCGGCCACCCCATTGCCGTCCGAGGCGGAGGAGCTCTGGGAGGTCAACTCGGGCTGGTGGCAGACCAAGTTCACCGAGGGCGCCGACCCCGAGTACACCGAACAGATAATCCCCTTGTTGCGGGACCACCTCGAGCAGGTGGCGCCTCGGGACGTGCTCGACATCGGGTGCGGCGAGGGCCAGCTGTCGCGCCTTGCCGCCGGCCTCCCCGGCGTGAGGCGGGTGGTGGGGGTGGACCCGACGGCCGCCCAGCTCCGAGCGGCGCTCGACAGGCAGCCGCCGGCCGGGGCCAACCGGACAAAGGCCAGCCGGACAAGTGCCAGCCGGACAGGCGTCAGCCGGACAGGCGTCAGCTACGCCCGGGCGGCGGCGGGGGCGCTGCCTTTTCCCGACGCCACCTTCGATGCCGCCTTTGCCTGCCTGGTCTTCGAGCACATCGAAGGGACGGCCGGTGCCCTGGCCGAGGTGGGCCGGGTGCTACGCCCGGAGGCCACGTTCCTGTTGTTCTTGAACCACCCGCTCCTGCAGGCCCCGGGCAGCGGTTGGGTCGACGACCACATCTTGGACGAGCAGTACTGGCGTATCGGCCCCTACCTGGTAGAGCACCACGGGGTCGAAGAGGTCGACCGGGACGTCTGGGTCCCCTTTGTCCACCGGCCCCTTTCCGTCTACGTCAACGGCCTGGCCGCCGCCGGGCTGTACCTTACGGGGATGGTCGAGCCCGCTCCACCGGCCGGCTTCTTGGAAAGGGCCCACGAGTACCAAGAGGCGGCCGCCTTCCCCCGCCTGCTCGTCTTACGAGCCGAGAAACTGGTCCGGCGCCGGGCGCGGGCACGATGAGACGGGCACACTGAGAGCTATGGCCGAGTTCGTCGTCATAACCGGGTTGTCGGGAGCAGGTCGTTCTCAGGCCGGCGCCGCCCTCGAGGACCTGGGCTGGTACGTGATGGACAACTTGCCCACCGCGCTCATCACCAAGGTGGCCGACCTGGTGTCCACCGGCGGGCCCGAGGCTCAGCGCCTGGCATTGGTGGTCGGCCGCCACGCCGGCCAGCTCGGCGAGCTGCAGACGGCCGTCGAGCAACTGCGGGCCTCGGGCGAGCGGGTCTCGGTGCTCTTCCTCGAGGCTTCCGACGAGGTACTGGTGCGCCGGTTCGAGGGCACCCGCCGGCGTCACCCGCTGGGCCAGGAGGGCGTCCTGGAGGCCATCGCGGACGAACGCCGGCGCCTGGAAGGCATAAAGGAGATGGCCGACGTCGTGGTCGACACGACCGAGCTCAACGTCAACCAGTTGCGGGAGCGCCTGGCCGACCTGTTCAGCGGCGACGATGCCATTGCCATGCAGATACTGGTGCTCAGTTTCGGCTTCAAGCATGGCGTCCCTCTCGACGTCGACAACGTGTTCGACGTCCGTTTCCTGCCCAATCCCCATTGGGTAGAAGCGATGCGGCCCCTAACGGGCCTGGACGAACCGGTGCGCCGCTATGTCCTGGGCCAGCCGGCGGCCAAAGAGTTCCTGGAAAGGGTCAGCCATTTGTTGAAGTTCCTCGTCCCCGCCTACACCCGCGAGGGCCGGTCGTACCTCACGATCGCCATCGGCTGCACCGGCGGTCGCCACCGCAGCGTCGTGCTGGCCGAGGAGATCGCCACCCGGCTGAGGGAGATGGGCTTCAACCCGAGCGCCATCCACCGGGACGTAGAACGTTGAGGGGACGTAGAACGTTGAACGGACCGCCCCGCCACGGCGGTGGGCGAGGAGATGGGCACGAAAACGGGCACGGCGGCGCGGGGCCCGGGCCCAGCCGGGCCCGGCCGTCGGTCGTGGCCCTGGGCGGCGGGCACGGCCTGGCCATCACTTTGTCCGCCGTTTCCAAGTACGCCCGACAGGTGACGGCCGTGGTCTCGGGGGCCGACGACGGTGGGTCCAGCGGCCGGCTGCGAGCGTCCTGGACCGGTCCGGCCCCGGGCGACGTCCGCCGGTGCCTGCTGGCCCTGGCGGGGCCGGGGCCGGACGAACAGGCGTGGGCCCGGGCCCTCGACTACCGCTTCCGGGGAGGCGACCTGGACGGGCACTCGCTCGGCAACCTTGTGCTCGTTGCCCTGGCCGAGACCTCGGGAGACTTTGCCGGTGCCGTCGCCCACGTGGCCGGGCTGCTCGGCGCCCGGGCCAAGGTGCTGCCGGCCACCTCCGTGGCTGTGGTCCTGTGCGCCGAACAGGACGAACCGGCGGGCGGCGGGGCCGATGGCGGGACCGTGGGCCAGCTGGTGGGCCAGGTCAAAGTGGCCCATGCCCCGGGGCGCCTGCGCCGGGTCTGGGTCGAACCGCCCTGCCCTCCGGTGCCCGAGGCGGTCCTGGAGGCGATCGCCACCGCCGACCAGGTCGTGATCGGGCCCGGTTCCCTGTTCACCAGCGTGCTGGCCGTGTGCGCCGTCCCCGGCATCCGCGAGGCGCTTTGGGCCCGCTCCGAGGGGCGGGTCTACGTCTGCAACGTGGGCTTGCAGATCGGGGAAACGGGCGGTTTCGACGCCGACGACCACCTCGCCGCCTTAACCGACCATGGCGTGGTGGTCGACGCTGTGGTGTGCGACCCTGGGGCCCCGGTGGGGGCCCTGTCGGCGGCGGCGGCGGCGACCGCCCGTCCCGGCGGTGGGGTTCAGGTGGCGGCGGCAGCCCTGATGGCGGCCGACGGCCATTCCCACGACCCGTGCCGGCTGGCGTCGGTACTGGAGCGCCTGGCCGCTCGGTAGGCCCTGAAGTTGGGACTTAAGTCCTGCATGGCGCGTGACCAGGTACTTGACTGGGCGTTCGGCGGGGTCACCTAGGATGCTCCTGGACGACGATCGAGGAGAGAGACCATGGCTGTCAGGGTTGGGATCAACGGGTTCGGGCGTATCGGGCGTAATTACCTTCGTGCCGTGCTAGAGCAGGGCGCAGACATCGAGGTCGTGGCGGCCAACGACCTGGCTCCGCCGGCGAGCAACGCTCACTTGCTCAAGTACGACTCGACGTTCGGCGTCCTGAAGCAGGAAGTGAAGGTTTCCGAGGACACGATCTCGGTCGGCTCGCACAGTTTCAAGGTTTTCTCCGAGAGGGACCCCAAGGCCCTGCCCTGGGGCGACCTCGGCGTAGACGTTGTTATCGAGTCCACCGGCCACTTCACCGATGGTGACAAGGCCCGTGCTCACCTCGAGGCGGGGGCCAAGCGGGCCCTCATCTCCGCCCCGGGCACCAATGTCGACGCCACCTTCGTGGTCGGCGTCAATGACGACACCTTTGACCCGGCCAAGCACCACGTCATTTCCAACGCCAGCTGCACCACCAACTGCTTCGTACCCATGATCAAGGTCCTGGACGACGCCTTCGGGGTCGAAAAGGGCCTCATGACCACCGTCCACGCTTACACCAATGACCAAAACCTCCTCGACCTGGTGCACAAGGACCTGCGCCGGGCGCGGGCGGCCGCGGTCAACATCGTACCTTCTAGCACCGGGGCGGCCCGGGCGACGAGCCTGGTGCTGGCCAACATGAAGGGCCGCCTGGACGGCACCGGGCTGCGGGTGCCCGTCCCCGACGGTTCGATCACCGACTTCACCGGCATCCTGGGCCGCGAGGTCACCGTGGCCGAGGTCAACGACGCCTTCAAGGCCGCGGCCACGACCGGCAAGCTGGCCAAGGTGCTCGTCTACACCGAGGACCCCATCGTCAGCTCCGACATCGTCCACTCGCCCGCCAGTTGCACCTTCGACTCCAAGCTCACCATGGCCAACGGGTCACTGGTCAAGGTGTTCGGCTGGTACGACAACGAGTGGGGCTACTCCAACCGCCTGGTCGACCTCACGCTGCTCACCGGCCGCGCCTAGGTCCATGGACCTTCCCCAACTTGAAGACCTTGGCCCCATCGCGGGTAAGCGCGTCCTCGTCCGCTGCGATTTCAATGTCCCGATCAGCGGGGGCGTGATCACCGACGACCTGCGCATCCGGCTGCCGCTCGACACCCTGACGTGGTTGCTGGACCAGGGGGCCGAGAAGCTGACCGTCTGCAGCCACCTGGGCCGGCCCAAGGGCAAGCCCGACCCCAAGTACTCGATCTCTCCGGTACGCCAGCACCTCTACGAGCTGTTGCAAGCCAGGGGCGCCGACACCAGCCGGGTCGAGCTGCTCGAAAACCTGCGCTACGACGCCGGCGAGGAAGCGAACGACCTGGCTTTCGTCGCCTCCCTGGTCGAAAACGAGGACCTGTACGTGGACGACGCGTTCGGCGCCGCCCACCGGGCGCACGCCTCCATCGTCGGTCCACCCGCCTTCCTGCCCTCGGCGGCCGGGCGCGTCCTGGCCCGCGAGGTGGCGGTGCTGGACGGGCTGCTGGCCGACCCCGAACGGCCCTTCGTGGCCGTGCTCGGGGGGGCCAAGGTCTCCGACAAGCTCGGCGTGATCGAGGCCCTGCTCGAAAAGGTCGATGCCCTCCTCGTTGGAGGGGGCATGTGCTTCACTTTCCTGGCCGCCCAGGGCCACACCACCGGTGCCTCCATGCTGGAGGAGAGCCAGGTGGGTACGTGCGAGCGCCTGCTCGCCTCGGTCGCCGCCAACGGCAAGCGCATCCTGCTGCCCACCGACATAGTCGCCCTGTCGCCGGGGGGAGCCTTCGGCGCTGGCAAGCAGCCCGAGGGTGAGGTACGCCAGGTGGGGCCGGACGTACCCGACGGGTGGACAGGCCTGGACATAGGGCCGGGCACGGCCGCCGCCTTCGCCGACGAGATCGCCGCCGCGGCCACGGTGTTCTGGAACGGGCCCATGGGCGTGTTCGAGGATCCCCGCTTCGCCGCCGGCACCATAGCCGTGGCTCAGGCCGTGGCCTCGACCAAGGCCTTCACCGTGGTGGGCGGGGGCGACAGTGCCAGCGCCCTCAAGCAGTTCGGCCTGGACGACCAGGTCGACCACCTCTCCACCGGTGGGGGGGCGTCGCTCGAGTTCATCGAGAAGGGCGACCTCCCGGGGCTGGCCGCCCTGCGCCAAGCGGCCGCCCGGGTGAGGGGCTGAGGAGCGCCATGGCCACCCGAAAGCCGCTCATCAGTGGCAACTGGAAGATGCACCACACCCACCTGGACGCCATCGCCGTGGTCCAGAAGCTGGCTTACTCGCTGCTCCCCGCCGACTACGACCGGGCCGAGGTCTCGGTGCACCCTGCCTTCACCGCCCTTCGTTCGGTGCAGACCCTGCTCGACGCCGACAGCATCCCGATCGCCCTAGGGGCGCAAAACGTCCACCCGGCCGACTCCGGCGCCTTCACCGGGGAGGTCAGCCCGGTCATGCTGGCCAAGCTCAACGTCCGCTACGTCATCGTCGGGCACTCCGAGCGCCGGGAGCACTTCGGCGACACCGACGAGTTCGTCAACCAGAAGTTGTTGGCCGTCTTGAAGCACGAGATGGTCCCCATCCTGTGCGTGGGCGAGACCCTGGCCGAACGTGAGGCCGGGTTCATCGAGGACAAGGTCGTCGGGCAGCTGGACGCCGGCTTGTCCGGGGTCTTCGCCCAGGCGGCGGAGGGCATTGTCATCGCCTACGAGCCCATCTGGGCCATCGGTACCGGTCGTACGGCCAGCCCGGAGGACGCCCAGGCGGTGTGCAAGGCCATCCGGTCCTGGCTGGCCGGCCACTATCGGGCTGAGGTGGCGGACAAGGTCAGGGTGCAGTACGGCGGCTCGGTCACCCCGGCCAATATCGCCGAGCTGATGGCCCAGGCGGACATTGACGGCGCCCTGGTCGGCGGGGCCAGCCTCGACGCCGAACGTTTCGCTCAGATAGCCCGCCTAGGGCGTACGGGGGCCTAGCCCAGGCCTAGCCCTGAGGAGCCGTAGGACGCCTGGGCCTGCGGGGCCGCGGCCGGGCGTCCTGCGACATACCGGCCCGGCTGCTAAGTTTGTACCTTAATCCGACCCTCATGTGGGCCGGCCCGAGGTAAATCACAAATTCAACAGGAGGAGGTGCCGGCTTTTTAATTTGTCTTCGACTATTTGATATGCCATTGTTTCCCAAATTTTGATTACATTGTGTATTTTGAAATCTTTGAGATGTTCCTTATTTCGTCTCGCGAAATCTTTTGAACTTCCAAATTTCAGGCAATGTTTCCCATTATATTCACCTATGTGCATTAAATATACCACTGGTTTTTTTCATATTCGCTTAACATATTGTCCCCCTCTTTTGTTTGGGATAGAGTTTCATCTGGTTCTGCTTTACCTATTTTTCTATGATTTTCTTAGTGTATTTTACTTGCTTTCTCTTCTCTCTCTTTAGTTGCATTTTTTCTTTTACTTCTCTCTCAATTTCATCTAGTTCTTTTATTTCAACGTCTGGAAATTTCAAATTTGGATCACTTAAATCTATTACTGTTCTCTTTTTCATTATAGATGATCTTTAGATCTTTTTATATTAGTTTTGTACTCATTATTTGTCTCATTCTTTCTTATATTGTTGCTCTTTGTTACTTTTGCCTTTGCTTACCCGTTCATTTTTCGTATGATTGTTACTTTATATATTTTCTAATTCTTATATTCTATATGCATATTTTATTGAAATTCGAACTTTCAATATTTTATAATTTCGATTTTTTTCGCAATCTTCTCCCACCCAGTTTTTCATTGATAATTCAT